>CADCIK010000003.1 GCA_902801415.1 uncultured Lachnospiraceae bacterium
CGCGGCCGGTCAATCCCAACCAGAGCTTTTACCAGATAGGCAGCCAGCACAAAACGGCCATGATCCATCCGGATCTGTGCTTTGACAGCGTCCCTCCGAATCTGTGGCTGGCGTTGTACAGGGATGTGGCGAGCCGCGGTGACAGAGCGCTGTTCGAGCAGATATTCCGCAATCTGATCGATCCCTTTGATCAGTATGCGTTCCTGAGTTTTAAGGACCTTGTATACGCGGCGGTCGATACGCTGCAGCAGCGCGCCCGCAGCTCCACCCGTTTCGGGAGGATCACGATCTGCCATCCGGAAGGCCTTCAGAATCTGGTCCGCACCGGAATGCTCGCAGATCTGATCTCCGATGCCGTCGATTATACCGGAAAGACCTGGAGTGACACGCCGCTCCGCTTTCCTGCATCTATGGTGCGCACGATGCTGGTAATGATCAGAGACAATATTCAGCAGCGCCTGGCCTCGCCGGGCTCCGATCCGATCCGCGCAGGAGAGAACAATTTCTTCATCCTGCAGCCGCAGTATCCGTATCCGGAAGTTTCCCTGGTCATATACAACGAACTGGGTATCTATCCGGTCTACGGCAGAGGGCCGCACAAAAACACGATCACAAACGCGTACAAAAATCCGGCTGTCGGCACGCTCCTCTACGACTATGTCGCCAACGAGATGGTAAGAAAACGGGGCGGGAATCTCAAGTCAGCGATCATGAGCGACGAACATTCCATCATTCTGCTGGATAACCTGATCGCACAGCTGGACCGCGAGGCTGCCTCTTCGGAAAAGGGAGACCGCCTATGAAGATCATTCACTGCAGCGACCTGCATCTGGACGCTGATCTCAGAAGCCGTTTTGATCAGGAAGCGGCGCGTCAAAGGCGTGCGGAACTGCTTCATACGTTCCGCAGGCTTTGCGGTTATGCCCGCCGCAGCAGTGTCGGGTGTATACTGATCTGCGGGGACCTCTTTGATACACAGACGCCCTCCCCGGCAGCTGTAAGAGCTGTCGAGGACCTGATCTGTACCCACAAAGAGATCCTCTTTTTCTGTCTGCGCGGCAATCACGACGAAGGGACGGCTCTGTTTTCCTCTAGGCCGCAGCCCGGCAACTGTTATCTGTTCAGTGACAGCTGGACCGGTTGGGAACTGTCGGATCCATCGGCCGGCGGCCGCAGGATCTGTATCACCGGCAAGGAACCTTCAGGAGGCCCCTTTTCCGCGCCGGATCTGGATCCATCCAGTCTCAATATTGTCATGCTGCACGGGCAGGTCCGGGAAGGCACGGCAGCGCCAGACGCGGAGTCTGTTCCCCTTGATGTCCTGCGCGGTCACGGCATTGATTATCTTGCCCTCGGGCATCTGCACAACTATCGCTCTTTCCGGCTGGATGAACGCGGAACAGCCGCATACAGCGGATGTCTGGAGGGGCGCGGCTTCGATGAATGCGGGCCATGCGGTTTTGTCCTTCTGGACACCGACACGCAGGACGGCCGGATCGCAAGCCGTTTTATTCCGTTTGCATCACGCTGTCTGTACAGTGTCCCCTGCGATGTGACAGGATGCGAGAGCGACTCGGAAGTCTATGAGAGGATCGGCATCGCACTCACCTCTTCGCAGGCCGCGGAACAGGATCTGGTGCGTCTGGAACTGACCGGAAGTCTTGAATACGGCTGCAGCCCCGATCCCGCGCTTGTACGGAACGAATGGGCGGACTGCTATCACTATTTTGACTACACAGACAGCACAGTCCCTGTGGTGCACAGCGAAGACTTTCTATGTGACGCGACGCTCAAGGGCGAATTTGTGCGCGTCGTAAGCGCCGCGGAAGACCTGGACGAGGCAATGAAAGCAAAGATCATGCGCTGCGGTCTGCGGGCGCTGTCGGGGGATTCACTCTTTTGACCTGTCCCGCGCCGGCCTCAGGCAGAATAAGTTGGCGCCGCTTTGCAATGGAGAAATACATCTATGAAACTTCTTTCCTTACATATTGAGCATTTCGGCAGGCTGGCCGATTTCTCCTATGTGTTCGAGGATCCGCTCAATACGATCCTGGCGGAAAACGGCTGGGGCAAATCGACCCTTGCCGTCTTTCTTAAAGTGATGTTTTACGGATTTGACGGGGAAATGAAAAGGAATGAGGAGGGAAACGAGCGCCTGCGCTACCGGCCATGGGGCGGCGGCATTTACGGCGGAAGCGTTACCTTCCAAAAAGGAGACAAGGCGTATCGCATGCTCCGCATATTCGGAGCCAGAAAGAAAGAAGACACATTTCATCTCTATGACGAAGAGACAGGACTTCCCAGTTCGGATTTCTCCGAGCAGATCGGCGAGGAACTGTTCGGGATCGACAGAGAGTCCTTCAGCCGTACCGTATTCTGGTCTCAGCAGGACCATGAGACGGAAGCCACGACAATGATCCAGGCCAAGATCGGCGACGTCACGTCGGAACAGGATGATCTCACCTCCTACGACAGGGCTGTCAGACAGCTCAAAAAAGAGATCGACCGCCTGAGTCCCGACCGCGCCTCCGGCCAGATCCGCAAAAAGCAGGATCGGGCCGCTGTCCTGGAAGCGGAAGCGGCGCGCCTTCCCGGCCTTAAGCAGGAACTTCAGCAAAGTGAGCGGCACCAAAAAGATCTCTCCGATTCACTCGAAGAGATCCGGGAACGCCGGCAGGCTTACACAGTCGCTTCGACCGCCGCGATTCCTGCGCAGATGCAGGCGGAAGCAGATCCGGCGCTCGCGGCGCTGCAGGCCAAACTCTCCGCCTCCGGGGAGCGGCTGGAAATGCTGCAGCGGATCCGGCGAAGCACTGCGGCGCAGGGCCACAAAGAGCGTGAGGAATATCTGCGCGTACAGAGACAGTGTAACCGTCTGGAACAGGATGCCGCATTTTCCGCAAACCGGGCGGCAGGCAGATATCGCACAGCCGGTCTACTCAGTCTGGCAGTGACGATCCTCTTTCTCATCCTGATCGCATTGCATGCGATATCCCTTCCTTTTCTTGCCATGCCCGTTCTGTCGGCTGTCTGCAGCATCTATTGCCTTTTCAGAAGCCGACGGAATGACGCGGATCCCGCCCTCGTCAGCCGGTTGGAGGAACTCAGGCAGGAGGAGCAGGATCTGCACGCCTCCCTGCGCTCCCTCAGCGGACGTCTTGGCAGGGCTAAGCAGCAGATCCTCGAAGAAGAAAAGCGGCGCAAAGACTTGCAGGCTGAGATCAGGAGCCGCACTCCCGCCGCGCGTGCCGCCGCAATACGGACACCCTCCACAGAAGAGATCGCGGACCGGATCGCTCCAGGGCTTACGGAATTTGACCGCCGGGAGGAAGAGTGCAGGAAGGAGCTGACCGATGCAAGGCAGCAGTCGGAAGACCTGCGGCAGAGGATCGCGGAGTCCGAAGACGCTGCTGAAAGGCTGATCAAACTCCGCAGAGAGATCGATACACTGCGTGATCGCTATGAGATCTGCGTAAAGACAGTCGGCTGTCTGGAACAGGCCCGCGGTTCCTTTACCGCGCGATATATGAATCCGTTTCTTCGGTCCTTCCGCCGGCACTACGGCATGCTCACCGGGGAATCCGCCGAAAACCTGCAGACCGACGCAGACTTCCACATTACGGTCATGAGCGACGGACTCCCCAGAGATCCCTCTCTGATGAGCGAAGGCACAAGGGACCTGATCAGCCTCTGCCGCCGCATGGCAATGGTTGACGCTATGTATCCGGGCGAAAAGCCTTTCCTCGTCCTGGACGACCCTTTTTCCAATCTCGACGATGAGCGCGTAAAAGGAGGCCTGCGCTTCCTGCGCAGTGCCTCCTATGAATACCAGATCTTATATCTCACCTGCCATAAGAGCAGAGTCTGAGCCTTTATGCAAGCGGTGCTGCCTGTTCCTCAGACAGTACCGCCAGATAGGCCAGGATTCCGGCCACTGTCTTGGCATCCCTCATCTCTCCCGCGAAGATCCTTCTTCGCAGCTCTTCCACAGGAATCGCCTCCACGCCGATCTCTTCCGCGTCGTCGAGCTGCTGTCCGCCGGCTTTGTAGAGATCCTGCGCCAGATAGATCTCGACCTTCTCGTCGCACCATGCGATCGCCGTGTCCAGCCTTACCAGGCGGCGGATCTTCCCGCACTTGTATCCGGTCTCCTCTTCCAGTTCTCTTGAAGCAGTCACGGCAAAATCCGGATCGTCCGCATCGAAAGCACCGGCCGGAAGCTCTGTCGTCTCCCTGTCGACCGCCGGTCTGTACTGGTGGATCATGAGGACGCGTCCGTCGGGCAGCACCGGCACCACACAGGCTCCGCCGCCCTTTTTATGGTGCACAAAATCCCACTTTTCTGTTCTTCCGTCAGGCAGTTCCATCGTGTCCCTGTAGAATTCCAGCGCCTTTCCGGGACTTGCCAGTTCTCTGTTAAGCCTCTTGAGCTTGTAGTCCATACGCTTCTCCTTTTTGTATCAGATCCGGCTGATAAACCAGCTGCCGGTCTGTCAGAACAACATTCCACGCAGCATCATTTGTCAGTCCATGTTCCATATGCCCTTTGTGATCAGCCGGGCCGTTCTTGCGAGCGCCAGCTGTGCGACATAAGGTACAACCGTTTTGTCCAGGTGAATTTCCCATCCGGTCTGAGAAAGCAGCGCAGCGGCCGTCTCCTCTGCGGAGGTTCCCTGCAGATTCATTGCTGCTTCCGAAGGATCGCTCCTTCCGAAGGCGCCCGCGCAGGCGTCCTGCCCCGCGCCGGGCTGAAAATCAGCGGCTGCGGCATACCTCAACGAGGGACTGATCAGCGCCATGTAGTGGCCTGCAGGCGCGCCTGTCTCCTCCACGTATGAGGACTTCTCCGAGTACCATCCCTCGATGGCTTCAAGTATACCGCCGTATCCCCAGGCCAGCGTCTCCATGGAGAACGCTTCACTGTCGGGCAGTACTGAAAAGCACTCTGAGCCGTCCGGTCTTACGTGATCGCGCAGGATCATGCTCTCCACCGCGCGGCGCGCGGCAGCCTCTTCCAGCTCATAGGACCAGACAAGCGGAACATAGTCCTCAGCCCGCATAGGCTCTCCGGTCGCAGGATCACGCACGCCTTCTTCGCAGGCTTCTCTGCGGATCTCGTTGATCCGCGCAAGGATCCCGTCCCTGTCGGGCTTCTCAAAAGTTCCTTCCACCAGGATCGGCACTGCTTTGACCGCAGCCCCGGACTGTTTGTCTGTCTCCGCTTGCGTGACCGTCCCCCGGTCCTCTGCATCGTTCTGTGCCGCTGCAGCCCCTATACTGCTGCACCAAAGGACGAAGCAGAACAGCATCAGAAAGATGGCTGTACCTCGCCGCACTCTCCTGTCACAGGAAAGAGTCTGCCCGGACAGCAAATCGGTTCCCTTATTCAATTTGCGAATATCCTTCCTGTCCATACTGTCTTTCCTGCTGTTAAACCTGCTTATATAAACAGAACGGGTGACGCTCAGATCACCCGTTCTCCCCTCTTTAATATATAGAAATAGATATTGATCCGCCTGTCAGTCAAGCTTGATGTTCTTGAGAAGCTCGCCAAGGTTTGTGGTAGCCTTCTCCTTGGATACGAACTTGGAGATGTCCGGAATCTCGTCTTCCGCGGGAGCAGGTGCTTCCTCGAGAGCCTTCATGCTAAGGCTGACCTTGCCGTCCTTCACTCTGGTGATCTTAACCTTGACTGTGTCGCCTTCCTTGCATACTTCTTCAGGTGTAGCGACTCTCTTGGTGCTCATCTGGGAAATATGTACCAGGCCGCTGATTCCGTTGCCGAGATCTACGAACGCGCCGTAGGGCTTGATCGTCTCAACCTTGCCTTCAAGAACTGTGCCGACTGTAAGTGCATCGATGCGTGCCTTCTTCTCCTGGCTTCTCTTGATCTTAGCTGCTTCTCTGCCGGACAGGACAAGGCGCTGCTTCTCTCTGTCTGCTGTGATGATCACAACGTCGACCTCTTTGCCGATCCACTCGCTGACGTCCTCGACATAGCTGGTGCTCAGCTGGGATGCGGGAATAAATGCCCTGACACCTTTCAGCGAAGTCACGACGCCCGCCTTGACGCTCTCATCGATCGGAACTGTGAAGACGACTTTGTTCTCCATCATCTCCTCAAAAGCATCCCACTTGGCGTCATTGCGATTTCCATTAGTTTCCATAGGTCATTTCCTCCCATTCTTAATGCGCTCTGCGCAAATTCAATCTGAATATATATTATAGCATCATTCGTCCACTGGCGAAATATGATTTTATGTAGTATATTGATTGTTACCGCAAAAAAAAGCGGAAAATATGACTAAAACGAGGATACACGATGGATAAAAAGGCGATCAGCGAGATAAGAAAGCTCATAAAACCCGACAGCTGCATCAGCAGGATCCGCGGCTGTTACGTGAACGAAGAGGGAGAAGTGATCCGGGAGCTGCATGATTCCCTGGCGGCTATGGAAAAAGAATCTCTGGAAAAATACTGCGAGATCCTGCGCGGCGCCATGTCCGGCAAGCTCGGGCGCAATCTCTTCAATATGGAATTTCCCATCTCCGAGGAGATGGAGGGCGGCCGGCAGCAGCTGCTTTACAGGCTTTTGCAATCGGAGCTCAAGGACGACGATCTTTTGACACAGTTTTTTGAAAAGGTCGTGGAGCACTTTAAGAACGAGGGCAAATATCTGATCCTGCTCATCCACGGAGTCTATGATATCCCGGCAAAGGGAACTGATAAGGCGGATATGGAGGACGCGTCCGACTACGTCTACCCCTTCCTTCTGTGCTGCATCTGCCCGGTGAATCTGATGAAGGAAGGACTCTGCTACGACGAGGAAGCCTGCACCTTCCTGGACCGCCGCACAGACTGGGCCGTGCAAAAGCCCATGAGCGGTTTTCTCTTTCCGGCCTTCAACGACAGGCAGCCCGACATCCACAGTCTTCTGTACTACTGCCGCAAGGAGGAGGAGCGCCACGAGGAGATCAGCGCGGATATGCTGGGATGTACGCTGCCGATTCCCGAGACGGACCAGAAGGAGATCTTCAAGTCCATGGTAGAACAGACGCTGGGCCGCAACTGCGATTTCCAGAACGTCCGGAGCCTTCAGGACGCGGTAAGCGAGATCATTGAGCAGAATAAGGACTCCGGAGAACCGGTTCAGATCGAGAAAAGCGAGATGCGCCGGCTCCTGTCGGAGAACGGCGCCGACCAGAGCGTTCTGAGCGATTTTGACGCCGCGTACGACGAAGCTGTAGGTGCCGGAGTCCCGCTAATGGCGGAAAACCTGATCGACACTGCCAAAGTGGAAGTCAAGTCTCCCTCCATGAAGATCAGCGTGAAGGCCGATATGGCCGGCATGCTCAGGACCAGAGTGATCGACGGGCTCGAGTACCTGCTGATCCCGGTCTCCGACGAGCTGGAAGTCAACGGGATCCGGATCCTCCAGACGCAGGAAAAAGACAGTGCCATGTGACACTGTCTTTCGGAATTTCCGTCATTGCAGACATTATCGCAGATCCCGCAGATCCACGTCTTCGAGGCCCGCTGTGAGGAGTACCCCCAGCACGACGCCGAAGGCAAGGCCGCCCAGATGGGCCGCATTGTCTGTATATGGATTGCGAAATCCGCTGTATACCGCATAAAAGACTGCGAACGCCGCCCTTGTGAGAAGCGAGGAGCCGCTTCGCAGTTTTTTTCTGCCCCGGATGATGAGGACGAACAGCGTTCCCATCACGCCGAACACGGCTCCGCTGGCGCCGACCGAATAGATGTTGACGCCCTGCGCGCGGTCATAGAGGACCGAGATGACGTTCCCGCCGATCCCCGAGAGCAGATACAGGGCCAGATAGCGTATGTGGCCCAGATTCCGCTCCACTGCGTTTCCCATCAGGATCTGCACAAGGAGATTGCTCCCCAGATGCGAGAGACCCGCATGCAGAAAGACGGAAGTCAGAAGCCTCCAGTACTGCCCCTGCGCGAGCACCAGATCCGTGCCGCAGCGGCCTGCGATATACATTTTGTTCCCGGTCGCCGTACATAGTATGAACACGAGGATCTGCACAGCTGCCAGGATCAGATTGACAGCGCAATAGCTGTATTTACGTAAATCCTGCAGGCTCTCCATAGCTTCACCGTTAGAACCTTTCCTCTCCTGTCGTCGGTCACTCTCAGGCAGAGCCGAGACATCCGAAATAAAGGGCTCCCACGGCCTGCGCGAACTGCGCGATCGTGAATACGGGATCCTCCTCAAGCTGTCTCATAAGAGGCGTGACCGCAAGGGACGAGTCCGCGTTGTGGAGGACCAGAGACGGCTCGCGTCTCGCGGCGCCTTCACAGATCAGGTCAAAGCATTCCTCTCTCTTCACAAGTCTTCCGAACAATGTCCTGTCTTTGGCTTCCGGATGGAAGAGATATTCGTTTTCCGCCCAGGTAACAGCGATATATTCACCGATCTGCCTGAAGATCTCCCTGCAGACGCTGCTCTCACCGGACGCGGCCTTCTCCATAAAGAATTCCAGGCACTCCTTGCGCTTGTCCTCCGGCTCTGTGGGGACGACGATGAAATCCTCGCCCTCAGCGGCCCGGAACAGGCCCTTTTCCACCGCTTCCCTGAGGATCTCAGGCTCGGTCCCCGGAAGGTCGCGATAGGCAAGCCGGAATACGCCGGACTGTCCCGTATACTTCTGCAGCGTACCGGGAAGGAGTGTATTGACGTTTAAGGTGCTGCGCGCATCGTCCGCATGATAGGTCCTGGCCTTATAGCTGCCGAGGTCGATGATGCAGTTGTAGACTTCCAGGGGGATCTGCGGAATGGATCCGTCGGCCAGCACCCATCCGGTGCCCAGCTCTGTGCCTAGACTGTAGGCGATGAATCCCTTAGAGATATCCTCTCCCGCCGCTGCCATTTCCACAGCGTCCGTAAAGGCAGCCATAGGGCCGTCGTTGCAGCACTGCACCGCGTTCTCTCCGTTCGTAAATTCTCCCAACCTCGCGCAGAGAGCCGTCAGCTCAGCGAGCTGCGTCTCATAGTCGCGGTCCTTGTTTTCCCTGAGGCCCTTGGTCTTGGTGGTCTCGCCGCCCACGATCATGTTGTGGATGATGGCATCCGGCCAGCTCAGGCCGATCCCGTCCCATTTGCGGCCGCCGCCGAACTGTTTCATAAGCCTCTCAGCCGCGTCCAGAACAGGCGCTGTGAGATCCTCCACACAGGAGATGGAAGCAGGCGCCCAGTTGAGTTCCTCGCAGTGCAGGAGCTTTCCGTCCAGGCTCACCGCAAATTTGATGTCGGTGCCGCCCACGTCGATCCCCAGAAGGAACCTGGTCTTCGCTCTCTCAGGGAGCTGTGTGAAAACAGGCTCCGAGACGCTCTCTTTCTTCTCTTCCTGTACGGCGGGCTCGTCCGCGAGATCCTTGACAGTGATGGAAAACTTCTCGCTGCCGCCCGTGAGTGCCCTTATAATGCGCTCATTGACATTGAGGCACTTTCCGTAGCCTGTGCGCTCTGTTTTGGCCCATGAGACCTGAAAATCATCGCTGAGTCCCTCCGCGAGCGCCGTCAGCGCCTCGTCGGAACGGTCCAGATAGATCTCGATCCTCAGCGCGCCGAGTGTGGAGAGCAGGTTGTAGAAGAAAGCCCTGACATATTCAGCCACAAACTCTCTCTGCTTATCGTTCTCCCACTGCGGGAGCCCGAGCGCGAAGACCGCCGTCTCTCCCTCATACAGGTGTGCGTGCACGTGGAAGGCTTTGCTGCCCTCCCTGTCAAAAGTCTCCCTTACGTCCGTGATGTAGACCGGCTCATCGGCCTCTGCCTTTTTCAGAAATGGATCAATGCAGTTTACGCGGTTCATGCCTGTGCTTCCTTTTCCTTTCTGATCTCTTCTAAAAGAGCATCGATCTCTACTGTGTACTTGCCTTTTTCACCGGGATCAATATGGACCGTGACCGTTCTTCCGATCACTTCCTTACCCGGATATTCATCCAATGCTTTGCTGCTGTAGGTGGTCTCTTTCCCCGTAACGGGGTCCTTATAGCGGCATACCACATAATAAGCGGTCTTCTCGCCGGCTGTCCTGAGGTTTCTCGTCACGCCCAGGACCTGCGCCTCGATCGTCCTCTCGCCGCCCGCCAGAAGGAGTCTGCCGCCGCTGCCCAGATAGTCTTTGCGGATCATCGCGCCGCCTGCAACGATCAGGACTGCAGTCGGGAAACTCGCGAAGAGAAAATACCGGCTGGATCCGGTCCTGAGACTGATGATCACACCTGCTGCCGCAATGATAAGACTGAGAAGGAGCAGCGCCCCTCCGATCCACGAATCTCTGCTGAATCTGTTATTTCCGTCCACTTTCGCACCTCACGTTAGTCCCAGGTCGCGCCGCAGCCTTTCCGCCAGCATACGGGCCGCCCTTTCATGCGCCGCCCTTCCCGGGTGATCCCTGCTTCCGAGCTCATCATCTCCGGTCGGCACCAGAAACAGGATGTCGTGATTTGTATCGTTTGTCTGAATCCGGAATCGCTCCATGGCCCGCCTGATCGGATCCTCCAGCGTATGTCCCAGCATTCCGTAACACCACAGAAGAAGGCTCTTCGGGTTCCGTTCCCTGAGTTTTACAAGAAAGCGGAAAGCCGCCTCCTCAAACTCCTCTTCTTCACATCCATCCACTGTCTGGATCGCCATTTCGTCATTGGTCCCCAGATGGACGATCACCGCGTCCGGTTTCCAGCTGTCAAAATCCCAATCTGCGAATGCGCCTCTCTGTCTGTTGCGGTCTCCCCGCAGAACGCCGCAGACCTGATCGTAGTAGAGAGGCATTGCCTCCCGGCGCACGCCCTCCCAGGAAAAGCATGTGCCCCAGCCGCTCTGGCTCAGTATACTGCACTCAGCGCCGAGCATCTGCGCGGTCCTGAACGCATACGAGTGTATTGCGCTGAAGCATCCGGGGTTCCATTCCAGATAGTCCCCGGCGCCTGTGAGGCCTTCTCCGGACGTCAGGCTGTCACCGATAAACTCCAGCCTGAGCGAGGGCTGCGGAACTTCCTCGAACACGCCGTCCGTCCTGACCGAACAGATTGCAAGGCTGTTTCTGGCGTCCAGATGCATCGCCTGTGTGTCCCGCACGATCTGCACCCTTCTGGCCTTGGACCGGTCCATCCCCCGGAACAGGCAGAATTCGCTCCGCCCCTGGGGAACCATGAAGCGCTGGATCAGTTCTCCGTTCACCAGCACATCCACCCAGTTCTCAAATACCATGTACGAGGATTCCAGTGTCACCCACAGTTCTGTGGCCCGCAGGTTGAATTCCAGCGACGACCCGGTCCAGAAGAGGTAGAGCCGGTCATCTGCCGCTCCGGTCCGTCCCCAGAGTCTGTATTGTACACCCCCGGCCAGATCTTTCAGGTTATACTCCCGAAGATGATCCATTAACACATCCAATACCTCCCGCCTGATCCGCTGTCATCAGTTTGTATATGTCTCATAGAGTTCCACATGATCGTAAATGCAGGACCAGGTGTCCGGTGCGTCTGCTGTCACGCAGATATAATGGCCGCCGTCGTCGGATACCTGGTAGCTGGCCGCACAGAAGCCGGCCTCCCCCACATATCCTGTTTTGGCACATATCACTTCACCGTGCGTATCCTTGTCCTCGATCCTTCGAAGGAACCAGTTGGAGATCCCGATGCTCTCCGAGTCCTCTCCGCCCGACGGAGGGACCTCGTAATAGTGGCAGGAGAGCACTTCCCTGCAGAGCTCATTGTCAATGGCCGCCCGCAGGATCGTCGCCATATCCAGCGCCGTACAGTAGTGGTCTTCATCATAAGCGCCGACTACGTTGGTGAAATGCGCTGTGTCGGAGATTCCTAACTCCTCGAGCTTCTTGTTCATCATCTTAACAAACATCTCCTCACTGCCGGCTGTGTACTCGGCCAGCGCCAGCGCCGCATCGGCGCCGGAAGGAAGGATCGTGCCGTACAAGAGGCTTCTGATCGTCGGCGTATCGCCGATCTGAAAACCGACCTGGCTCATCTGATTGGTGAACACATAGTCTGTAATGCCCTGATGGATCTCGTATGTATCTGTGTCGAGCCTGGACAGATTTATATTCTCAACTGCGACAAGAAGCGTGAGGATCTTGGTCATGGAGGCTGGATTCATGATGGTGTCATATTCCCTGCCGGCAATGATCTTTCCGGTCTTGAGATCCATGATCACCGCATATGCGCTGTCAATGTCGTCCGGAACATTCTCCGTGTTCTCATCCGCCGTAAAGTCATAGCTGGCGTTGAGACCCGGTATTTTGGCAGCTTCGGCCTTCTCCTTCTGCTCCTCAGCTGCTCTTCTGGAAGCCGCCAGCGCGCCTTCCTCCTCGGCTTTCTCACGGGATGCCTGTAAAGCCGCCTCTTCTTCCGCCGCTTTGCGGGAAGCTTCGAGGGCTGCCTCTTCTTCCGCCGCTTTGCGGGATGCCTCAAGAGCTGCCTCTTCTTCCGCCGCCTTGCGGGATGCCTCCAGGGCCGCCTCTTCTTCCGCCGCCTTGCGGGATGCCTCCGCAGCTGCCTGCTCCTCGGCGATCGCGCGGGAAGCCGCCAGCGCAGCCTCTTCCTCCGCCTTATTTCTCCTGTGGATCCTGAAAGCCATTACACCGATCGCTATAAAGGCGATCGCGATCAATACGACCGCGATCGTCTTCCGGATCCGGATCTCTCTTTCTCTCCGTCTTCTCGCCTCGGCGCGCCTGCGCCTTCTTCTTGCCTCGCTATCCTTGTTAGGATTATCTGCCATTCTCACTGTGCTCCATCATTGTCAATATCAGAGGTATTCCGTCAGATTTTCTTACCTGCCTTCACTGCAGGCGCGATCGACAGATCCGCTGCGTAATAGGGGATCATCATCGCCTGAAATGCGTGATACAGATCGGATTTTCCGGGCCAGACTGTATCGAGGACTACATTGTTCCTGTCAAGCTGGTGGAACCAGGATCCGTTCACATGGTCCATGACTTTCTCATCCAGATACTGCATAAACGCCGCGTAATTGTCCGCGTACTGCTGCTTGCCCGTCACATGGTACAGGCATGCGGAAGCATTGATCGCCTCTGCCAGCGTCCAGTGCATGCGGTCGTGAACGACAGGCTTTCCGTCCCATCCCGTCGTGTAAACGATGCCGGGCGCGCCGTCCGAATCCCATCCGTCGCCAATCGCGCGGTTAAACAGGTTCTCAGCCGCCTCAATATAAGGCTGCGCGTTTTCCGGGGTCTTTTTGTACGTGGAGAGCGCCCACTGCGTGATCAGTCTGGACCACTCGATACCGTGTCCGGGCGTCGCGCCGTAAGGCTTGAACTGGTCGTCGGGTTTATCCTTGTTGCAGTCAAGGTCCGCCACCCAGTCGCTGTTGTAGTGCTCCGGGATCCGCCAGTTGTTGCCGCTTGCCCATCCCAGAACATGGTCGATGATCCTGCCCGCGCGGACTCTGTATTTCTCATCTCCGGTCACATCCGACGCGGCAAGAAACGCCTCCACGGTGTGCATGTTGGCATTGAGGCCGCGATAACTGTCGAGCTCCGTAAATTCCGTATTCCAGGTGTCACAGGAGAGGCCTTCCTCCTCATTCCAGAAGCGCTTGTCATAGAGCGCGAGCGCCTCATCCAGAAGCTCCTGCGCGCCGGGGCGCTCAGCCAGTACCGCGCTGGAAGCCGCAAGGATCACAAACGCATGCGCATAGCATGCCTTGCCGGGCATAATACCGTCGTCCGCAGTTCTTCCGCTGTACCATCCGCCGTTCTCCGTATCGTGCAGCTCTCCGCGCAGTCCCTTCAGGGCTGCGTCTGCCAGTTCTTCACTGCCCGGATGGCTCAGGAATGTTCCGATGCTGTATACATGGCACATACGGGACGTGATCCATGTCTCGCGGGGTCTCTCTTTCCAGGGCGTACCGTCGTCTCCCAGATAATAAGAGCCGCCGCCGGGGGACGGAAATCTGTGTCCGAAACGCAGAAGACCCTCTGCATTGGTCCTCAGAAACTCTCTGTTCTCCGGTGTATCGATCTGATACTTGCTCGCAACGTTGCTCATTGACTGCCTCCTTTACTTCATAAATCTGTCGATCGCCTCATTCATCTTGTCGATCGAAGTCTGGTCGTTTTCCCGGACCGCTTCCACAATGCAGTGTTCCATATGCTGCTTGAGGATCAGCTTTCCCGTATTGTTGATCTCCGATTTCACCGCGGAGAGCTGGATCAGAACGTCCGCGCAGTCCTCGCCGTCCTCAACCATACGGCGCACCTTGTCCAGATGACCGATCGATCTCTTGAGACGGTTGATGATCGCGCGCGTCTGCTGCGGGTCGTGCGTATGACTGTGATTGCGGGTATGGCTGTGGTCATGTGCTTCGTCGTAGTCATGGCTGTGCCCGTGTGCATGGCTGTGCCCATGTGCTTCGTCGTGGTCATGGCTGTGCCCGTGTTCATGGCTGTACCCATGTGCATCGCCGTGATCATGCGTATGGTCGTGCGTGTGCCCGCCGTTGTCCATATGGACTTCCGCTTCATGGTATTCTGACATCTATGCTCCCTCCGGTCTGTTTTCTTCTCCTATTATAGCAGTTTCCTCTTCCCTCTTCATCTGTGACGTCAGCGATTTGTACAGGAACCAGCAGATCACGGAGGACAGCAGCGACCCCATCGGAGCTGCAAGTCCCATCGGATACAGAGTCTGCGGGAACATGATCGAGGCCAGATAAGCGCCCGGGATCCTCACCAGGACGATCGATGTGATATTGTGCAGGAACGAATAAAGTGACTTTCCGTAAGCGCTGAAATAGCCGCTGAAACAGAACTGGATCCCTGCGACAGCACAGTCAATGGAATAAGATCGCAGATACTGTCCGCCCAGCCGCACAACTTCCGGCTCATTCCGGACAAAGACGCCGACGATACTCTCCGAAGCGAACTGACAGACCCCGAAGATCACCGCGCCGACGACCACACATACAGTGATCCCGTACCGCAGCGCAAGCCTCCCTCTCTCGTGCTTTCCCGCGCCGGCATTCTGCGCTGTAACTGCGGAGACTGTGGAGAGCATGGAGGATGGCACAAGGAACAGGAAGCTGATGATCTTTTCCACAATTCCGACAGCTGCTGCCACATCGACGCCGCGGCTGTTCGCGATCGCTGTGATGACAAGGAAGGAGACCTGGATCATTCCCTCCTGGAACGCGACAGGAACACCGATGCCGAGGAGCTGTCCCATGTAATGACTGTCAGGGATAAAGTCACTCTTTTGAACAGACAGCGCGCCGTTCCCTCTGATCAGAAAGACCAGCGCCAGAAATACGGACACAGCCTGTGCGGCAACTGTCGCGATCGCGGCGCCGGCCGCCCCCATCGAGAGCGGACCGATCAGAAGATAGTCGAATCCGATGTTGATAAGTCCTGCGATCGCCACAAAGATCATAGGACTCTTTGTGTCGCCGAGCCCCCTGAAAATGCTGCTGATCACATTGTAAGCCGTGATAAAAGGCACGCCGGCAAAGCAGATCACCAGATAATATCTGGCCTGCTCGAGGGCCTCCGGCGGCACTGCCAAAACACGCAGGATCCCGTTTGTGGAGACCAGGAGCACCAGTGTCAATACAGCCGCGACCCCCGTAAAGAGCGCCGCGGAGTTGCCGATAAATCCTGCTGCCTGCCGCTTTGAACCGGCGCCGACCGACCTGCTGATGCATACAGTGGTGCCCATGGCCAGTCCGACGATCACAACGGTCAGCATATGCATGACCTGGCTTCCGACCGCTACCGCTGATACCGTCGCGGCGCCGTTGAACTGCCCCGCTATGAACAGGTCCGCCATACCGTAAAAGGTCTGTAAAAAGCAGGCGATCAGATAAGGGACCGCGAACTGCATCATTTTTCCGAATAAATTACCTTGTGTCAGATCTTTCTGCATCGAAACCTCTGGAAAAAAATATAAAAAGCCACCTTCCACAGGGAACTCCCCGCTGGAAGGTGGAAATAAAAATGAACGAATATCAATAGAATACCACCACCGGCATTCCGGTTCTCACATAGTTATAGAATGTAGGCGCGATCGAGGGCGGCAGATTGATGCAGCCGTGCGATCCGTCAGAGCGGTAAATACTGCCGCCGAAATTGGATCTCCAGCTCGCGTCGTGGAATCCGCAGCCACTGTAGAAAGGCATCCAGTAATCGACGTGGGAGACATATGAATACTGGCCGTTGCCGAGCGGTATACCCTTGAGGTCCGTATCCGTATCCTTATAGAGGATCTGGTAAACGCCTGTGGGCGTTCCGCGCCCCAGACTGACATTGCCCGATACACACGGCGTATCGCAGACCATCACACCGTCAATATAAATATATACGTGCTGCTGTGAGAGATTGGCTTCGATATAGGTTCCGCCGATTCCACTTCCGCGGGTATACTGCGTCTGGTAGAAATAGGGGTCTCTCTCATCCGTTTCTCCGTCCCAGAGAAGATCCCACACTTCCTCTCTCTCCGTCACTTTATCGACGGAATAGCCGTAATCGCCTCCGCTGACAGTGATATCTCCCACATTGGTCGCATGGAAGTTCCAGTCTTTGCCGACGGTATTGACATTTCTCGCCAGTTCGTCGACCCAGAATTCGATATTGTCTTCCCAGAGATCTTCATCTCTGTAGTAATTGCCGTTCTTATCGACAGACAGCCAGTTTTTGGTGGTATCAGCGTCAACGGTCAGCGTCTCGCCGTTGGGGAGATCCCAGGTGATGCTGCCCGCCAGCATCTTGTTGTATTTGGCGCACTTCTCGACGATATCATCGTCCTTGGCGCGCACCTTGGGTTCCTTGTAGGCGTCCAGCGATACCACGTCGACTTCTGCGCCTTCGCTCTTAACAGCCTCATGCGCCGCAGCCTTCACCTTGCCGACCGCGATCCAGTTGCCTTCCACTTCAGGGACTATACTGAATGTCTTGTCATTCAGTTCAATATACGCGTCGACGGGCTTGACCATGCTCTCCTTGGAAAGCTCGGGCAGATCTGTCACAGCCTTGTCCAGGCGGGTCGGATCGTATGTCGTTTTCTGCTCGACGTTTCCATCCGTGCGCCTGAAGAAGCACATAAACCACTTCTTGTGGTCCTGGGAGGACAGGATCCTGTCCACGCTGCCGTCGGGCTTGACCTTAAATCCGATCGCCGTTCCCGGAATGACCTCTTCTTCTCCGTCACGGAACCTGATCCTGAGCTCATATCCTTCCGCTTTCTGAGAAAGGATCTTCTCCACTTCAGGCGCGGTCATATTACTGACATCCATTCCGTTGATATATGTGTTCTCAAGGAAATGCGTCTGGGAGTAAGTCATTCCATAGTAATAACTGCCTCCAATCACGCAGAGCAGAAGGAAGATCCACAGCCATGCTCTTCCGCGTCTGCGGGGCCTCTCATCTTCCTCTTCCTCCTCATCGTCCTGTACGGGCGGAACAGGCGGTGTCGGCGGCACGTAAGACTGCTCCCTTACAGGTTCCGGCGCAGGTTTCACTTCCTGAACCGGGACAGGTGCGGGCTCCTCTTCAGGTGCAGGCTCCTCGACAGATTCCTCTGCAGGTTCAGGCTCTTCAGCAGGAGCTTCTTCAGGCTCCTCCTCGGCAGCCGGTTCCTCTTCCGGTTCCTCCACAGGCACAGGCTCCTCGACGGGTTCCTCCGCAGGTGCGGACTCCTCCTCTGCGGGCTCTTCCACAGGCGCAGGCTCCTCGACAGATTCCTCTGCAGGTTCAGGCTCTTCAGCAGGAGCTTCTTCAGGCTCCTCCTCTGCAGTAGGCTCCTCTGCAGGCTCTTCCACAGGCACAGGCTCCTCGACAGGCGTTTCATCCTGTACAGGCTCCTCCTCTGCGGCCGGCTCTTCTGCGGGTTCCTCCACAGGTGCGGGCTCCTCGACAGCCGGCTCTTCCGCAGGCACAGGCTCCTCAGCAGGCATCTCCTCCTGCACAGGCTCCTCAGCAGGCATCTCCTCCTGTACAGGCTCCTCCACCGGCGCCGCCGGTTCCGGCTGCTGCGCGCTCACATTCGCCGCAGTTTCATCCTTCTTTTTTCTCCAAAAGAAAATTGACATCTGTTTCTCCCATAAATACCAGGATCAGAGTATTCCCAGAATGAATACCAGGATCACGATCAGCGGAAGGACGTATGTGCAATACGGTCTCATCCAGTTCATAACCTTCAGACCTTCGCCCTGATCCGCCTCATTAACAAAATTCTTCCATCCCCATCCGTAACGGCTGGTGCAGAACAGCACTATAACAAACGCGCCAAGCGGGAGGATATAGTTGCTGACGATCAGATCCTCAAAGTCAAGGATTGAGGATCCCTCACCCAGCAGCTGCACGGATGACAAAACATTGAAGCCCAGTGCACAGGGCGTCGCAAGTACGAGCATCAGGATCGTGTTGATAAAGCCCGATTTCTGACGGCTCCATCCGAACATATCCATGCACATGGCCATGATGTTCTCAAATACGGCCAAAACAGTGGAAAAGGCCGCAAATGTCATAAACACGAAGAACAGGCTGCCCCACAGTCTTCCCATCTTCATGTGGTTGAAGATGTTGGGAAGGGTGATAAAGATCAGTCCGGGGCCGCTGTCGGGCTGTACGCCGTATGCAAAGCATGCGGGGAAAATGATCAGGCCCGAACAGATAGCCACAAAGGTATCCAGGATGATCACGTTGACAGACTCTCCCATAAGAGCCTGGTCCCGCCCTATATAACTGCCGAAGATCGCCATGGAACCGACGCCGATACTGAGTGTAAAGAACGCCTGATTCATAGCGCTGACGATCACATTGAAAATGCCGATCTCTTTGGCCCTCGCGGCGCTGGGCAGCAGATAAAACTTAAGCCCCTCTCCCGCGCCGGGAAGGAAGATGCTGTTGACCGCCAGGATCACCATGATGACGAGAAGCGCCAGCATCATGACCTTAGTGACTTTTTCAAGTCCGTTCTGCAGTCCCCGGGAATTCACCCAGAAGCCGAGGATCACAACAAAAGCCATACAGCCGACCTGGAGGACCGGGCTTGCGAGACCGCTCGAAAATGAAGCCCCCACCTGGTCTGCGTCGAGACCTGTGAATGTGCCTGCTGCTGTCTTAAAGAAATACTGGACCATCCACCCCGCTACAGTTGTATAGTACATCATCAGCAGGTAATTGCCTGCCATACACAGGAGTCCGTGCAGGTGCCATTTGCTTCCCGCGGGCTCCAGCTCCTCGTACATTTTCACCGGACTCTTTTGAGCCGCGCGGCCCATGGCAAATTCCATTGTCATGGCCGGAAGTCCGAGTATCAGTAAAAAGAACAAATAAACGAGTACGAAAAGACCTCCGCCATTCTGTCCGCAGAGATACGGAAATTTCCATACATTGCCGATACCGATCGCGCATCCCGCGCTGATCAGAATAAAACCTAAACGACTGCCAAGATTTTCACGCTGCATATTATTGGTTACTCTCCTCTAAAAACTATAGATTACCGCGATGTTTATTTAGCAGGAGAAGTCTCCGCCGCTTCTGCCGTCGCTTCTACGACAGCTGCTGTCTCTGCCGTCTGCGCGGCTGCCGCTGTCTCTGCCGTGGTCGATACCACAGCGGTCTCGGGCTGCTGCGCGCTGTGCCTTGCGCTTCGAAGCTGAAATCCATAGATGATGCACAGAACAATGATCACGGCCACGGTCACCAGCGAGACCAGAGTCTTGTTGCTGATGCCGCTCTGCTCCTGAAAATCTTCTTCTTCGCCGGCAGTTTTCTTAAAAAGCTTAAATCCGCCGGCGCCCTCATAATCTATCATGACTGATTTCCTTCCTTACCAAATTAAATCTACATCGGGAAAAGGGACCTCCCGTTCCCCTAATCCAGTATTGTAACATGAACGGGAGAATTCTCACGCATTTTTTTCAGTTTTCTTGAGTACGGCCTGCAGTTCCTCCTGAGAGAATCTGTATTTTTTGCCGCAGAACTGACATTTGATCTCAATGGGCTCCCCGTCATCCACAATCTTCTGCACTTCATCGCGGCCCAGAAGAACAAGCGCTCTCTCGTAGCGCTCTTTGCCGCAATTGCACCTGAATTCTACCGGATTGCGGGCTGTGATGACGGGATTAAGTCCATCCAGCACCTTGTCCAGCATCTGCTCGGGCGTATCGCCTGCAGAGAGCATCTTGGTCACCGCATCGATCCCCATCAGATTCTTCTCAAGTCTCGCAATGGTCTCCTCTTCGGCAAACGGCATCAGCTGTACGATAAAGCCGCCCGCCTGCAGGACCTTCTTCTCATTGCGGTTTACTAAAACGCCGAGTCCCACGGAAGAAGGGATCTGCTCCGACACCGCATAATAATATGTGATATCTTCGGCGATCTCTCCGGTCTGGATCGCTGTCTGTCCCACATAGGGGTCTTTCAGGCCCAGATCGCGGATCACGGTAAGTGTGCCGTGTCCGACAGCGCCTCCGACATTCAGGTGTCCCATCGTATTATTGGGAAGATCCACGTTCGGGTTTTCCACGTAGCCCTTCACGCCGCCGAGATTATCGGCTGTAACCAGGATCCCGCCGATAGGCCCGTCGCCTTCGATCTTGATGGTCAGAAGATCTGTGGGACCCTTGAGCATATCAGCCATCATAAGCGCGGCGCTCATTGTTCGTCCCAGCGCGGCTGTCGCTAGCGGAGAGAGGTCATGGGCGTCTCTTGCGTGTGCGACCAGATCCCTGGTCGTGACCGCAAATGCGCGCACCTGCGCGTTTGCGGCTGTCGCTCTGATCATATAATCCATTTGTATCGTCACTCCTTACTATTTGGTCAGAAGCAGGGAGTCCTCCCCGCTTCCCAATGCTGTCAACACTTAATCCGTTTCATCCCGGAGGCTGGAAAACTCAGCGGCCAAGCAGAACTACTGCCGCCTGCTGACCCGAGAGCCGCAGAACGCCGTCCTCGATACGGGCGTCTTCGCCGTTTGTAAGAAGGGTCTTCGTTTCTGAGAAGGAAATCTTCTCATCCGCAGGCAGGCTGATCGCAATGCTGTCACTGCCAAAGTTGGCCGCGACAAGGATCGTCTGTTCGTCTGTCTTTCTAAAGTAAGCGATCACGTTATGGGCACAGTCCTTCACGGGGACAAAGTCGCCGTACACGAGCGTCTCTTTATAGGCGGGATCCTTTCTGAGAGCGATCAGCTTTTTATAATATGCGAGCACGGAATCATCGCGCTTCAGCTGTTCCTCAACATTGATCCTCTTATAATTGGCGTTTTCGAGGAGCCAGGGATCACCGGCCGTAAATCCGGCGTGTTCCGCGCCGCTCCACTGCATAGGCGTGCGCGCGTTGTCCCTGCTGAAGAAAGTCAGGGTCTCCAGCGCCCGCTCTTTGGAGATGCCGGCGCGGATGGCCACCTGATATGCGTCGATGGAGGAGATGTCGTCCAGCTCCTCTACCGTGCGGATCTCCTTGTTCTCCATGCCGATCTCCTGGCCCTGATAGATGAAGGGCAGCCCGCGGCGGAGGAAATACACGGTGGCAAGCGCTTTTTTGCCCGCTTCCGTGCGCATTTCGGGCGTCAGATAGCGGCTGGCGCCTCGGGGCTCGTCGTGGTTCTCGATGATCGTGGAATAAAATCCTATATCACCGATCTTCTCGTGGGCGCCGAACATGCAGCCTCTGTAAGCGTCGATATCGATGCGCTTTGTATCAAACCAGCCCTTGTCGCTGCGGCCGTAGAGCTCGGATGAAAAGTCGAACATAGTGGAGAAGTAGCCGCCGTCTCCGATGAAGAGCGGAAGGTCCTCTTCCTTTTCATTGAAGACTTCGCCCACGGTAAATGCGTCGTAAGGCGCGAAAGCCTTGTCGCGCATCTCGCCGAGGAACTCGCCGATGCCTTCCGCCTCCGCCAGCATGTTGTTCACGGAGGAGAGACCGTCATCGCGGTCCGCGGGATAATCGTGCAGAACAGCGGGCTTCTTGATATTGATGATCGCGTCGATGCGGAATCCGCCGATCCCCTTCTCCATCCACCAACGGATATTCTTGTAAACTTCCTCGCGGAGCGCGGGATTCTCCCAGTTGAGGTCGGGCTGCTTCTTATGGAAGACGTGCATATAGAGCTTGTCCGTGCCCGGCAGCTCCTCCCAGCAGGGTCCGCCAAAATAGGACCTCCAGTTGGTGGGAAGCTTCCCCTCGGGATCCTTGTCCCGCAGGTAGAAGAAGCCGCCGTACTTTCCGTCCGGATCCTCGCAGGCCTTCCTGAACCACTCGTGCTCATCCGAGCAGTGGTTGACCACCAGGTCCATCAGGATCGTCATGTCTCTCTTCTTGGCCTCCGCGATCAGCTCTTCCATGTCTTCCATGGTGCCGAATCTGGGGTCAATCGCGTAGTAGTCCGAAATATCATATCCCTCGTCCGCGAGCGGCGACTGGTAGATCGGGGAGAGCCACACAATATCGACTCCCAGTTCCTTCAGGTAATCCAGCTTGCTGATAATACCCTTGAGGTCCCCGATCCCGTCTCCGTTGCTGTCCATAAAGCTCTTGGGGTAGATCTGATAGGCTACTTTGTCATGCCACCACTTTCTTTCCATATCTGCCTCACTCTTCTTTAATCTTAACAAAAGATCATATCGATTTTTCTGCAGCGTGTCTGCAGGTCATTTCTGCCCGGCTCTGATCACACGGAAATTGGCCGGATTCTCATAATCCCTGGTAAAGCCGTCGTCATGATAGTACTCGTATTCCGCGTCTTCTCCGAAAGAGATCACCGAAAGGTCCTCGAAATCAACGTCATCCACGCACCGACCGCCCCTGGAGAGCGGGAGGAGATGTCCTTCCCTCAGGAAGAACACAACGTCGGAGAGCGGCACTTCCACATAGTGGTCGCCCTTTTCCAGGATCGTCTCCTCGATCCTGCCGTCCCGCGTGCAGCGGAGCATCTTCATTCTCTCGGGCAGATAGACATATCTGCCGCGCGCGTTCTGTTCGTAGACCGGCGCGATCATGAGTTCCCTGCCCAGATAGAGCTGGTCCTCGATCGTTCTGCAGCGCTTGTCATCCGGATGGTCCAAAGCAAGCGGGCGGAACATCAGGTCGCCGCGAAGGACGGCCTTCATGTATTCGCTGTACAGATAGGGCAGCAGCTTATAGCGCAGTCCGATAATATTCTTAAATCCTTCCAGGTCCGTGAACCGGTAGACTTCCTGCCTGCGCGTTCCCATCTCGGAGTGGTTGCGCATAAGGGGCGTGAAGATTCCCAGCGCGTACCAGCGCATGACAAGATCTTCCGTCGTATCGCTGCCAAAGCCGCCCAGATCCGCGCCCGTGTAGAGGAATCCGCACATGTTGAGAGAGGCCAGCATCTTGAGGTTCATCAGAAGGTGAGCCCAGTAGGACTTGTTGTCGCCCTGCCAGATCCCGCCGTAGCGGTGCATGCCGATACAGGACGCTCTCGAGAAGATCAGGATCCTCTTGTCAGGCTCCAGCCGCTCAAAGGCTTCACCGGCCGCTCTTGTCATGTTGTAGCCGTAGAGATTGTGGACCTGATCGTGGCGGATCTTCTTTCCGTTCACGGTATGATAAAACTTCTTGTAGTCCTCCGGATTGGCGGACAGGTCCAGCACAAGATTCTTAAAATGGGTGAAGGCGTCCAGATCCAGGTTCTGCTCGCCGTCCTGCATTTTCGCGATCTCTGTAAGCGCGTCAGCAAGCCTGTCCTCCGCATAGAAAATGGACGGCTCGTTCATGTCGTTCCAGAAGCCCTCGATCCCCTGGTCCAGCAGGACCTTGTACTGGTCTCCGAACCAGTCCCTGGCCTCTTTGTTCAGCATGTCAGTAAAGAGGGAGCGTCCGGGCCATACGGCGCCGACGAAAGGCTTTCCGGCCTCATTTGTGCAGAAATATCCCTTCTCGATTCCCTCGTCGTAGACAGAGTATCCCTTCTCCTCCTTGACGGCCGCATCGATGATCGGCACAAGGCGGATATGCTGGTCCTTCATCTCCTTCACGAAATCCGCGAAGTCGGGGAAGCGCTCTTTGTTGACCGTGAAGTCTTTGAAGCGCTCCATGTAGTCGATGTCCAGATAGACCATATCCAACGGGATCCCGTTTTCGCGGTGTTTTCTGACCACTTCCCGCACATCTTCGGCGTTTATGTAACCCCAGCGGCTCTGCCCGTTGCCAAAAGCCCACAGCGGTGCAATGTAGCTTCTGCCGATCAGCCTGCGGAAGCTCCGGATGATATCCGTAACAGTATCTTCCTCGATCACATAGACGTCCAGATTCCAGTCCGAGGCCGTGATCTTCAGTGTCGACAGTTCCGTGTATCCTACGTCAAAAGTCAGAATGCCCGGATAATCGATAAAGAGTCCGAACTTCTCTCTTCCGTCCACCACGATAAAGTTGTGGGCGGCGTACAGGGACCTGCGGTCCTCCAGGTGCTTGGACTCGTCGCTGCACTTGCTCTCGTAGATCCAGCCCCTCTTGTTGATGCCGCGCACATTTTCTCCCAGTCCATAGACAATGTCCTCGGGATCCATGGTATATGTCAGCGACATTTCACTTTCATTCACTTCCATGTACGGGACCGCGCCTGTCTGCGCCTCGGGGATCACCGGGATGGAATCGGTCTGGAACACGTGTCCAAAACTGTATCTTTTGATCATCATAACTCCTTTCGAGGACATGCCTCTTTGTGCGTATATTAGGGATCACTGCAAGTCTGCTGCGTGCTGCTGTCTTGTGTATAAGGTCATGGCTGACAGGATCACGGATCGTCCTCCGTGAAATAACCGCCCTTGATCATGCCCTCCATGCCGTCGTAATCGACCAGGTACCAGCCGTCTCCAAGGTCCGCGAGGATCGTGACGTAGGAGCCCGTGGGAACGATGCCGAACAGGATCTCCTCGTTGTCGGGATCGCGCAGGTTGACTGTATCAGCCAGTCTTCTTGTGATCTCGCCGTTTGCCATTGCGCGCGCGCGTTCCTCGGCTTCCGCCTTGCGCTTTTCCTCCTCGGCCTTTTTCCTGGCTGCTTCTTCCTTCTTCTTCTTTTCCTCTTCCGCCTTCTTTTTGGCTGCCTCTTCCTTCTTTTTCTTTTCTTCGGCCGCCTTCTTCTTGGCCTCTTCTTCCTTTTTCTTCTTCTCCGCTTCGGCCTTCTTTCTGGCCTCTTCTTCCTTCTTCTTTTTCTCCGCTTCCGCCTTCTTTCTGGCTGCTTCTTCCGCTTTCTTTCTCGCGGCCTCTTCTTTCCTCTGGCGCTCCTCTTCCTCGCGCTTAGCCCGCTCAGCCTGCTCGGCCTCCCAGTCCTCCACGAAGTAGCCGGACTTCACGTATCCCTCGGAGCCGTGATAGCGGATCCTGTACCATCCGTTTTCCTTCTCCGTAAGGACGTCCACCTTGCTGTCCTTGGGGACCACCATGGTGACCCTTCCGTTCTCGGGGCTGCTGAAAAGACTCACGTCCTCCAGGATCGTTCTCCACTTCCTGTTCTCTTCCGCGGTGGACGCCGTGTCGCCCTCTTCGGCCGGCGCAGCTCCTTCATACACCGTCGATGTGCCCTCAACAGCCTCATCATGGGCATATTCCATAGTTGCGAATACGGAGGCAAACGGCTCGTCCGTCACCACGGAGACCTCCCCCGTGTCTCCTTCCACCGTATATCCTTCCACCGCGCTGCCGCAGCCGGTAAGGCCCGCCGTCACGGCCAAAATCATGAGCAGGCCCGCCGCCTTGCTCCGCCATAATCTGTCATCTCTCATTCATCTATCTCCATGCGGCCCAAAGCCGCCTGCCTGCTATGCGTTGTTTCGTACAAATGATGTACATTTCATCATATCAATCCACACAATGCCGGTCAAGTTCCGAGCAGGCAAAAAGAGGCCGCCGCAATCGCGGATTGCGGCGGCCGGATTCTTACTCAGCGTACTTTTCGTTATAGATCTTCTCCGCGCTGACGAGCTTGACACACAGCGCGAACAGCTGCGACGCCGCTCTCAGGTCCTCTACCGGCGGGTAGGAAGGCGCGATGCGGATGTCTCTGTCATAGGGATCCTTGCCGTAGGGCCATGTGGCGCCTGCGGGCGTCATCTTCACGCCGCACTTCTTGCAGCGCTTGACAATAGCTTTGGCACAGCCATCCAGAGCCTTAAAGTAGATAAAATAGCCGCCGATGGGCTTTGTCCACTCGCCGATGCCCAGATCGCCGAGCTCCTCATCGAAGATCCACTCCACCATCTCGAACTTGGGGCGAAGGATGTCCGCATGCTTTTTCATATGCACCATCATGCCGTGAATATCGCCAAAATAGCGCACGTGGCGGAGCTGGTTGACCTTGTCATGTCCGATCGTCTGGTTCTTGAGCTGCTCCACGATATCCTCCAGGTTGTTGGGAGACGTCGCAAGCGCGGCGATCCCGCTGCCCGGGAAAGTGATCTTGGACGTGGAGGAGAACTTGTAGACCAGATCCGGATTGCCGGCTCTCTTGCAGGCCATGAGGATCTCGATCAGATGATCCTGCCTGTCATCGTACAGATGATGAATGCCGTAGGCATTGTCCCAGAAGATACGGAAGTCAGGCGCAGCAGGCTTGAGTTTCGCGAAGCGGCGGACCGTCTCATCCGAGTAGGAATAGCCGGTCGGGTTGCCGTACTTGGGCACGCACCAGATTCCCTTGATCGACTCGTCCTCGCTCACCAGCTTCTCGACCATGTCCATATCGGGGCCGCCGGGATACGTGGGAACAGGGATCATCTCTATGCCAAAATACTGTGTGATCGCAAAGTGCCTGTCATAGCCGGGAACCGGGCAAAGGAACTTGACCTTGTCCAGCTTGCACCAGGGCGTATTGCCCATGATACCGTGTGTCATGGCTCTGGATACAGTGTCATACATGACGTTCAGAGAGGAATTGCCGTAGATAATGATGTTGTCCGGATTGTTCTCCATCATATCGCCGATCAGGACCTTTGCTTCATGTACGCCGGTCAGGACGCCGTAGTTGCGGCAGTCAGTTCCGTCTTCACAAGCTAGGTCGCTCTCAGAATTCAGGACGTCCATCATGCCCATGGACAGATCCAGCTGCTCCGCGCTGGGCTTTCCTCTGCTCATGTCCAGATTCAGGTCCATTCTCTGATAGTAACGGTAGAGGTCTTTCAGTTTCCTGATCTCCTCCGCAAGTTCTTCTTTGGTCATTTCCGCATAGGGTTTCATCGTTGTACCTCCTTGTTCCGGTCGATTCTATACTCGATCGCTCAGCGATGTATCGTCAGTCTAAGGTAAATACGATTATAAAACCTTTGCCAGCGCATTGCAATGAATATTTGTACTCCGGTATACAATTTTCTCAGTCTTTTGGCACCGCTTTCGCTGATCAGGGGGCTTCACGGCGCTGGCCGGCGGGCACAGAAGCGCCTTCCCCGCTCTCCTCACCCGGGAGTTTATCCAGTGTTTTCTTCTCTCCTCCCGTAAATGTCCGGATCGCCGCAAGGAACTCCTCTCCGTACAGCCCGGCGTTCTTCTCGCCGACTCCATAGATCCCGCGCAGTTCTTCCATTGTAGACGGCTGTCTGCAACACATCTCGTAGAGCGAACGGTTCATGAACACAAAGTAGGGCGGAAGCCCCCTTTTTGCGGCGCTGGCAGCGCGCAGCGCCCTGAGCTCCCTGTACAGAAGGACTCCTTCTTCGTTGAGCCTCTCCTCATAATCCACCGCTCTGGTCCGCCTTGCTCCGGGATTCTCCCGGCGCGTGTACTTGTCCAGCTCCCGGCGCACAGCATTCCACCCCTCGCCGACAAAGACCTGATACAGCTGTCCTACGCTGACCGTGATCAGCTCATAAAAGGGTCCGTTTTCCTGTTCCAGTTCAATAAATTCGTCAAGTCCGTCTGCTCCGCTGCCCGGACCTTCGCTGCCGGGACTGGTTCCGTCTTCCCAGTCCTTTTCCACTTTCCACTCCTTCCTTTCAGCCAGAAGGGAATAGACCGCCGTCCTGAATGCCTCGTAATCCATGTTTCTCCTTTCCCGGGCCGGCGGGAGCAAAGATCCGGGACATGGAATTCCTATACTTGTCCCGTCAGTCAACGAAAAGAAAGCCGCACTCCGCTGCCGCCTGCCTGTACAGTTATGAATAAAATTGGGATCTGTCACCGCGAAAGAACTCCGCGGTCCGCCGGAAGAATACCGGCACTTTTATAGTATGCATAAAAAGGGAGGAATGCAATTCCTTTTGCATTCCTCCCTATGATTTTCTCTCTTCAGCTCTTTTTCTGCGCGCAGATCGCCTCGGCGATCCTGGACGCCAGCTGCGCGTTGTTGATCAGGAAGGCCTTCTGGGATTCCACGCTCTCGTTCCCCAGGTATTCCTTGATCCTGCCCATCATGTAGCCGGTGATCGCCTTGCCCATGACGTTGTTCTTCTTGACGTCCTGCATGGCCATATCCACCGCCTTCCTGGTGCGGATGGGGTCGAGCTCATACTCCTTGGGAACCGGATTGACGACGAGAACGCCGCCCGGAATCCCCATCTGATCCTTGATGTGCATGACCTCCGCCAGGTCCTCGGGGGTATCCATGCGGTATGTGAGGCGGAAACCGCTTCCGCGGACCATGTACTCCGGCATGCGGTCCGTGCAGTAACCGACTACAGGCACGCCCGATGTCTCCAGATACTCCATGGTCAGTGACAGATCCAGGATGGGCTTGGTGCCGGAACATACGACCATGACCTTGTTGCGGGCCAGGGATTCCAGGTCCGTAGAGATATCCATAGTCTTCTCCGCGCCGATCTGCGCGCCGCCGATGCCGCTTCCGCAGGCGACCGGGATCCCGGCCATAGCCGCTGTCTGTACCGCGGCTGCGATGGTCATGACGCCATCCGATTTTTTGGCAAGGAGGATCGGAATGTCGCGGGCTGACGCCTTGAAAATGGAACCTCTTCTCTCCTCCAGGTACAGGATCTCCTCATCGGTGAGTCCGACATGGATCTGGCCGTTCAGGATCGCTGTAAAAGCGGGCACCGCTCCTGCGTCGCGCACAGTCTTGCGCATGCGGAAAGCAAACTCGGCGATTCCGGGATACATCATGCCTCCGAAGGTCGCCGCGCTCTCGATGACAACGACGGGACGTCCCTCCGCCATAGCCTTCTCCACCTCGTCGGAGAACACAATATATCCGTCTTTTCTGTTCTGTACAGGCGCTTTGCTCTGTGCGGGCGATGCTGTCGAATCTGCCGCTGTAGCTTCCTCGTGCACTGCGGAAAACATGTCGACAAAGTCCATCCACGCCTCGATATCAAAGCGGATATCCGGTGATGCGATGAGCTCGCCCTCTGAGTCGATCAGATAGCTGGCGGCCGGCTCCGGCGTGCCTTCTCCGAGCGGCTGCTCGTCCTCGTCCCAGGCTGCGTCCATCATGCGCTCTGTCTCGATGCCGACCCATCCGTTGGCAAACACATACAGGCCGCTGACCCACTCATTAGTGCCTGCAAGGATGCTCTCGATACTGTACGTCATTTCCTCCGACTTATCAAAGAAGGTGAGAATGTTCTCTCTGGCGTCCTCCGGCGTGAGGCCCATCCGGTCGATATGGACCGATTTACATGCCAGCGTGACGCCGCTGAGCACCACATACTCGCCTCCATCGATCATCTCAGTGAGCCGGGCAAAAAATTCGCGGTCCTCTAAAAGCACCGTCAGTATCTCTGCGGGCACATAACATGTATCCTCATTTTCCGCTGTCCAGGCGGCAAACTGCCCCTGCACATCAATGGAAGCCATATCCATCAGTTCCCCGACACTGATCGGCGCTTCCACGATATCAAGCTTTGTAAATCTGCTGTAAAAGTCAGACGCGACCATCCCCATGATCATACCCTCCTGACGGACCGTTTTCGCTGTACAGCCTTCTTATTCTGTGAGAATAGTGTCCGCAACGCCGTCGCCGTCTGTGTCGACGATCAGCTTGTCTGCCTTGCCGTCATCGTCGGTGTCGATCGCAACTGCGTCGATCTTGCCGTCGTGGTCAAGATCTACGGTCACTGCATCGGCCTTGCCGTCGCCGTCAAGATCCAGGACTTTGCTCTCCTCAACGGGCTCTGCCGCCTTTTCCTCTTCGACTACTTCCGCCTTGACTTCTTCTGCCTCTTCAGCAGGAGCTTCTTCCGCGGGGGCCTCTTCTGCTGCTTTTTCAGCAGGAGCTTCCTCTGCTGCCTCTTCAGCAGGCTCCTCAGCTTCTTCTTCCTCGGGCTCTTCCTCGAAATCCTCGTCGAACTCGTCCAGATCGTAAGCGTCGTCTTCACGCTTCTTCATGAAATACACTGCACCTGCTGCAGCTGCTGCGCCGACTACTGTAAATAAAAGTTTTGTCCAAGCTGACATAATCATATCCTCCATTTCAAATAATATGGTTTGTGAACTCACATTTGTTATTGTACACGCAATGTGTCCAATAAGATATTACCAAACTATGAATTTATTATGAATTCTGTCATAAGCCGGCTCAGCTGATCTGCCAGCTCACCTTGCTTCCGTGCTCGTCTTTGGTGACGATGAGCTGGTCCTCCATCTCATTCTTGAGCTCCGTCACGTGGGAAATGATGCCGATGAGTTTGGATCCGCCCGCCATTCTCTGCAGGACTTTCACCGCCTGGCTCCTCGCGTGATCATCCAGGGATCCGAATCCCTCATCGATGAACATGACGTCCAGATTGATGGCTGATGAACCGGCCTGGATCTGGTCTGCCATGCCGAGCGCCAGTGAGAGCGCCGCCATAAAGGACTCGCCGCCCGACAGCGTCCGCACTTCGCGCGCCTTTCCCGTCACCTCCGAATAGACCATCAGATCCAGTCCGTGATTGCGGCCCTCTCCGGCTTTGTCAAGGTCGTACATGCGAAGCTCGAACTGGCCCGAGGACATCTCCAGGAACCTGCGGTTTGCAGCCGTGAGGATCCTTCTGAGATAATCGCGCTGGACATAGGTCTCGATATCCATTCTGGCGCCCGGGACTTTGCCGGACAGCCTGTTGTAGAGGGAGTCGATCATCGTGTGCTCTCTGACGATTGCGCTCCGCTCTTCCCTGCGCGGCTCCAGCGCGTCCAGGACAGCTCTGTCCGCCGTAAGGTCCGAGCGCAGTCTGTCCAGTACCTTCTGGGCCGCAAAAAGCTGTGCTTCTGCTTCCTTGCGGGCATTTTCCAGGCTCTCCATGTCCGGTCTCTGCCTTTCGCCGACTGCCGCGGCAGCTGCCTCCCGGCGGCCGGCTGCGGAGGCCTTCTTTCTGTTATAGGCGTCGATCTCACTGCGGAACTGATCGGCCGCCTCCCGCTCATACTGAGCGGCAGTGGATTTCCATTCTTCCTCTGTATACGCCTTCGCAGTCCTGAGATCGTCGTACTCCCGTTTTCTCGCTTCCGCATCCTCCGCCATACCCGGCAGATCGCCGTCCAGCTGCTGGATCATGGCCTGTGTCCGCTCTCTTCGTGTCCGCGCCTTGACAGCCTCTCCGGAAGCCTTCGCTAGTGCTTCTTCCTTTTGTTTGCGCCGCGCTTCCTCTGCGCTCAGTACGCCGCGCGCCTCTTTCTCCGAGGCGTAATCTTTGGAGGCGTCCAGTTCCCGAAGTGCCTGTCTGGCAGCCGCAAGATCCTGCGCAGCCCTGGAGGCCTGCTCCGTGGCCGCCTCTTTGCGAGCGCGAAGCTCCTCTTTGCGCTCCTCGATCCCTGCCAGCGATCTTTTGACCGACTGAAGTCGCAAGGCGTCGTTCTGCAGTTTGTGTCCTTCCTCCTGCAGCGCGTCCATCTGCGCTTTGAGAAGGTCGGCCGCGTCCGGCAGGCTGATCTGCTCCTTGAGAAGATCCCCCAATGCTTCTTTCATCCGGCCGTGCAGCTTGTGATAGACAGCTTTCAGGCTCTCCTTTTTCTCTTTGTAACGGCTCTCCGCGGCGCTGTGGTCCTGTGCTTTCTGGTGGGTTTCCTTCAGAAGCGCATCCACCTGGGCTGTCATTTCCTCCAGCTTTTCTCTGGTAAGAGCGCCGGCCGAGCCGGTGATCCTGCACGGATGCGGGTGGTCCACCGATCCGCAGACAGGGCACGGATTGCCGGGGCGAAGCTCCGCCGCCAGTATGCCCGCCTGCTGGTCCAGATAGGCATTGTTGGCTTCCTGCAGCGCCGTGCTTTTCTCGTTGTACTGTTCTCTGCTCGCCAGATAGGCCTGTGCCAGCGCGCGCACTTCGCCCGCCAGGGCGTTGGTCTCTTCCCGGGACTGCAGCGCCGCATTCGCTTCCGTAAGGATCCCGTTCAGCTCCCTGTATCGGACTGCGCTCAGTTCCAGGCGCTTGTCGGCGCCGTCCAGCTTATTCGACTCTTCTCTCCAGGCCTGTTCCTGCTTCTCCATGGCGTCGAGAGAAGCGGCAGCTTTCGCAGCCTCATCGGCGGCTTTTTTGCTTTGCCTTTCGCGCTTGTCCGCCGTTTCAGCAGCTTCCCGGATCCTCGCAAGGATCTGCAAAGCGCGGTTCACCCGCTCCCGCACTGCCGTGAACTGTGAGAGCGCTGTCTCCTGCTCTTTTCGGGCAGATGTCTCTGCAAGGGCTGTCTCCTGCTCCGCGGCGGCAAGACCCGGAAGGCTCTCCTGCAGCTCTCTGCGGCGCGCGCGGGCTTTATCCAGCTTGGACAGCGCGTCCTCATAGCGCACATACATGGCTTTGATCTCGTAGGCGTCCGTGATCTTCCCGATCAAGGCGCTTTTGACTGAGATCTCATCGCTCTGTCCGCGCAGGATCACCAGTTCCTTTTCTGCCCGGTCAAGCTGCGCGAACAGCCCCAGCAGTTCACCGGCTGCTGTGCAGGCGTCCCGCTTCAGGTCTCTCTGCGTCCGCTTCTCCTCGTATACGGATGAAGCATTTTCAGCGTCCTTTTCAAGAACCTCGCAAAGAGTGTGCAGTTCCTCGATAAACTGGTCCATAGCTTCTCCGGAGAGCCTGTCGGACCCGACAATGCGGTCACGCAGCATCGTGAGCTGCGGCGCCCGCTCATAGTTCTCAGGTATGGATGCATGTCCGGCTTCCGTCTGGCAGATGCTGCGGATCCTGGCCATGTCCGACAGCTTCTCTTTGCGCCTTCTGTCCAGTTCCTCCGTCATTTTCTGGTAGAGATCCGTCCCGAACAGCTTCCGGAAGATCAGTTTTTTGTCATTGGATTTGGCGCGCAGAAGCTCCATGAACTCGCCCTGCGCGATCATGGCGACCTGCATGAACTGGCTCTTGGAAAGTCCCACGATCTCCTCGAGCTTCTCGTTGATCTGCGCCGTGTTTCCCTCCTGCACTGTGCCGTCCGGAAGCGTCAGCACCGCTGTCTCCTTCTCATCCTTGAAGGCATTCTGCGTCTTTCTCTTGAGAGGTCGCACGTGGCGGGGAGACCTGCGGATCGTGTAGATCTCGTCCCCCGCGCTGCCCTTCTCGGAGAAAGTCAGCTGCACATACGGCTCCACCGAGAGCGGGGAGAACTGGCTCTGCAGCTCTGCGCCGTCTTTTCTGTTGGTACCAGAGCTGGCCTCCCCGTAGAGGGCAAAGACCAGCGCGTCGAAGATGGTCGTCTTTCCGGCGCCCGTATCGCCCGTGATCAGGAAGAAATTCTGGTCCGGGATCGTAAAGTCAATATCAGTCCGCTCCGCGTAGGAGCCAAAAGCCTGCATGGATAGATTCAGCGGTCTCATGCCTGCACCTCCTGTACCTGGTTGATCACATCCTGCAGGATCTTCTTCTCTTCCTCCGTCAGGTCGGGCAGAAAATCACAGCACAGGTCAAACGGGTCCGGCGCCTCCTCGCGGCCTTCCCCCGCTTCCGCGCTGTAGTCGGCGGCCCGCACCACTTCGCGGCGGATCTCCAGAAGCCCCGGGAAAGCCTCTCTGAGCCGCTCCTGCATATCCAGCACATCCAGGTCGACCTTGTCCGTGAGTCTGACGCTCACATAGTCCCCGCATGTTTCCTTCAGCACTTCTTCGAGAGTGCCGCGGATCACCCGCACGCTGCGCAGAGGCTTCAGAGGGAGCACTGTCGTCGTGATCTCCCCTTTCTGCGCCATGTCGACCATGATCACGCCCTTAGGCTGTTCCGCCTCACTCACTGAGCAGGCAAGCGGCGTGCCGCAGTAGCGGAACCGCTCGTCTCCGACTTTCATGGGCTTGTGGATATGTCCCAGGGCGGCGTAGTCAAAGGGATCCAGGACATCTGCCCTGACTTCGTCGATGTTCCCGACTGTCCGGATCTCGGAGTCCATGCGCTCGATCTGTGACGCGTCGGTACCTGCAGGCAGATAGAACTGATGGCTCACGAGAACGTTCCGCTCATCAGAGTTTACCCGCTCCCTTTCGATCATCCTGTGGATCGCCGCGTCGTAACTCAGCGCGTTTCCGTTCTCATCGCTCCCTGTGATCTCCCTGACCATAGAGGGACGCACAAAGGGCAGCAGATAGAAATGTACCGGTCCGAACTCATCGGCGAGCGTCACCTTTTCGATCGTCTCTTCCGGATTCACAGGCGGCATGCCGATCATATGGATCTTCTGTCTTCGCAACACACTGCGAAAGACGTTGACCCTGGGCCCGCTGTCATGGTTTCCGCTGATCATCATCAGTTCCGCGGAAGGAGCCGCTGCCGTCAGAGACTGCACAAAGCGGTCGAACAGGTCCACTGCTTCCGCGGAAGGGATCGACTTGTCATAGATATCTCCCGCGATCACAATGGCGTCCGGCTCATAGCGCCCCGCGTACTCCGCGATCTCGTCAAATATATACTCCTGGTCCTCTCTGAGGTCCCTGCCCATGAGCTTGAGTCCTATGTGCAGGTCCGATAGATGGAAGAATCTCATTGCAGTGCCTTTCCGCGCGCTGATCCGCGCCTGACTCCCTATTTTGAAAGAATCGGGCAGAAGGTTCTCCTTCCACCCGATCTTACGTAGTTCCTTAAAGTTTCATATATGCGCGGCTGACCCGTTCGAATTCCTTGGGGTCCAGGATAGGCTCCACCGTGAAGTCATCATCCTTTAAATGGCACTGGTAAATGTACTGCCCGTCTGTCAGGATCTCGTCATTTTCCACCACCGAGCTGACCACGTAATGGCGGTTCTCGATATCAAATTCATCCACAACAGCCATTTCCACGTCCCTGCCGTCTCTGGCGGTCACATGAAAGGTCACATATTCGCCGCTCTCATAAGCGTCCTTGTTGATTTCCATTTCTATATTCTCCTGTAAATATGCCCGGATCGATCACCTGTCGCGCGGCACAATGATCTCAAATGCCTTGTGGAGATTCGTGATCTCCACCCTCTTGTAGCTGCCTCCGTATTCGCCGTCCTTGGTCCACTTGACCATTTCCGGGGACTCCATGACGATATGGGAGGTCTTAAACTGATATACGAAATCCGATGTATCGATCGCATTGCTCAGATACTGCACGATCTCGCCCAGCTCCAGGATATTGGTCGGCATCTTGATCAGTGTCACTTCAAACAGGCCGTCGCTCATATCGACCCGGCTTCCGGTGATATCCGGAATCCCGCCTACCGACTTGGAATTCGTGATCATGCCGAATACGAATTCATCGGAGATGGACAGCTCATCCGACTCCACCGAGAAGTGGTATGTGCGAAGTTTCCCCAGATCCATCACGCCCTGCAGGACATAGGCCATATGGCCCAGCAGGTTTTTCATATCTTGCGGCGTCTCATAGGATGTCTCAGTGAAAACGCCGAACGCCGCCACATAGGTAAAGTATGTATCGCCGTTGATCCTTCCCAGATCACATTTGAAATTCTTTCCCCTGGCTGCAACTCTTGCAGCCGCTTTCATATCAGAGGGGATCCCCAGGCTTGAAGCAAAATCATTGGTCGTTCCCGCGGGAATATATCCGATCGGGACGGCCTTCTTATCCCTGCTCTCCATCATGCCCGTGACCACTTCGTCGAGGGTGCCGTCACCGCCTGCACAGAAGACATATTGGTAATCGTCTTTTCTGCTGCGCACCACATTTCTGGCGTCTCCCTGACACTTGGTCGGATAGCATGTGATCACATAGGCGTCGTTGGAGAAGATCTGCAGGATTTCGATAAGATCAAAGCGGATCTGCGATTTGCCGGATACCGGGTTGAATATAAAGAGCGACTTCTTCAAAGGTTCTGTGACTGCTTTATAGAGGCTGTCGCGTTCATTATTCTCCAAACTCGTACTCATCCTCTTGTCCTCCATGTCTGTATCTCTCCTCCGCCTCTTCTATCTTTTGATCTACAAGGTCAAACAGCCGTCCCAGATAGCGCATGGCAGGCTCCGTCGCGATCGCGAACAGAACGAACAGCATGATGCATTCTGTGGAAATGTTCTTGATAGAAAACAGCCAGCTGAAGAAGTAGGCAAAAAAGCAAAGTCCGATAATACACCCCGAGATCACGATCCAGTGATAGCGGTTCATGGGTGTGCTGATCCGGAACAGGATCATAAATCCTACGATCGCGAGAAGGAAAGTCGCCGCGACGGAGATATCCACCTCGGCCACTTTGAAAGTGCTTCCGAACACGACCAGCGCCGCGATCGCGAAGAAATCCGTCAGTGCCGCCGGCATGGCCTTGCAGACGACCTTTCGCAGGAAATTGCCCCTGATCCTTTGGTTGTTGGGCTCCATGGCCAGGAAAAAGGCCGGGATCCCGATGTTGAACATACTGATCAGCGAGATCTGCGAGGGCTGCAGAGGGTAGACCAGCACGTTGATGATTGAAAAGATCGACAGCAGCAGCGAGAAGATGTTCTTGACCAGGAACAGAGTCGCGGAGCGCTCCACGTTGTTGATGATCCTGCGTCCCTGATTCACGATCTGCGGCATATGGGCGAAATCGGAGTCCAGAAGGACCACCTGCGAGGCCTGTACGGCCGCGTCTGAGCCCGCCGCCATCGCGATACTGCAGTCCGCGCTCTTCATGGCAAGAATGTCGTTGACGCCGTCGCCCGTCATAGCGACTGTATGGCCCTCCTCCTGGAGCGCCTTCACGATCTTCTGCTTCTGTTCCGGCGTCACGCGCCCGAACACGGTATATTTGCTGACCGCCTCGGCAATATCCGTATCGTCACGGAGCCAGGAGGCGTCCACATATTTCTCCGAATTCTCGATGCCCGCCTGCCGCGCCACTTCCGACACTGTCAGTGCGTTGTCTCCGGATATGACGCGCACATTGACGCCCTGCTTGGCAAAATATCCAAAGATCCTCTGCGCGTTCTCCCGCAGGGGGTTCTGCAGCAGTATAAAGTAGATCGGCTCGACTTTCATGCCGTAAAGGCCGTTCTTGGGCACAGGGAGAGATCTTCTCACCTGTCCGCCGGCGCCGGTGCCGTCTCCCAGATACCGGGCAAATACAAGCACACGAAGGCCTTTCGACGCATATTCGTCCACTGTGTCACTGTACTTTTCAAAATCCTCACAGAGCACAAACTCCGGTGCTCCTAATACAAAGGTGGAGTCCGTAAACTGCACGCTGCTGTACTTGTGCTTGGAGCTGAAGGGGAAGATGGAGACCGGTTCGCGGTTTCCTCTCCCCTTGAAGTATTCACGCATGGCACGCATCGTTATATTGTCGTCCGGCAGCGCGTTCAGGTATTCGCCCACCAGCACTTTATAGCGTCGGTTCTGGTCGTCCGTGAACTTCTGCGCGGGAACCGCGTCCGCCACCAGCATGCTGTTGTCCGTGATCGTTCCGGTCTTATCGACGCAGAGCGTGTCGACTCTGGCCAGCGTCTCAATGCTCTTCATGTCGTGGAGCATGACCTTGCGCTTTGCCAAAAGGACGGTACTTGTCGCCAGCGTGACGCTCACCAGAAGGTAGAGGCCCTCCGGGATCATGCCGATGACTGCCGCGACCATACCGATCACGCTTTCGTTGAAACTGTGACCCTGCGTTATATAACTCTGCAGGAACAGTGTGATGCCGATCGGAATGATCATAATGCCTGCCGCAATGACGATCTTGTTGATGGCGCGTACCATCTCCGACTGTTCGCCGGTAGGCATTTTCCTTGCTTTGAGCATGAGCTTGGAAATGTAGGAGTCGTTTCCTACTCTCGTGAGCTCTGCGATGCACTCGCCGGAGACCACAAAGCTTCCCGACATCAGCTCGTCTCCTGCTCCCTTGACGATCTCATCCGCCTCACCGGTGAGGAGCGCTTCGTTTACAGCCGCTTCTCCCTCCAGCACCACAGCGTCCGCCGGGATCTGGTTGCCGCCCTTGAGGACGATCACGTCGCCCAGGACCAGCTTGTCGATGGGAACCTTCACCCTCTCGCCGTCGCGGATCGCGACCGCGTTGGGCTCGTTCAGAATGCTCAGCCCGTCCAGTACCTTCTTGGCGTGCAGCTCCTGGAAGATACCGATCAGCATGTTTGCGATGACCACCGGCAGGAAAGTCAGGCTGTTGAAGGCGCCCGCTATGATCAGCAGCAGGCTGATGATCAGGAAGATCAGGTTGAAATATGTAAATACGTTTTCTTTGATAATGTCCTTGGTCGTCTTCGCAGTGCGGTCCACCTGCACATTGACCTTGCCGCGGGAAGTCAGGTCCCGCACCTGCGAGGATTCCAGTCCGTATTGATTGATAATGATCACCTCAGATTCTTAAAAATATCGTGCATACGCATAAGAGCCGCATGCTAACAATAGATTATAGCATGCGGCTCTCGAAATTCGATTGCCAGTTTGTGAATTTTGTATTAAAAATCCGCTTCAATCTCCTCCGTCTCGATCACGAATCGGATGCTGCCCTTCTGGCCGTCCAGGATCCCGGAGAAATTGTTGTAACTGTGCTCTGCGTCTCTGGCATCCTTCACGCGCCGGATCACCTCCATATACTCGGGTCCCGTCAGCTCGTCGCAGAGAAGGATGTCAGGATTCTTGACCACAGCGCGTCCGATCGCGGTCCTCTGCTGCTGCCCGCCTGAGAGCTGGCTCGGGACCTTGCCCCGGTGTTCCCAGAGCCCCAGAAGCTTCAATAGTTCATCTACATTCAGGGCCTTGTCGCTCAGATAGGCGCCGACCTCGATATTTTCCCGGACTGTGAGATTAGGGATCAGATTGTACATTTGAAAAATGTATCCCAGATGCTTTCTGCGATACATTGTGAGCTGCCTTTCATTCATGCGGGACATGGACTCGCCGCCGATCACGATCTCGCCCGCGTCCGCGCTGTCGATCCCGCCGATGATATTGAGAAGCGTCGATTTGCCTGAGCCCGAGGGCCCCAGAAGGACGCAGAATCCGCCCCTTTCAAGAGACAGATCGATCCCTTTCAATACTTCGACGCGGCTGTCTCCCTGTCCGAAGGATTTATAGATCTGTTTGATCTCGAGAAACATATATTATGCCTCACTTATGTCTTTCCTGTGCTGTCTTCTGTAACTGCTCGGAGACACTCCGAATTCACCCCTGAAAGCGGCAGCGAATTTGCTGCAGTTCTCGTAGCCGACCATTCCGGCGATCTCCATCACGGAGAGTTCTTCCTGCGCGAGTTTTTGCGCCGCCAGCTCCATCTTTCTGGAACGGATAAACTTGTACATCGATGCGCCGTAATAGTTGCGGAAGCTGTTCTTGAGCTGCGTCTGTGACACGTGCATCCGATCCGCAATTTCCCTGATCGTAATGTGCTTGTCCACCCGGTCCAAAATATAGCTGCTCGCGTTTTGCGCAATCTCAACCTGTGATCTGGTGCAGTTCTGTGTTCTGTCGGTGCTCATCTTTTCATTCTCCGCCTTGTGTCTCTTCTGGTTAGTAATTTATAACTCAATCAGTTTATCACCACTAACCATACATGTCAAGGCAGTCGCTTTTATGTAAAACGAAATAGAGCGCGCCGCTTACGCGACGCGCTCCTTTTCAATCCCCCTGAATCAACCGGGCTTTCAGGCCTCATAAATTGCTTCAGCCCTATACCCGGATATTCTCTTTTCTTTGCAGATTCTCTGCACCCTTTTATTACTTCTGCATCTCCTCGATCATGGCCAGTGCGCCGTAGATGTTGGAATCATCGCCCAGCTCAGCGATCTTGAGCTCAACTGTGTCTCTGATGGAAGGCATGCAGTAGCGATCCACCTCTGCCTCGATCTTCTCAAGGAAGGTCGGGCCGACTGCCTCGATCACGCCGCCGCCGTAGACGACGATCTCAGGGCTGAGAGTGTTGATCATGTTGCCTGTTGCGATCGCCAGATAATGGCATGCTCTGTCGACTGCCTCAACTGTGACAGCGTCCTGTTTCTTGAGCGCTTTCTTGAGGAATTTGCTTCTGAAGACGCCTTCCTGCACATGCTCAGCCATCATGGTCTCTCTGCCGCGGCTCGCCTGAATGCGAATGTAGGAGGACATACCCTTCTTACTGGAGAAGGCCTCAAGGCATCCCCTCTGTCCGCATCCGCAGAGCGGTCCCTCGGGATCAAGGATCATGTGTCCGTACTCTGCGCCCTTGTACATATGACCGCTGTAAAGCTCGCCGTTCAGGATCAGACCGCCGCCCATGCCGGTGCCTACGAAGAAGCCGACTACATCCTTGTAGCCTCTGGCTGCGCCGTACTTGTACTCGCCAAGAACGCCGACGTTTACGTCGTTGCCGATATAGAACGGAACGCCGAACTTCTTCTCCATGGAGGACTTGATGTCATAATTTCTCCAGGGAAGGTTGGGGGAGAACAGGATGATTCCCTTAGCCTGATCGATGACGCCCGGTGCGCCTGCTGCGATCGCGGCGACTTCCTTCTTGCTGATCCCGGATCCCTCCAGCATCTCTTCCACAACGCTGATGATCACTTTCTCAACGTTATCCGTGGAATCTCCGTCCTTCTTGGTCTTTTTCTTAATGCGGTAAACGATATTCTTCTCCTGGTCAAAGATCACGCCGAGGATCTTTGTTCCGCCGATGTCGAGACAGATATTATACTTTTTAGCCATGTGTGCCCCCTTGAATATGAGATAGAAAACATCACTATAATTATAGTGCAGATTTGCCAAAAAATACACCTCTTTGCACAAAATGTTGGCAAAGAGGCATAAAAATTCAAGTATGACCGACAGGTAACGTCACTCTGAAAGTGATGCTTTCGTTCTCGCTCTCCGCAGTGATCTTTCCGCCGTGCAGTTCCACGATCTCCTTGGCAATGGCAAGTCCCAGACCGGCGCCGCCGCTTTCGGTTCCCCTCGCCTCATCGAGGCGGTAGAACTGCTCGAAGAGCATTTTCAGTTTCTCCTTAGGGATAGTCGGACCGCTGTTCCGCAAGCTGATCTCCACGCTGTCAGCAGTATTTTGGCGCATTGTGAGCTGCAGCGCGGTATCCGGATAGCTGTAGCTGACCGCGTTGCGGATCAGATTGTCCAGCACTCTTTGCAGCTTGTCCGCGTCGCCGTCTATGTAGACGTCCGGCATGATATCCGCCTGCCAGCGCACGCCTTTTTCCATGAGAAGCGGCTCGGATTCCGATACGATCTGCTCCAGCATCCGGCTCAAATGAATCTGAGACCGGTTCAGGGTCATGGTCGTCAGCGTAAGCCTTGTGATGTCAAAGAATTCTCCGATCAGCTCTTCCAGTCTCTCCGCCTTGGCTCTTGCAATCCCTATATACTTGGCCCGCTGCTCCGTCGAAAGCTCCGGGTTCTCCTCCAGAAGGACCAGATAGCCCAGTACGCTGGTCAGCGGCGTCTTGAGATCGTGGGCCAGATACATGATCAGATTATTCTTCTTCTCCTCATTCTCCAGCAGCATCCGCTCATCCAGGATCGCCTGCAGGCGCACTTCATTGAGTTCATTTTCCGCTTCCTTCATGACTTCCGGCAGCACGATGGGCTGCTCCTTGTCAGCCGCCAGCTGCGATGTGGCGCCGAGAAGGTCATCCAGGTAGCGCAGCGGCTTCTGCAGAAAAACGATCGTGTACAGAAACCACACCACAACAGGCAGACCGAATCCGATCAGGAACAGAATGATCCTCGGAAGTTCGATCCTGCCGCCGCTGCCGGGTCCGATCCGGTCCCAGATATGTGTCATGTAGTAATACAGCCACCCCATCACTAATATCATGTAGACCGCCGCATGCGTCAGATACTGCCATGCCAGATGCCGGCTCAGGCGAATGCGGAGTGATGACGGGGCATGCAGTATTGTGCCCTTTCTATTATTCAAACCTGTCTCCTTTTTTGATGTATCCTGCCGTTGGAATTAATCTTTTGCGTCGATCAATCCTGTTGTTGGATTCTCTTTCGCAAGTCAATCGCTCTTGTCAATTCACTCGATTGTATATCCCACGCCCCAGACCGTCTTGATATAGCGGGGGTGTCGCGCGGGCTCCTTCATCTTGGAACGAAGGCGCGCGATGTGGGCCATGACCGTATTGTTGCAGTCCAAAAACTCCTCGCCCCATACCTTTTCGTACAGTTCCTCCGATGAGACCACCTTTCCGCGGTGCTCACACAGATAGCGCAGGATGGAAAACTCCATAGGCGTCAGTACCAGCTCGCTTCCGTTGAGCCTGGCTTTGTGGGTATCCCTGTCGATCGTGAGTCCGCGGATCGTCAGCTCCGAAGGGGCCTCTTCCGGAGCGCCGCCCACGTTGTAGCGTGTGTAGCGGCGAAGCTGTGTTTTGACACGTGCCATCAGTTCCAACGGATTGAACGGCTTTGTGATGTAGTCGTCGGCGCCAAGTGTCAGTCCTGTGATCTTGTCCGTGTCCCGGATCTTGGCTGTCAGCATGATCACGGGAAAATAGTGCTCGCGGCGGATCTCCCTGAGCAGTTCCATGCCGTCCCCGTCCGGAAGCATCACGTCCAGAATAGCCAGCGAAATATTCTCCCTCTCCACAATGTCCATCACGCCCGCAGCCCGGCCGCATGTGATGACATTGTATCCCTCGTTTTGCAGATAGATCCCGATCAGGTCCGCGATCTCTTTCTCATCATCCACAACAAGTATGTTCATTGTAATAAACCTCATTAACCCATTTTCCAAATCCCGCAGATTATACCGCATTTCGGCCGCAAAGAAAACCCCTCCCCGGCATTGCTGCCGGGAAGGGGTAATTCTTATTGCTTGTTGCGTCTTAGCCGCTTACTTACTGCGGTTCTCACACATCCGGATCAAGCTCTGCGCTTTTTCCTCTGTGCAAGGACTGCTGCAAGGCCTGCAAGACCTACTGCAAATGCTCCGCCTGCTGCTGCAAGAGGTGCTTCATCTCCTGTCGATGCATCCTTGGGATCTCTCATGATGAAGATCGCATTTCCGTCATCGTCATAGATGTGATCATACGTGCTGGAGAACTCTCCGTCCTCGCTCATCGTAAACTCAATGCTCTTTGCGAGATGGTAGCCGCTCGGAGACTTGACCTCTACGAAGCGGAATGTTCCGGTTCCGATCTCGATCAGGTTGATGATGTGGATCGATCCGTCGGTTGTCCACTCGTCGATGATCTCTCCGTCGTCAACTCTCACCAGACGGATCACAGCTCCCTTGAGCGCTTCGCCGGAATTCTCGCTGACCTTGTACAGGCCTGCCTTGAAGTACTGCCTGTTCACGAAGTCAACTGCGGTGTTGGGCAGGGCCACAACATTCAGGTTCGCCGGGTCTTCGTCATCCGCTACTACTGTAACGGTGATCTCATACTCCAGTTTCTCGCCTACGTTGTAAGCCATATCTTCGAGATCGCCCTCTACCTCTGTCACAGTGAACCTGTAGACTTCTGCAAGGTCTTCGTACGCGTTGACGGTTACGGTGTATACATTTTCTTCCTCATCATATACTGCGCCTGCCTCTGCATCGGGATCCACCACATACCTGAATGTAGGATACAGGATCTTGCCCTCCGCGTCGTTGGTGACAGTCGTGATAAGGTTTCCTTCGCCGTCGCTTACTGTGAAGCTGAACATTCCTTCGTAGTCCTTGATATCAGCGCCCTTGAGGATCTTCTCGCCGACGACTGTGTCTTCGCCCTTAGCCCTGTAGGTGTTGATGAAATCAAGTCCTTCATTAGGCTCGATACTGACATCCAGGATGCCCATATCGTCCGCGTTGACTGCTACGGTTGCTGTCAGATCATAGTGGTTGACAAGCTCGTTGTAAGTCACTCCCTTGTAAGTATAGGTTCCGTCTCCGTTGTCCTTTGCGCCTTCAGGGATCACTTCATCGATCGTGTAGATGTAATCCTTAGGCTCATATGTCACCAGGTCGGATCCTTCCTCCGCATCTTCAGCGGGGATCACAGGCGTTACCATATCTTCAAGGTTGTTGGTTGTCAGTGTCAGTGTGTTGTTGGCCTCGTCATAGACGTAGCTGGTTCCTTCTGCCAGATGGTTTACAACGTACCGGAATACAGGATAGTTGATGGTTCCGTCTGCATTGTTGGAAACAGTTGCCAGGACATTTCCGTCCGCATCCTTGATCTCGAACTGGTACTCACCATCTGTCAGGTTACGTCCTCTGAGAGTCTTGGTACCGCTGATTGTGTCCTCACCCTCTGCGTGGTAGAAGTTCACAAATGCGTTGCCAAACTTGAACTCATAGCCGAAGATCTTCTCGACAAATGTCAGCTCTCCTTCAGGTTTTGCATCTACGCTAACTTCGATCAGACCCTTCTTGTTGTCATGGAGCGTTGCTGTGATCTGGAAGACTGCGGGATCATATGTCACACCGTTGTAGGTGTATGTTCCGTCCTCGTTCTCCACAGCGCCTTCAGGAACGACCTCGTTGACCGTGTAATAGTACTTAGTATCTTTTACATAGCCATGCTCGTCCTTATCCATGCTGTCAAGGTCATACTCGATCAGGTCGAATGTGACCGAACCTTCTCTCGTGTTGGTCTTGGTGTCTACCGTTTCAATAACATTTTCGAATGTTTCATCTGTGCGCTTGAGATCGAACGTGAAGTCATCTCTATTCAAGAGTCTTCCAAGCAGAGTCTTTTCTGCATACAGCTGCAGTGCGCCTTTTGCATGGTACTTGTTATGGAAGTCATTTCCTTCGCTCTTCTCGATGGCGACATCGAGCTTCGCTACGCGCGGTTCGATTTCTTCATCCGTAGGTGTAACGGTTACGTTCAGAGTGATCTCTGTCGTGTCATACGTAAAGTATGTCTGTCCGTCATTGACCTCTTTGATCGTGTAGGTGAAGCCATTCTTAAGGTCTTCAACCCAGTTGACTGTAACGATGATCACATTGTTCTTGGCATCATATACGGTGCCTGCTTCTGCCTGGTAGTCCACAATGTATCTGAATGTAGGATACTTGATGGTCTTTCCGGTGTAGCCCTCATTGATCATGTCAGAGCTCTTGACTCTTGCGATCTCATGGCTGCCTCTCTGATCCGGGATCTTCTCGCTGATGACGAACTCAAATTCTTCGTCCTCAGGCAGGCGGTATGTGAGTTCCTTGGAGCCGGTGATGCTCTTCTCGCCCCTTGCCTTGTAGTAGTTCGTGAACTTAGCACTGGAGTCTGTTGTCACGGTCACATTCAGCTTCGCTACATCGGTCTCGATCTCTTCTTTGGTCACTTCTACAGCTACGTTGATCGTATCTACGGTTGTACCGTCATACGTAATACCCGTCTCAGTGCCAACATTTTCTTTCACTGTGTAAGTAGCTGTCAGATCTTTTTCAAGGTCTTCCTTGCTCGCATAGGTCTTGATCACAGCGGTCAAGTTTCCATCCGCATCTTTTTCTGTCGTAAGTCCCAGATTAACTGCATCCGGATCTACTACATACTTGAAGACAGGGTACTGGATCACGCCGTTTGCATCATTCACTACTGTACCGATGGCTTTTCCAGCTCCATCAGCAATTGTGAATGCGAACTCTTTTGCCTTAATCTCACGGCCATACAGGAATTTGGTTCCTTCTCCTGTATCTTCGCCCTTGGCTCTGTAGGTGTTAACGAAGTTCACATTCTTAGCATCTGCAGGAGTGGTTTCCACATTCACGTCAAGAACTGACTTGTCCTTAGCGTTGAGGGATACTGTCGCCTTCACTGCGTATGACTTAGTGTCATATGTAATACCAGCTGCATTGCCAGTTTCCTCAGTCACCGTGAATTCATAATCCTTAGGCTCATACTCTACAGGATCAGCAGTAGCATCTTTTACATTGATGATGTTTTCAAGATCTGCTGCCTTCACTACGATCGTTTCGTGGTTTTCATTCTCCCAAGCGGGAAGCAGCACTGTTCCCGGTTTAAGAGAGCTGTCGACCACAAATTTCAGCTTAGGATACTTGATCTGGTTTCCGGTATTGGTGAGAGTAAACTCTTTGGTTCCGATCTTGATCTTGAAGGTGAATACAGTTTCATCGTCATCATTCTTAATCTCACGGCCTCTGAGTGTCTTGGTTCCGCTGAACTCGCCTTCTCCTTTTGCATTATAGAAGTTCTCAAATGCGTTCTTGAACTTGTACTTTGCAAGGATCGCGTCGATCAGGCTGCCAAATTCATCCTCAACCTTGACATTGATCGTACCGTCTTTGTTGTCATGGAGTGTGACCTTGATTCCGTAAACATTCTTATCATAGGTTACGCCATCTGCGCCTTCATCCACTTCGCTGACAGTATAGTTGTAAACGGTATCTTTTACAAATCCATGGGCATCTTTGTCCATGTCGTCAAGTGTATATGTGATTCTATCAAAGGTAATCGCATTCTTGACGTTCTTCTTCTCCTGCAGGGTGTTGCCCTGCTCATCCTTGAGCCGGAACGTAAACTCGCCGCTGTTCAGGATTCTTCCGAACAGAGTCTTTTCTGCAGTGAGCTCCATAGCGCCCGTTGCATCATACTCGTTCGTAAAGTCATTACCTGTCGCTTTGTCGATTGTTACGGTCAGTCTGGACTTATCATCCTGGTTCACAGCAACATTGACTGTCAGATCAATGACTGTCGTATCATAGGTTACACCCTTATAGATGTACTTTCCGTCAGTTGTTTCATCTGCACCCTCAGGAATGACTTCGCTGATTGTGTAGTTGTACTGGCTCTTGAGATCCTCAGCTTTCTTCACGTTGACAGTAATTGTATTGCTGGCTTCGTCGTATGTTGTTCCGGCATCCTTTGTGGAGTCTACCGTATACTTGAAAGTAGGATAATCAATTGCCTTCTTGTTCTGCTCGTCATTCAGAGAATCCGTGTTCTTGACGGTGGCGATCACTTTATCGCCTTCCTTGATCTCGAACTGGAATTCTTCATTATCGGGCAGACGGTTTGTAAGTTCCTTAAATCCGCTGGGCTTAGCCTGTCCTGCTGCAGTATAGGTGTTGGTAAATACCTTTCCTTCTTCTGCCTCTGCAGTGACTTTCAGCTTGGATTCATCATCCGGATCAACCTCCGGTGTTACTGTAATTGTTTGCTTCGTCTTCGTATCGTATGTGATACCTGCCTCGGACTCTTCAAGCTCGTCTACCGTGTAGGTCGTTGCTTTCAGATCCTCAACTTTGTTTACGGTGATGATGACTGCTGTCAGTGCACCGTTTGCAGTCTCAAGTTCTCTTCCGGCCTTCGCTTTGGAGTCCACAACATACTTGAATGTAGGATACAGGATCTTTCCATTCAGGTCATTGGTAACTCTTCCGATCTCATTGCCGTCTGCGTCATAAACTCTGAACCAGAACTCGCGAGCTTTAAGCTTACGGCCTTCCAGTACCTTCTTACCTTCAGGCTTATCTTCACCATTCGCACCATACGTATTCGTGAAGTCGAGCGCATCTGCATCAGACAGAGTGACTACGATTTCCTCATTGCTGCCCTCTTTCATCTTGGCTGTCGCCGTAAAGGTCTTGCGGTCATTCGGATACAGAGGATATGTAATACCAGCCTTAGGCTTGTCGCTGTTCTCCATTACGGTGAACGTATAAGGTCCAGCGAGTTTTCCAGGATTTCTTACAGTTACAGTTACTACTGCGGTGTCGTTCTCACTATCAACTGTTACGCCCTCGGTTCCAGCTGCATCCAGGACAAATTTGATCACAGGATACTTGATCTTTCCGCCGGCTTCATTTGTGACGTGTCCGATCACCTTGGTTCCATAATACAAATCGAATGTGAAATCGCCATCCTTGAGTGTTTTTCCGTTCAGGACCTTCTTGCCCGCAGGCGTCGCCTGTCCTTCCGCTTTCATAGGAGTGTTGGTAAAGTCTAACTCTTTAGTCTTACTCAGATTGACGTCCAGTACAGACTCATCTTTTTCGTTCATGGTGACTGTTGCGGTCACTTCATAGCTTACATCTGAATACTGAATTCCTTCTCTGATCTCACCGCCGTGCAGCTCGTTGAATTTGAACTTAAATTCTTTGGGCGTTTTGCCGTCTTCCTTCAGGAAGTCTTCGTAATTGCGGTAGGTAATAACGATCTCTTTCACATAGCCGCTGTTGCCAGTGACTACCTTCATTCCAAGCTCGTCATCCGTTGCAGTAGGTTTGACCACCGCCTTGATAGTCGGGAACTGGATTGCCGCTCCTGCATTGGCTGCAGATGCTTCAGCATGTGTTACCTTTCCAAGAAGCGTCTCACCATCCGTAATATCATAGACGTTGAACTCATAGGTTCCTGCTTCAAGCTTCTGATCGTCATTTTCGACGAACTTCTTACCTGCCGGTTTCGCCTCTCCTTCAGCACTATAGTAATTCTTAAATACGAAGTTGGAGAAGAAATCAGTAACAACCGTGTTGTTCTTCATAACAGTGATCTTAAGATCTCCGTTATCGAGGTCTGTCACACGGACAGTTACAGGATACTCAGTTTCATCATATGTGACACCTTTGATCGGGGTCTTTGTGTCCTCTTTAATTGTGTACTGATAATCTACATAACGGTGTCCGTCTCCGTCTGTCTTGTTCATGACATCAGGATCAATGTGGACCGTGTAGGTGTCATCTTCTTTGACTACCTTTGTCGTATCCTTGTATCCGGCTTCATCGCTTTCATCAAGGACATAGTCGATCTGAGGGAATACGATATCGCAGTCATATACATTTTCAGCTGCGTTCTTCGCAGATACTACGGTATTATCCGCGTCGTTCAGAGCCGCTTCAAATGTAAACTCTTCTACTCTGAGTTTTCTGCCCTTGATGGTCTTCTTGGCGCCAAGCACCAGGCTTCCCTCAGCATTGTACTCATTCGAAATATTTGCATAATAGACATCGTTCTCGCCGGCGGTTACAACCTTACCATCGATCTTGACCTCTACATCGAGAGTATCATCCTCATCGTTGCTGGTGACTTTGACTTCCACTGTATGCTCGGTCGTATCATACGTAACGCCGTCCTTGTCGCCCGGTTCTTCTTTGATCGTGTACTTGAATGTAGTAGGTTCATAACCGGTAATAACGCCATTAGCATCTCTGATCGGAGTAAGGTCAGTGGTTCTGAACACGATCTCTCCGAATCTGACCTTGCCGTTTGCATCATTTGCCTTTGTGACCGGTGCCGTAGGAGCAGGCTCACTATCACTTGCTGCCTTTCCTGTCGGTGCACCGTCTATGCCGGTCAGCGTAAACTCGTAGTCCCCAGCTGCAACATCTACATTGCTTCCGATCAGCTCTTTAAGTGCGCCGAGCTCAACTTTGCCCTCATAAGGTTTATCCTTAACGCCAACTGCTGTAGACGGCAGGTAGATAAACTGGCTAGGGTCAGCCGTTTCTCCCTTCGTACGATTTGCAAGTCTTACCTGTACAATGTAGTTGATCAGCTCATATCCGGGAGGGGCCACAACTTCTTTCAGGGCCCATACTTTATCCTTATTGGCATAGATATGGCCTGTTTTTTCAACACCCTCTTCATCCGTATAGGAGTAATCCTGGATTATGCAAATGCCGTTTGCACCGGTTGTATAGGTCCCCATGCAGTTCCTGCCTGCTTCCGCATCAGCAACGCTGCCATAGAGCTCAAACTGTGCACCCGCAAGAGTCACATTGCTCTTTACTCTATCCGTTTTACGCAGCTTGATGTAATCGACACTCGCATCACCAAGGCTCTCCGGCACGAACTCAGGATTGGGTCTGACCCACTTGTTGTTCATCTGCATTTTGTTCCAGACTTCCATAGTGTGGTGCAGATCATCCGCTGTGTAGAGGATTTCTGCATGATACGTCATTTCGTATCGCTTACCATTGTCGATCTTGAATGTGATTACATTACCCGACATATTATAATCAACTGTTGTTTCGACCAGCTGATCATTTTCATCATAGGTGTAGAATTTAATAGTAGACTCATCAACATACTGGTTGTCAGAGAACTCATCCTTACAGTCGACCTTTGTCTGGTTCTGATCTCCCATCCACTTGGCCTCTGGATTCATAACAATCCTATACACCGCATAGTTGACTACCTGATCCGGATTAGCAGGATCAAAGAAGCTCTTCTTCTCAGCATTGTAGTTTTCAGCCTCTTTATGCAGCATCTCATACCTGTAGTTGTATTCTACCGGTGTCTTCTGCGTGGTCCAATCACTCAGGGGAAGTTCCTTGTACTGAATGTTATTGTAGAAAGACTTAACAACTTCTGTAGATTCTTCACCTGCCTCGTCCTGATCATCAGAGAGGTTCAGAAGGCCGAGGGAATCTGCATCCTTGGGCATCAGGTAGAAGGTCAGTGTGTGATGCGGTGTTGTAGTATCACTCACGCCTTCGATCTTGATCGTGGAACCGTTTGTTCCATTCTCGGAGATTGTGACAGTAACGCCATTCGCGTTTCCGTTTGTGTCCACCGGGATCAGCTTGTTTGCATCGGCATCGCCCACATACTGGGCTGCCTCTGCTGCTGTCAGTGTTTTGAAATACTCAGGTCTGATACCAAGATCAGAATCTCCGAACAGAACATCGTAGGTATCCTTGATCTCGGTCGTTCCATTCGTGGTCGTTGCAACAGAGAGGTTGGAAATATCCAGCGTGAACTTCCAGATGGGGTATTCCAAGCCGCCAATTCCGGTAGTCTTTGTCGGATATCCACCCCCACGCTTTACAACCGTAAGCGGAGGTACATCCGCATATGTATTGGTAACCAATACATTCGTATTGTCTTTTGTGACATTAAAGTCTGCTTCAAGACCGTTTGTCTTATCCGTGCCCACTGTGATTGTGGTCGTGCGGACCAGGCCATAGAACGGGTTGGCCTGATCGTCGCCTTCGTGCAGCACTTCCTCCTTGATGTGGTAGGTTCCTGCGGGAAGGTTCTCAAAGGTCATGGTTCCGACCTTGCCGGTGCTGTTCTTGACCATGTCATAATAGGTGAACACACCGATTTCATTGCCGTCGGCATCCTTAAGGACATTGCCGTCAGGATCTGTCACTGTGAACTTGAACTCTTTCTGCTGCTCTTCAGTCAGGTTACCGGTATACGAGATACTCTTGGTAACGACCAGTTTGCCGGCTTCCTTGTACTCATTCGTAAAGTCAACTGTAGACGAAGTAAACTTGTCAACATGTGCAGAAACGCCTGTTGTCTCATCATAGTCTGCAGTCTGTGCGTTTACTTTGACCGTCGTAGTTCTTTCATAGCCTGCAATGTCAGCACTCTCAACAATTGTGTAATCGGCAGGTGCGTCAACCAGGATCTTATACCCGGGCTCGCCTGCATCGACCGCAGCCTTGATCTGTGCATATGTGATTGTAGCAATGGTCGCTCCTGTACTGTCTTTTACAGTGAAAGCAACCGCCGCCTTCTGTGCATCGGTCAGCTTATTGATCGCCGCATCGTCAACAAAGGACTTATTGAAGATGAGCGCGCCGACTTCCTTATAACTGTTGATCAGGTTGATCGTCAGTGTATCGTCTTCCGGAACTGCACCGGATGCACCCGCCGCGTCGTCATACGCCGTTTCTGCGTCGGTGCCCACTTTAACAGTTGTCGTTCTCTCGTAATACTGATCCTCGTAATCTGCCCCTGTCTCTTTGACCGTGTAGGTACCGGTAGGCAGGTTGTTGATAGTCCATTTACCGTCAGTAAACTCATCATAAGTCTTAGTGGCAGTATATCCATCCGGACCAGTCACAGTGAAAGTCATCTTGGACAGATCGCAGTCACTATTCAGAGGATCACCTGCAAAGGTCTTGACGACCTCCAGGTTACCGAGCTTACGGGTATAGGTATTTGTAAAGGTAATCTCTTTCTCATCGCCCAGTTCGATCAGAAGATTTCCGTCGGGCTCTGTCGTTTTCGTACATTTATAGAGCGTCGATATACCCGTCCCATTTGTCTCCTTTACAATATAGACGCCGGTGGGTACCTTCTCGAATACCTTCTGGCCGTTTGCCATGTCAAAATAGGAGAAAGTTTCAGGGCCAAAGACGATTTCATTGCCTGTCAGGGCATTTCCATCTTCGTCGATCTTCGCATTCTTATAACCAGTCACTTTAAACTGGATCGCCTTCTTCTGCGCTTCCGTCAGGTTCTCATTATTGAGCTGAGAACTTGCTCCGAAAGCCTTCTTGACCACCAGCTTGCCGTAACCCGTATATCCGTTGGTAATATCAATACCAATATGGCCGCCAGCGACAACCGTGAAAGTCACTTTATGATCTGTACTCTTTACCGGACTGTTCTTGATCGAGCCCGAGACATAGAACAGTACAGAAGCTGTGTAATTGTCTACATCATAATTTGTCTCAACGATTGTGTATGTGCCCGGCTCAAGAACCAGTTGAGAAACGGGCTTGACACCCTGCTGCTCTTCAGCAGGTGTGATGCTCTCTGCTCTGTACGCATAGGTGCCAATGGGTGTACCGGTTGCAGAGGTTCCCGCATAGACAACGAAACGGATATGGTCTTTGACATAATTCTCGACCCTTCTCTGCTCCGCAGTAAACTGGTTCTCACCTGGATCAGGATTATCGGTATCGACTCCCTGTCCATCGATAATGACGTACTTAACAACGGTAACGCCAACGCCGATCTTCAAATACTGATTGTAGAAATAAATATAGGATTCATTTCCAGCAGTAACCGGCTTTGCTGCCGAAGTATGACCATATGTGCGGTCGACCTCATTATCCCCGGTTACAAGCATGCTCCAAACGTCATTTTCGCCATGCGTATAAATTTCAGGCTTGTATTCATCGCCGCTCTCAACAACCTTGTAATTGCCGGTGGGAAGGTCGATTCCCTTCAGCATCTCAGCCAGTGTAAACTCGCTCTGTCCATTATTTAATGTGACAACTGAATCGCCATGATCTGCATCCAGGATCTTGAAGCGGAGTTTCTTGTTCACCTCAGACTGCTCCGCAGCACTGAGCGCACCCACATAGCTCTTGGTGATCTTCAGCTTACCGCTGTTGACATAGTTGTTGGTAAACTCAGCTTCGTGCTGAGAATCCTTGGCCACTGAAAAGGGGCTCGTCTTATTGGTGTTGGAGTTGCCGTCTAATCTTACAGTGGTCGTCCTGATATAATCAGCAAGATCCGCGTGGATCTCCTCGACCGTATAATTATTGCCTACAGGGACGTCAATGGAATATTCTCCGTTCTCATTCAGGTCAGACACTTTGACCGAATAAGAGTTAGTACCATTCGAGATTGTGAACAGGACCGTATTGGGATCAGTGAACTTAGCCTTAAACGCTGCTACAGAAGCAATGTCCCCGGTAACGATCTTCTTGATCTTGATCGTACCCTTGTCCTGGCTGTAGTCATTGTTGACCGTTATTTCAGCTGTCTCGCCGAATTTCACTTTCGATGTGCCAGGCGTAGAAGTACCTGTGCCGGAAACGTCACCGTCATAGGTTGTTACGCGGGTGAAATTCGTGAAATCCGCATTTCCGCCCTCAGTGACGGTATAGTTGCCGATGGGAAGATTATTGATTGTATAAACTCCGTCGGCTCCAGTTCCAAAATTCGTGCTATTGATCGTGACCGTTTTGGTATATCCGTTGGGTCCTGTGATCGTCACAGTGGCTTTGGATTTCTTCTCGCGGAAGTTTTTGTAGTTCTTGTCACCCGTGACCTTTTTAATGATCTTCAGTGATCCGACCTTTGTGTAGACATTCTTGTAGGTCGTTTGCGCGGTCTCTCCGTCTGTGACAGACGCAGTGGTCTGGAGCGTAGTAGACGCAGTCGTGCCGCCATCGATAAAGGTCTCTACCTTTGTGCCGTTTCCGCTGGCTACACCATTTTCTTTGATCGTATAGGTGCCAACCGGAAGATTGCTGATAGTAATAGATCCGCTCGCGATTTCGGCATATGTGACCGTACGGGAATAGTTATTGGGTCCGGTAATGGTGAAGGTTACATTGTTCTTTAATGCATCTGTCACACCATCGCCGTCAAATTCTTTGGTCAGCTTCAGAGCGCCTTTCTTCTGTCTGTAATTATTTGTAAAGAGGGCTTCCGAATTTTTATCCTTCTCTACAGCGATATCACCGCCGATATTGCCTGTGCCGCGATTCTGACCATCCACTGTAAACGAATAAGTAGCGGATGTGCATTCATAACCATCAACATTATCAGCGCTTTCAACCACATGATACGTACCTACAGGCAACTCGCTCAGGGTAAGCGCTCCATCCGCATTGTAGATATCATCATAGGTATAAACATGTCTGTAATTATTAGGGCCTGTGACAGTGAATGTGATCTTCTTCCGCTGTGCCGCGGTCATGTTGGTGCTGTTCAGCGCAGAACCGTTAGCAAAATTCTTCTTAAGGACAAGCTTTCCACTGTCCTGCACATAGATATTCTTCAGATGGAAAGTTCTCTCATCGCTGGCAGGGATAGAATCAGTCACCTCTGTTACAGATGAAGAACTGAGAGTATAATCAGGGATTTCCAGGGTAGAAGTCTCCCTGACTGTATATGTTCCCTTAACAAGACCTTTAAACTCTTTTTTCGCCTGGTTGTTTCCCTGATCTACCATGTCGGCGTAAGTAAATTCAGGAATCACATTTCCATCCTTATCCTTTGCCCTGGCGCCGTTGGAATCAAAGATAGCGAAGACCATCTTCTCTTTTTCGGCTGCTGTCAAAACATGGTCGCCATTGATTTGGTTTTCCTTGATGACATTAATGCCGACAGTAAGATCGACAGGAATTAACGTATCATCGTCAAACTCAAAATCGTCGCCCTCCCCATTAACCATCATCTGAAGGCCAATTGTAAGTCTGGCGTTCTCCGCGATGCAAAGTGCGTCATAAGATTCTTCCGGCTCATGGTTCCACTCATACACAATCACATCGGGCACGCTAGGGTCATCACTCTGCTCAATCCTAAACCTTGTAGTCAGATATAACCGTTTATCAGTTCCAGTTGCCTCATCTGTAACTATAACACTGACTGTGGAATCGCCATAGAGAGGCGGCACCGCTTTGGCTCCGTTAGGCAGTTTATAGCGGAGGGTATCCATACTAAACTGAATACCTTCCTCTTTTTCATGGAACTCCAATTTCAAATTGAACAGGTCACCAGCATGAAGGGGTTCGGTAATAGCAGAACCGTCAGGATGTGTTATGGTGGCACTCATATTGTCAGGCGCAAAGTCTGCCAGATTTGTCCTCTCACGACCGGTTACGGTTTCCGGGGGCTGCGGGGACTTCAGCGCATCCTTCTTGGCGCTCTCGACTTCCTCGGTCTCCTCCTCATCGGCGTTCTCCTCGGGAGTCGTCTCCTCCTCGGGAGCGATCTCTTCAGACTTGCCTTGGTCGGGGTCCTCGTCATCATCGCCGTCTTCATCCTCAGTCTTATTGACTTCGGGTGTTGTAGGCTCCGGCTCGGTCTCTGCCTCCTTAACCGTTACATGAACGGTAGGCATATTACTATAAGAAAGACTGCTGTCGTCGAACGAAGCCGTAAGGGCATACGTTCCGGCAGTACTTCCGTCATAGTCTCCATGCCAGGAAACAGATTTGTCTACTGTCTCCTCGGAAACCGCCGGTGCTGTCTCCTCGGTAGCGCCTTCAGCCGATGTGACCGTCTCAATAGTGACGGACAGCGAAGAAGGCAGACCGATATCGTCCTTGGACGTACCGTTGTCTACCTCGTATTCGGTCTGAATACTGCCGATCGATTTGACAGTTGTTGTAGATGCAGCATGAACCACCAGTGATTCGTACGGCAGCATGGTAACCGTTACAAGAACGATCATGATCTGCGCAAGGATCCGGTCTCTCAAGCTGTATCTGCTTCCTGCTTTTCGATTCCTCTTTTCCATGTTTCCTCCTCCTTTGCGTTCCCCCGCAAAAGATTTGCCAGTACAACAGTTACTAAAATCTATTAAAAATGTGGTTAACATTTCTCCACATTTTTTACGAATAATGTCAAAATAGAGCCTATTATCCCCACTCCCTTCGAAGGTTTTCGGGAATAATGCTCTGCAAAAGAAAATCACACCAGATTTGTGACAGAAAAGTTAAATCTCATAAAATAAATTTAACATTTTTCTGCAATATGTCAACGGTAACCGTTAAATAAATAGAATGAAATTTCTGATTGGGCCAAAAAACGCCCTTGCAGTGTATTTCGCTGTCATTTACTATCAACGGCAATTATATATGATACATATTTATATCGAAATTTACAATATTCATATAACAATTACCGTAAATATTGTTCCTTTTTTGGCCGAATCAGTGCACTTCACACTTTACAGTCCCAACACTCCTCAGTGCACTTCACAGGTACTGAGCAGCACCCGAACGGCTGCTTCATATTCAGCTCTTCGGGTTGCCCTGCGGATCTCCTTGAGGCATTTGCCGCCGTCCGGGAAGAGATTTCCCATGTAGAACCACAGTTCTTTCATGTGGCTGAGGACCACCGAATCTCCGGGGAGGGTCTCCTGAAAGCGCTTATAGAGCGCGTCATGGAAAGCGCCGAGCTCCTGCGATGTCACTTTAGCTCCTCCGCGGCACTCTCTTACCAGCGAGGGGTCCGCCAGAAGGCCGCGTCCGATCATCACACTGTCCATGTTCCGCCCCTCACGAGCGCAGATTTCCGCGATTTCCTCCACATCCTGCGGAGTCTGAAGATCTCCGTTGTAGACGACCGGATTGGTGCTCTCGCGCAGTACCAGAAGGAAGGCTTCGCGATCTGCTTTGCCCCTGTACAGGTCTTTCTGGGAGCGCGGATGAACGATCAGCTCGCTGAGCGGGTAGCGGTTATAGATGCGGACAAGCCCCTCCGCTTCTTCAGTGGTGTCGGTGCCAAGTCTGGTTTTGATCGATATTTTGACATCGGGGCTGGACGCGTCCCTCTTGGAGAGGCCCTCGAAGACGCCGCTGAGGTAGGCGTCCAGCTCGTCCGTATACTTGAGGAGACCGGAACCCTTCTTCTTTTTGGCGACCGTGGGCATGGGACAGCCAAGGTTGAGGTTGATCTCCTCGTAACCCCTGTCCGCCATCTCCTCGATGGCCCAGAGCGTCTCATCTGCCTTATTGGAAAGGATCTGCGGCACGGCGTGAAGACCCGCGTTGTTGGCGGGGTCCATGTCCTGCTTTTCCTTATTCTTAAAGTGCTTCGTGTAGTTGGGCGCCGCGAAGGGGATGTAATAGCGGTCGACGCCGGGGAAAAACGCGTGGTGCGTCGTCCTGTATACGTAACCTGTGATTCCCTCCAGCGGGGCAAAATAGTACTGCATGCCATTCTCCTCTTTTCTCATTGCGGTACTGTCTATTGTAACACTTGGAACCGGCTTTCTGTATGCGGATTTCTGATTCTGCGCTGTTGGTGATCGTTTTTTCCCCGTCCGGGAACTCTTTTTGTTTACAAAATCAGCTCTTGCGACTATAATTGATATGTTGATTCGTTAAGTGCGGATCATTCAATATGCCGGCGTGTCGGAATTGGCAGACGAGACAGACTCAAAATCTGTTGTCCGTGAGGGCGTGTGGGTCCGAGTCCCACCGCCGGCACGCGAAAGCGGGAATCCTTCAGGATTCCCGCTTTTTTCATGCACGTTTCACAAGCTCCATACTTCAGAGATAAGTATGCATTTCTTCTTATATTTATGCAGGCGAAGGTCAGGCTTTTCCCGCTTCCTTGTCTTTGAAAATTAATCGGCGCATTCTCGTGTTTTTAAACATGAGTCTGCAAATAAATAGTCAAGCAAAAAATGATGAACTCTGGAACCTTTATACAGATTAAACTTGAGGTATCATAAAAAGACCACCGTAAAACGCTGGCCTGAGTGTGTGAATAGAAATTCGGTAATTAGACGTCTGA
>CADCIK010000004.1:0-47676 GCA_902801415.1 uncultured Lachnospiraceae bacterium
TCACGGTGGACACCCTTGCCTTCGGCTGTATCCTTCCCACTACCGGGCGGATTCGGGACTTTCACCCGTTAGAAACGTGCGCCGCCGGGCGCACAAAATAAAACCATATCCCGGAAGATCTCTCTCCGGGATATGGTTTTTTCTTTACTCACAACATCATTCCGTTGATCACATATTCCTGCTCATCTCTTATCCCTGAAAGTAAGGAGCATACTTGGCCGCGAGCAGGATCGCCTCAGCCATGCTGATCTCACTCACGATTCCCTTGCCGGCGATGTCGAACGCCGTGCCGTGGTCCACGCTGGTGCGAAGGATGGGCATGCCGTTTGTGATGGAGATAGTTCTGTCAAAATCCAGAGTCTTGGTGGCGATGTGGCCCTGATCGTGATACAGGGAGAGCACGCTGTTATAGCGGCCGAGAGCTGCCTGATGGAAGACGGAGTCAGCGCCGATAGGGCCGGCGATATTATAGCCTTCCGCCTTCAGTTCTTCGACTGCAGGGGTGATCTCATTGACTTCTTCCCATCCGAAGAGACCGTGCTCGCCGCAGTGCGGGTTCAGGCCCGCAACAGCCATGGTTCCTTCTGTCACGCCGAGTCTTCTCAGCGCCTCTGTACACTCCTTGACGCAGCGCTTGATGTTGTCTTTGGTAATATCATCGAGCATGTCGCGAAGGGATTTGTGTCTTGTGAGGAAGAAAACACGAAGGCCGTTTGTCTCAAACATTGTGAGCGGATCCGGTGTTCCGGTCAGCTCGCCGAAGATCTCGGTGTGTCCGATGAAGGGAACTTCTGCCGCATGGAGAGCTTCCTTGTTGATCGGAGTGGTCGCGACGGCGTCCGCCTCGTGATCCATTGCGATCTCAATGCTCTTCTTGATATATTCAAAAGCAGCCTTGCCGCACATAGCCTGTACAACGCCGTACTTGAATACGGACTGATCGATATTGTCGAGGTCGATCAGGTTCATGATGCCCGGACGATAGTCGCCGTCAGCAGCCTTTTCCACTACATTGATGGTAAGATCCGCACCTACGATACCGATCGCTCTCTCCATCACTTTCTTGTCGCCGATCACGATCACGTTGGCAGCGTCATTGACCTTGGGAAGCGCCAGTGCTTTGGCTACGATCTCAGGACCTACGCCTGCGGGATCGCCGATCGGAACTGCAATTACGGGTTTTGTGTTAGTCATTTTCTTTCCTCCTTATAGGTTGTGCGGGTAATCTGTATGTCTTGATCATGATAAAGATCCGTATCCTGTATGCGGACAAAGATCAGATGTACAGTTTCTCCTTCAGATATGTGATGCAGGTATTGATGGCGTCCTTGCCGCCCTGGCTGCCGCCCTTGGTGATCAGGTGCAGTCCGTCAAATTCCCCGTCGTGGAACTGTCCATACGCGGCGAGCGGGAGCACTTCATCTCTCAGATCCAGGCCCATCGCGCCAAATCGCTTGCAGATGGCCTGGGTCACATCACCGCCGCTGGCGTACAGTCCGCGGAAGGCGGGGTCGCTGCGCAGGATCTTTTCCGTGATCTCCGCAAGAGAATCGTTGATCCTTCCGGTCACATCATCCATCGTGCAGTTGTAGCGCTCCATATAGGGGCGGAAGTCGATCCTGTTCTCGGGATATATGCCGTCTCCGGTCACTGTGGATACAGAGTAACGGTTCGACTGTGCCAGGATCTCAGTCACAACGCGGTCCACCTCAAACTGCCTTCTCTTCTCTTCTTCCAGCAGTTCCTTGGTATTGACAAATATATTGTGGGTCTTCTGAGACAGCCACAGTTCCTCCATCTGCGCTGTCGTGTTGGAGTTCACGCTTCCCACCACAACCAGAATGCGGTTCTCCTGCTTTCCGGTTCTGGGCGCGATCATCTTTCTGGAGAGCGTAGCTGTGAAAACGCCGGGATCCACCGCGATGAACTTGATCCCGCTGATAATGCAGGCGTCCGCGATCAGGTCCAGGTCCTCCTGCGTAATACAGTCGAAAATGATAGTGCGGTAACCCATTCTCTTGCAGATCATGATCTGCCTGGCCAGGTCCTCTGTGTTTCCCATCATCTCATTGAGCCTGACTGACGTGACTCTGTATTTGCTCTGCTTGCGAAACAGCGCCGCGGCGTCCGACGTCTTGACAGGGGTCTTGGGGTCCAGCGCGATATTGGTCTTATGAAGGGGAATTCCGTTTACCAGCATGAAACCGCCGATCACGATCCTGCCGGACGAGGGAAAGCAGGGCGCCACGATCGCGAGATAATCATCTCCGAGGCAGTCCAGCATCGCGTCCGTCTCGCTTCCCAGATTGCCGCGCAGCGTGCTGTCAATTCTCTTGGAATAAATCTTGACGCTGTCGCCTTTCATTCTCTCAGTCGCCTCATAGACAGCGTTGTAAGCCGTCTTGGCGTCTGCCCCGCGGCTGTCAGTAGGATATAAAATACAGTCACAGTCTGACAAGGTGGACGGCGAAACAGTGTCCAGGTTCATCACTGTCGTTGCCCTGTAGTTCATCTTGGTCAGAAGTACGCCGGTGGCGTTGGCACCGGTCAGATCATCTGCTACCACAACACATTCTGCCAATTTACTCCCTCCTTCTGTAAGACATAATGTTCATTTATGTTCTATTTTGATTATATATCTGTTTATTACAACATTCAACATGTTTGTTTATGTTCGTTTCTTTTCTCCGTTTTTGCCATTTGTGTCTGCACTTTTTTGTCGATTATGCACGAATCACCCTTTTCCCCGTCACTCCGAATGCCGGACCGCATGCATGTAAAAGGCCCGATCTCACAAGAGCTGATACTTTTCTCCCATGAAATCGGACCTGTTTGTTCGTTTCGTGTTCTTTTATGTTATCACTGCGTTTGCATCTCCGGCACTTCGGATACGAATGCCGGTATGTTACACCTGCATGACTTCCGTGCCGCCGGCCGCAAGGATCTCCCGCTGGCTGTCAGTCAGGATCCGGTCCGTGACAAGAATGTCGTAATCCTCTACGCGGTTCACCGCGATCACTGCCTTGTTCCCGAATTTGCCGGAGTCAACGGCAAGTACGCTCTTCGCGCAGCGCCTGACCGCCTCCCTCTTGAGAAAGGCTTTATCGGTTGTCGGCGTTGAGATCATGAGATGCTCATCAATACAGGAAGCGCCAAAAAATCCAAGATCCAGATTAAAGCTCTCCAGCATCCGGGTGGCGAAGTATCCCCACGCGCTCCCGGTTTCATTCTGTATCTGTCCGCCCAGCATGAAGACCTTTACGCTGCTGTCCAGAAGTATCTCCGCGATCTCCACATCGTTGGTCAATACAAGCAGGTTATCCGTACTGCGGATCCTGCGCGCAATTTCCCATGTCGTTGTCCCCGCGTCCAGATAGATCTGCATGCCCGGCCTTACCATTTCAGCGCACACATCCGCGATCTTTTCCTTGATCTCGCGATTGGTCTCCCGCTTGGCGCTGTATGAGATCTCGCTTTGCACCACCGCTCCGCCGTGGCAGCGTTCAATGAGTCCCTCTCTGTCCAACAGCGCGAGATCCCTGCGGATCGTCATCACACTGACGTCCAGATCCCGGGCCAGGTCGTTGACACTGACGCTACCGTTCATACGGATCGCCTCCAGGATTTTACTTCTTCGCTCTGTCGCAAGTCTCCCCGCCATATAGCTCCGCTCCTTCCAAATGCGTGTGCCTGTCTGCTTCTTTCCCTGTTATAACTATCTCATATCAAAGCGTTTTCGTCAAAACATTGAGTCCCCCCCTGCGCATTCCCGGCTCCATATGAAAGAGGGGAAGGCTGCCCGAAGACAGCCTTCCCCAAATATCGATTCCTGTTTGATTGACCGTATTAATTGCGCGTCTGACTTTTATTACTTACTCTGCTATGTACTATTAATGCATGAAGAAGCTCAGTACGATAACTTCCACAACACCGACTGCCCAAGCAATGGTGGATGTGATAGACCAGATCTGCAGCTGATCCTTTGCTTCGCTGACGCCCAGCGTTCTGTTGACGACCCAGAAGTAGGAATCGTTGAAGTAGCCAAAGAACAGGGAGCCTACGCAGCATGCGATCGCGCCAAGTGTAGGATTCACGCCGCCCGCGATCAGGATCGGTGCGGAGATGGATGCAGCAGTTGTCATAGCGACTGTACCGGAACCCTGAATGAAACGCATAGCTGTAGAAATAACCAGGGGAAGAATGATCAGCGGAATGGAAGCCTTTGCCAGTCCGTCTGCCATAAAGGAGCCAAGTCCGGAATCCTTGATGATCTGACCGAGAGCGCCGCCGCCACCGGTAACCAGCATGATGATACCTGCGCTTGCCATACCTTTTTCCATCTCTGCGATCGCTGTTGCTCTGTCAAGACGTCTGCCAAGGGTGAAGATAGCAAGGAGAAGGCCGAGGCCTACTGCCACGATCGGCTGTCCGAGGAATACCAGAACTTCCATGAAGCCTGTAGTAGCCTTCAGAGCGGATGCAACTGTGTTGATCAGGATCAGGACGATGGGAAGGAGCAGGGGTCCGAAGGACTCAAATGTTCCGGGAACGCCGTCCATATCCATGCTGAATGCTGCCTCATAATCAGGATCCTGATATTCAGCGGGATGGATCTCATCGTTATCATCCATGAGCCAGTAGTACTTCTTGGCAAGGACCTTTCTTGCGTAGAAGATGCAGGCGATCGCCATAGGAAGCGCAAGGACGATGCTGAGAAGGATGAAGAAACCTACGTCAATTCCGAAGATACCGCAGACGCCCAGAGGACCGGGAGTCGGAGGGACCAGGGAGTGAGTGATAACAAGGCCTGCTGCAAGCGCAACGCCGAGGGAGATCACAGACTTCTTAGTAGCTCTGGAAAGTGCCTTTGCAATGGGAGCAAGGACAACGAAACCGGAATCGCAGAAGATCGGGATGGAAACCAGGAAACCTGTGAAAGCAAGAGCTTCCTCTTCTTTTCCTTTTCCGAAGATCTTCAGGAATGTGTGCGCCATTCTCTTGGCTGCGCCGGTCACCTCGAAGATCTGGCCCATCATAACGCCGAAGCCGATGATGATACCGATGCTTCCCAGTGTGCCGCCAAAGCCCGATGTGATCGAGTTGATGATACCAAATGTTTTTCCGTTCTCAAGTGTGATGTTGAGCAGCGGCATTCCGCCTACAACACCGACGATTACTGTACTGACGATCAACGCCAGAAATGCCTGGATCTTGGTCTTAAGAACCATGAAGATAAGGCAAATAATACCGATTGCAAGACCGATCAGCATTCTCTGTCCGCTTAATCCGTTAACCATACCATTTCCCTCCTAATAATTTGTGTAGTTTGATCTGTCAATGATCCAATAAAGCCAGACTGCGCATGTTAGTCATTGAATCCTGTTGTTCCAAGTGATCGATCATGATCATTTGCCGGTCAGTACCTCGACCGCTTCTCTGAGAGTTGTCGCTTCACCGACGTTTCCGGGGAAGATGACATAAGGTGTTCTGGGGAACTTGCTGTCCTCACCGGTCTGCCATACGGGGATACCGGGTCTGATCTGTCCCAGGACATTCGCTTTTTTGACAGCGAGAGCTTTTGTTCCGACATCGCTGGATGTGATGCCGCCCTTAGCGATAACAAAAGCAGGAGTAACTGTGAGACGGCCTACCAGAGACTGTACCGCGTCGGAGATCTTGACAGAGAGACGAAGCTCGTCTTCCTTGTCGCCGGTATCGGCAGTGATCAGCGCTCTTGTTGTGTAGCAGCAGACAGTCTGTCCGGCGCGGATGCACGCCTCTTCCAGGTCGAGGCATCTCTGTACTTCCGCCTCAAACGCCGCGTCATCTCTGACCAGCGTTGCATCGAGTTCAATGAATTTGATCTCTGTCATCTTCTTGAGTTCTTCGAGCTGCGCAGTTGTCTTGTTTGTGTGGGAACCTACGACGATGATGCCGCCGTTTGCTGTCTCATTGACAACCATCTGCGCTCTGGTCAGAAGAGGCTGGTCTGTAACGCCGCCCATGACCTTGACGATCGCAGCAGCTGTACGGAACATGAATACCTTTCCCTTGGCCATTGCTCTGTACATAGCAATGCAGAACACCTTGACATCGACATAATCTACAGCATTTACGATGATCTTATTGAAATCGGTAACTGCCATCAGCTGCTCTTCGATGCGGTCGATATCCATGTTGTGGATATCCTCAAGGGAGATGCATGTCACGTTTTCCGCCTTGTAAGCGCCGCCGGTCTTCTCCTCGACATACGCGGGCATGGTCGCAGCCTTGTAGCCGAATGTCTTATCCTTGGCGAACTCGGTCTCGTTGGCGGGAACCAGCTCGTCACCGTACTTGACATAGTGCACATCACCGATCGTGAAGCGTCCGCCCTCTTTGAAGAAGGGGCAGAGGATCTCACCGTCAATGGTCTTTCCCGTGTACTTTTCGTAATCCGCCTTCAGAAGCTCTGTCTCCAGCGGATAGTGGCCGCGGAGTGTGGAGTCGCTTCTGCTGATGAAGATATACTCTCTTCCGGTCTCACGGGCGACCTGGTCGACCATCGCGGAGATCTCGTGGTGAGCCTTCGTGGTCTGCTCTGCCGTGAAGCCTCTGGAATTGGTCATGATATAGAAAAGGTTGTTCTTCTCATTGAATCCGCTGAGGATGCTGTCGTGGTCCCATCCTGTATAAACAGAGATGTCATGAACGGTCTGCACGCCGGTCGGGTCGTCATCGAGGACAACGATCTTCTTGTTGTTCTTCTCGATCTCAGCCGTCAGCAGCGCGTCGGCCTTCGCTTCGTCAATCTTCTTGTAGGAATTAAGAATTTCAGCACTGATCGCCATAGCTCTCTCCTCTCTTATTATTCGGGTCTCTTCACTTCCACGTCAGCAAGTTTCTCAAAGTACTGAACGATTCCGCCGTGGTCATCATTCATGTGACCGTGGATCTTCAGTGTCTGCATGATCTCATACAGCTGTGCTGTGTAAGGGATCGGAACGTCGATCGCGTGTGCGGAATTGACGCAGTTCTTGATATCCTTGTGGTTAATGCGGATAGGTCCGCCGGGCTTGAAGTTGCGGTCGATGATCATAGGGATCTTGGCATCCATGACTGCGCTGCCTGCAAGGCCGCCGCGGATCGCCTGGTAAACTTTCTCCGGGTCAGCGCCTGCCTTGGCTGCAAATACAAACGCCTCGGATACAACCGCGATCGTGTTGTTGACGATCATCTGGTTTGCAAGCTTTGCTGTGGAGCCGCTTCCGCTGGGACCGATCAGCAGCGCGCTGTTGCCGAGGATGTCAAAGTAAGGCTGCATTCTGTCGAAGTCCTCTTTGTCGCCGCCGCACATAATAGCAAGTGTTCCGTTAACCGCGCCGGGCTCTCCGCCGGAAACAGGGGCATCTACAAAGCCAACGCCTTTTTCTTTCAGTTTCTTATAGCAAGTCTGGGACTCTACGGGAGTAACAGAGCTCATATCGCATACAAGAGCGCCTTCCTTGATCGTAGAAGCAACGCCGCCTTCGTCGAAGAGGATCGACTGCACGATCGGGCCGCTGGGAACCATTGTGATGATCACTTCACACTGCTCACCGATTTCCGCATAGGATGCCTCAACACCGCCGTTCGCGACGACGTCAGCTACCGCTTCCTTATTGAGATCCGCGCAAACAACTTCCACACCGGCCTTCAGCAAATTCTTGGCCATAGGTCTTCCCATAATCCCGAGTCCGATAAATCCTAATTTCATGTCCTTACGCCCCTTTCCTTCCGTTTCCGGAATGTTCTGAATTGGTATGTGGTTTTCTTGTAATTGTATTATACGGCACACCGGTATACCGGTCAAGTGTTCTTTAATCCGCATTTTAAACAAATTATTGCCGCCATTTTTTTAATTTGTGCACAATTTCGATCATTATTTAACAATCTCTATCATTTATTTTGTTAAGTACTTAACAATTTGATTCGCAGCATTAAATGTAATCGACACAATATATCAGATTGACCGGATGATTTGATTCCCATATACTTGAAGAACAGGTAATAGATCATAAGGGCTGCCTCGCAGCCCGCAAAAGACAGGAGGCGCCATGACGGCATACAAACCACTTCAGGAAGTGGCATATGAATACCTTCGCGATAAGATCACAAACGGAGGTCTGGAAGCCGGGAAAATATACAGTGAGACCAAAATGGCCAAAGAGATCGGGATCTCCCGCACACCTTTTAAGGATGCTCTGGTGCGTCTTTCTCAGGACAGATACATCGACATTATTCCCAGCCGGGGATTCTGTCTGCATGTCCTGTCAGAAGAGGATATCAACAACACTTACCAGTCCCGTATTGCCGTGGAAGGATTCTGCTCCCTCTATCTGCATATGCACCGCATGGAGCGGACAGCCCGGTCCGTGATCCGGGATCTGCAGGAAGATATGCTCGAAATGGAGCAGTCGATCAGCGAGAGCAGGCCTTATGCGGAAATCCTCAGCCATGACCTGAACTTCCACGCGCGTATCGTCCGCTACAGCGGTAATAAAGAGATGATCCGACTGTTTGAGTCCTACAATCATCAGACCTTCGATATAGCTATGAAGACATTTGAATTATCCGGGCGTCCCGGCAATGCACTGGACGAACACAGGGAGATCTATCAGAATATTATTTCCGATGAGATCTCATCTGACATGGACGTCTACCGCTCAGTCATGAAGCATGTAGACAACACAAGGGAGATTGTTTTAAAGGTTCTCGAAGCGGAGAAAAAAGACGCCTTCAGCTAAAAGCTGAAGGCGTCTTCCTCTTTTTATAAGTCCTTAGTCGTCAAAATCATAGTTGTCAGTATTATTTTCTTTAAAGATATGGTAGACCTCTTCGATCACATCGTCCTCACAGACGACAAGCTCCAGGTCATCTCCATCCTCCGATTCTATTTTCAGGACAGAGACTTCGTCATCATCCTCCTGGATCAGCACGACATACCGTTCCCCCTCGTATTCTACTGTATCCAGCACCTCATACTCCTGTTCTTCGCCGTTTTCATCCACCAGAATAATGATATCGTCCATGCATGTCCCCCCTTTAATCGATCTGTGTGCACGGGTTTTTATAGGATGCAGTTCATTTACTGCATATTTGTATATTACAAAAACTATTTTACCATGTTTTGGCGCTATGCCTATATAATTATGCCCGATTTAAGAATTTTTATGAAATATTTCTAAACATTTCTAAAAAATGTATGTATTGTAATCGTTTTCATAGAGTATTCTGTTGGTAGTAGCATTAACCACTTTGCACTAATATGAAGAGAGGGAAATACTATGGCAAGAAAGAAAAAAGGCGAAGGCGGCTCACAGGCATTTGCGATCGCCCAGCAGATCGGTAAGTCTTTGTTCCTGCCGATCGCGGTCCTTCCCCCCGCAGGTATCCTGCTCGGTATCGGAAGCTCCTTCACGAACTCAACAACAATCGCAACCTATCATCTCGACGGCATCCTTCATCCGGGAAGCATCCTTTATATGTTCTTCCAGATGCTGAACGGCGCCGGCAATGCTGTATTCGGCAACCTGGCTCTGATCTTCGCACTGGCTGTAGCTCTCGGTATGGCCAAGAAGGAAAAAGGTGTCGCGGTTCTGTCCGCAGCGATCTTCTATCTGATCATGCTGACGACTATGAACGTACTCCTTCAGATCGACGGCTCTATCCTTGCTGACGGAAGCATCGGCCCCAACGTCAAGGACGGCGCGATCGCGACGGCTCTTGGTATCCAGACTCTGCAGATGGGTGTGTTCGGCGGTATCCTTGCCGGTCTTCTCGCGGCGATCACCTGCAATAATTTCTACAAACAGCAGCTGCCGCAGTCGCTGGCATTCTTCTCCGGCACACGTTTTGTTCCGATCATGTGCATGGTCTTCGGTATCCTGACAGGCCTTGTCTGCTACTTCATCTGGCCCGCGATCCAGACCGGTATCTACATGCTCGGCGATCTGGTCAACGCAGCAGGTCTCTTCGGAACATTCATCTATGGCTGCATCGAGCGTGCACTGATCCCGTTCGGTCTGCACCACATCTTCTACATGCCTTTCTGGCAGACAGGCGTCGGCGGATCCGTAGAGATCGGCGGCGAGGTCGTACAGGGCGCGCAGAACATCTTCTTCAGAATGCTCGGCGATCCCAATACTGTAGTATTTGATGAATCCGCTAAGTTCCTGGCAGGTAAGTATCCTTTCATGATGGGCGGACTTCCCGGTGCTGCTCTTGCTATGTACACTTGCGCAAGACCCGAGAAGAAGAAAGAAGCAGGATCCCTGCTGTTCTCCGTAGCGCTCACGTCCTTCCTGACCGGCGTTACAGAGCCCATCGAGTTCACATTCCTGTTCCTGGCTCCCGTTCTGTTCGGTATCCACGTAGTATTCGCAGGTATGGCATTCCTGCTCTGCGACCTGTTTGATATCCTGATCGGTACCACATTCTCAGATGGTCTGATCGACCTGATCCTGTACGGCGTTCTTCCCGGAAACGCGAAGACCCACTGGGTACGCGTGCTTCCTCTGATCGCGATCTACTTCGTACTCTACTTCATCGTATTCCGCACCTTCATCCTCAAGGCGGATCTCAAGACTCCCGGCCGCGGAGACGATGACGAAGAAGTCAAGATGATCACCAAAGACGAGTACCGCAAGGCAACAGGCGTCGGCGTTGCAGGCGGCAAAGCTGCTGCAGCGAATGTGGATCCCAAGTCCGCAGCGATCCTCAAGGGTATCGGCGGTCTCAAGAACCTGACCGGCGACATCGACTGCTGCGCTACCAGACTTCGTCTGACGCTCGTCGATTCCTCCAAGGTTGACCAGCCTCTGCTCAAGGCAACCGGCGCTTCCGGCGTTGTTGTCAAGGGCAACGGTATCCAGGTCATCTACGGACCTTCCGTAACGATCGTCAAGTCCAACTTCGAAGAGCTGGTTGAGAAGCTCCGCAACGGCTCCATCCCGCTGTCCGCAGTTGAGGATGAAGAGGCTCCCGCAGCTGCAGCACCCGCTGCTGCCGCTCCCGCAGGTCCCAAGATGAAGGATGAAGTCCTCGGCGCCTGCCTGACCGGTAAGATGCTCCTCATGAATGAAGTTGAAGACGAGGCATTTGCAGGCCGTATGCTCGGTGACGGCGTCGCGATCGAGCCCACAGTCGGCGAGCTGGTTGCTCCTGCTGACGGTGAGATCACCATGGTATTCGATACCAAGCACGCTGTAGCAATGACCACCACTGACGGTGCAGAGATCCTGATGCATGTCGGTATCGACACCGTTAAGCTGGAAGGCAAGAACTTCGAGACATTCGTCAATGACGGCGACCAGGTCAAGAAGGGCCAGACCCTGATCAAGTTTGATATCCCTGCGATCAAGGCTGCAGGCTACAAGGTCACAACTCCTTGCATCGTTACAAACTGGGAGGACTACAGCACACTTCGTCCTCTTAAGACCGGCGATGTGAAGATCGGCGATGACTTCATCGAGCTGCTCGGCTGATCAGAGTATTGACGACAATGATCCCGCAAGGGGAATAAAAGACGCTGCCGCATATGCGGCAGCGTCTTTTTGTTTCTGTTACGGTCATGGATCAGTGTTTTGACTCTGCAGTCAGAAACGGAGTTTTCTCACAACTTCGATCTCCGGATCAACACGCTTTGCAAATTCGTCCGCGTCGGCCGCTTTGCCGACAATGGAACCGTAGTGAGTGGGAATGACGACAGGCGGCTTAAGTTCGTTGATGAACGCGGCAGCCTCTTTGGGATTCATGGTATAAGTGCCTCCGATGGGGACCATGGCAATATCACACTGGATCGACGTGTTCTCAGAAAGCGCGTCCGTGTCTCCTGCCGCATAGATCCGGATACCGTCTACGCTGATGACATATCCGAGCCAGCCGTTTCTTCTGGGGTGGAAAGGCTTTAATTTATTGTAAGCAGGCACCGCGTCGATATAAATGCCGCAGACAGATACCCTGTCTCCCGCTTCCATGCAGACATAGGAGGACATGCCGATCCCGATCTTCTCCAGGTCATTCTTCATCCCGGAAGGAATGATATAGCGCGTTTCAGGCTTTTTGATCCTGGCGACATCTTCCGGTGAAAAATGATCGTAGTGGGAATGCGTGAAGAGGATGAGATCCGCATCCGCGGGCGCTGTGCTGATGCCGAGCGGATCCACATAGATCACCGTACCCGCATCGCTGACAATGCGGATGCTATTCTGTGTGTTGACTGTGATACGGTCAGTTTCAGGACGACTCATGATTTACTCTTTCCTCCTTTCATGATGCCGGGTTCTGCGGAAAGTTCCGGTTGATTGGCAAGATCCTGATAAGCGCTTTCATTGCGCCATATTTCCGACAATTATGCACCCTGGCGGCTGCCCAGCTGCCAGAATGCCACAGCGCTCGCCGCTGCCACGTTCAGCGAATCGACGCCGTGAAACATGGGGATCATTACAGTGTAATCACATCCCGCGATCGTCTCACCTGAGAGTCCGTCTCCTTCCGTTCCCAGTACGACCGCGAGTTTGGGCTCGGCCGTCAGCGCGGGATCAGAGATCGTGACGGAGTCTTTTTTGAGCGCCATTGCCGCAGTCTTAAAACCCAGATCCCTGAGAAGAGACAGACCGGGCTGCGGCCATCCGGGTTCTTTTCTGCTTCCGATAAAGGTCCACGGGATCTGGAATACGGTTCCCATACTCACCCGGATCGCTCTCCTGTACAGCGGATCACTGCAGCCGTGCGTCAGAAGGACCGCGTCCATGCCCAGCGCGGCCGCTGAGCGGAAGATCGCGCCTACATTGGTGGGATTGACGACCTCTTCCAGAACGGCGATCCTCGAGGCATTCCGGACGATTTCCTGCACAGAAGGCAGTTCTCTTCTCTCCATCGCACAGAGGCACCCTCTGGTCAATGCAAAACCTGTGAGCTTGCGCAAGACTGACTCCTCACCCACATATACCGGTATCGCTTCCCCGGGTCTTTCCGCGATCCTTACAAGGATCCTGGCCGCTTCTTTATCCAGCTCCCTGCGGTCGATCAGCATGGATACCGGTTCATATCCCGCATCCAGAGCCCTTTCTATGACCTTGGGACTCTCCGCTATAAAGAGTCCGATCAGGGGCTCTCTGCAATGGTATAACTGTGATTCCGACAGGCTTGTATAGATCTGAAGCGCTTCCTCTTCCAGCTGCCTGATTTCTATGATCCGGTACATATTGCCCCGCTTTCTAGTCTCTCATCTCATCTCTCTCGATCACTTCCGCCTGCTGCCGCATCGCGGTCTCCTCGATCGCCTCATCGTATCCGGTCAGAGCTGCAAAAGGAGCAAACTGCGCCGCGCGCATCTCCGCTGCCATCCGCGGATGTTTGCGGGATGTCGGATGCTCGAGGCCGATGATATCGCTGTAATCATCTTTGGAGCCAAAAACCTGCTGCTTTCCCATATTCTTTCCTCACGCTTTGTGGCCTCCGATCTGGCTGTTGCGCTCTATAGCGGTCGCCCCTTCCTCCAGGTTCATACCCTTGATGATCGCGTTTTTGCCAAATCGTTTCTGGATCTCCAGAACGGCTTTCTGCATCCTTTTTTCTCTCTCTTCTTCCGCCTTCTGCGCTTCTCTCTTCTTCTCGAGCGCCTCGTAATCGGTAAAGAGATCCAGCTGCTCATACTGTTCCCTGTGTTCCGCGGCTTCCGCTGCCGGGACCACTCTTGCGGCAGCTACTCCCAGCCGGCGCACAAGAAGGATGGGATCGACGATCCTGTCATAGAGCTTCATCATGGCGTCCACTATGATCCGGGTCGAAGAGGTGGGCTGCTCCAGCGTCACAGAACCATGGGCATGTTTGGGCGCGGGCCGCCCGTACCAGTCCAGGGTCACTTCGCCCTTATAATTATCCCGGATCTCGGGAATTTCAAGGCTCTCGATATCATAATTCACGGTGAGCACGATCATGTCCGTCACAAGCTGCTTTTCCACCAGTTTCAGGACCAGCTTGTCGATCATCTCCCTCACGACCAGTTTTCCCTTTTCGGCCGTGTACGCACAGGGAAGGACCTGCCCCTCTCCCATGCTGTTGGACTGCGGCTTGAATGCTTTGATCTGGGCGATCGTGCAGGGCTCCCAGCCCCACGCGTGATCGATCAGAAGTTCCGCGTTCACACCGAATGTTTTATAGAGAGCATCCTCATTCTGCAGAGAAAAACGCGCAAGGTCTCCCATTGTGAGAATGCCCAGTTTCCTGAGCCTAGCGGCGTACCCTCTGCCGACTCTCCAGAAATCCGTAATCGGCTGATGGCTCCACAGCTTCTCTCTGTAGGAACGCTCATCCAGCTCCGCGATGCGTACGCCGTCCTCATCCGCCTCTATGTGCTTGGCTACTATATCCATCGCTATTTTGGCAAGATAGAGATTGGACCCGATCCCGGCTGTCGCGGTGATCCTCGTTTCACGGAGCACTTCGCGGATCATTTTCATGGCGAGTTCATGGGCCGTCATCCCGTATGTGTCCAGATACTCCGTCACATCAATGAACACCTCGTCGATGGAGTAGACGTGTATATCCTCCGGCGCTACATAGCGGAGGTAGATGTTGTAGATCCTGGTGCTGTACTTTATGTAGAAGGCCATGCGGGGCCTGGCTGCGATGAAATCGAGTTCCAGCGAGGGATCTGCCCGCAGCGCCTCTATGTCCGAGGACTTTCCTGTAAAGGCCTTAATTCCCCGCTTCTGCAGGTCTTTGAGCCGCATCGCATTATAGAGCCGCACCTTCTCTTCCACTTCGAAGAGCCTGGGCCGGCCGGGAATGCCGATCGATTTGAGGGAAGGGGAGACAGCCAGACAGATCGTCTTGCTGGTGCGGCTCCGGTCCGCCACAACCAGATTAGCCGTCAGCGGGTTCAGTCCCCTCTCATTGCACTCGACAGAAGCGTAGAAGGACTTGAGATCGATCGCGATATAGGTTCTTTTCCGCTCCGTCTGTTTCATTGTCCGTATCCATCCCTGCCGGCGCCTCGCTGCGGGCCTCTCATTTTGGGAAACTCCTCCTCTTCGACGACCGAGTACATCAGGATCTGTTCGATCCTCTCGGCCTGCCCCTTGAGGTCATAGTAATGCCGCATTGTGCCTTCCGCATCCCACCATTGGGAGAAGGCCTCCCTGGAAGAGCTGCTATGACGCTGTTCCATTTCCAAAAGGATACGTGTCATTTCTTCCCGGAGGCCTTCAAGTTCATCCTTATATCTTCTCGCATCGTACTGCGAAATCGTTCTCATATTAGTCCTCATTCCGAAGCGCTCTGCGCGTTTTCTCACTTAACCTCAGTGATCTCAAACAGGAGCGAACTGAAATCGCCGCCCTTGCTCGTCAGGATCTCACGGCTGATCGGAATGCCCGCGTACATCAGTGTGCTTCCATGCATGCGGAAAGCCTTCTCCTTGGCCGCATCCGCATGAAGTCCATAGAAAGCAAGGATCTCAGCCGGAACATCGGGGCTTGCTTCAACGTTATAGCGCACCTCGTAGTACTTGTCGGGATCCAGTCCCGCAAGGCGCAGGCGCTCCCAGGAACCGTTCACTTTATTGAGCTTCTGATAAAATCCGGCGATCGCACGAGTCTTGTCGCGGGAGACCGCCATCCAGGCCGCCTCGTTGCCCTTGAAGGGATTTCTGAGGCGGTAGAAGTCGCCGTCGATCTGGATCAGTTCCCTGTTCTTCTTCATAAACGCGATCTGGCTGCGCACCATTCCGATCTCTTTCTCCGAAAGGAGGTTGAGATCCAGCTCATAGCCGAATGTGCCAAAATATGCAACATTGGCTCTGGTCTCAAGCGGCGTTGTGCGCTGCAGCTGGTGATTGGGCACCGCGGATACATGCGCGCCCATGCTGACGACCGGATACACATAGGAAGTGCCGTACTGGATCTTCAGTCTCTCTGCAGCGTCCGAATCGTCGCTGCACCACGCCTGGGGAGCCCAGAAGAGCATGCCGGCGTCGAATCTCGCGCCGCCGCTCGCGCAGCTCTCGAAGAGGATCTCGGGGAATGTGCCGGTCAGCTTCTCATAGAGCGTATACACGCCGAGAATATAGCGGTGCATCATCTCTCCCTGGCGCATCGCGGACCATGAAGGATCCGTGTTCTTGCAGGCCCAGTCCGCTGTGCTGTAAGGTCCCGTCATATAGCGGTTCATATCCCACTTGATATAAGAGATCTTAGAGCCATTGAGTACCTTCGCGATCATCTCATAAATGTAGTCCACAACGTCCGGATTGGAATAATCCAGCACGTACTGGTGTCTGCCGTGGCAGTCAAACCGATCCGGCGTATGGATGATCCAATCAGGATGACTGCGGTAGAGGTCACTGTCTTTGTTGACCATCTCCAGCTCCACCCACAGACCGAATTTGAGGCCGAGATCCTCTACCTTGCGGGAGAGTCCGCCGATACCGGAAGGGATCTTCTCCAGGTTGCAGTACCAGTCTCCCAGGCTCCTGTGGTCGTCATTTCTGACGCCGAACCAGCCGTCGTCGAGAACGAACAGCTCAATGCCGCACTCTTTGGCCTTGGACGCGATCTCGACCAGCTTGTCTTCATTAAAGTTGAAGTAAGTAGCTTCCCAGTTGTTGAGAAGGATGGGACGGGGCAGATCTCTGTATTTGCCGCGCACAAGGCGGGTCCTGTAGAGTCTGTGGAAGGTGCGGCTCATAGCGCCGAGTCCCTCGCAGCTGTAGACCATTACCGCCTCAGGCGTCTGGAAGCTCTCGCCCTTCTCCAGCTGCCAGCTGAAGTTCTCGGGATTAATGCCCATTATAACCCTGGTCAGGTCGAAGGTCGATACTTCTGCCTGCGCGAGGAAATTGCCGCTGTAAAGAAGGCTGAAGCCGTATACTTCGCCTTGTTCCTCTGTCGTTCCGGGTCTCATGAGCGCAAGGAAAGGATTCTGTTCCGAGCTGCTGGCTGTGCCGACAAGGCTCTGGATCGACTGGATGCCCATCTCCAGTTTGCGCTCCTTCACATACCGCTCTCTGGCCCATGCGCCTGCGAGGGAGACCATAGTGAAGTCCATATCCGACCACTCCACGGACATACTCATGGCGCGCTCGATCATGATCGGCGCATCGCCGTGATGGACGAAGCGGGCGTTTCTTGCGATCACGGGATAATCGCTGAAGATCGTGAAGGAAAGAACGAGATCTGTATCGATCACGTCATCGTGAAGCGTCACCAGAAGCGTCTGCGCTTCATCGCCGCTCTCCGTATAAGTGGCCGGCAGCGGAAGAAGGGAGGGTTTTCCATCCATGATCTCATAGGAGACATATGTGAAATTCGTCACTCTGCTTCCATTTTTCTGCAGGATCGAAGTAGCGGGGCTGCGATAGTCGCCGGTGCCGTAGACCGGGTATTCCTGTTTGGTATACTGCATGGAAAGAAGTCCGGGTTCCGGCACGCATACAGACATCAGCGCGCGCATGGTCTCTTCGTGATAGATATCATAGGACTGCTCGTCGCTGATCTTCCTTCCATAGTACAGATGCTCCAGCTGGTCATTTTCCATGACTCTGAAGATGTAACTGATACTGTCATTATAGAGATGAAATGTACGCGTCTCTTTGTGGAAAACAATAGACATACTAACCTCCCTTTTATTGCAGTGGATTTATGTTCCTTTTCGTGATGTCAGATGCAGACGCAGGTGCTTTCTTCTTTTCCAGATTCTGTTTCCGCGGGCTAAGCGGAACTTGTCTTTGCGCATTCTCTTCGCGGTAATCGGAAACGCGTGCCTCCCGGGCCCTGTCATATGCTGTCTGGGTCTTGTGATCAGATGCCTGCGGACCGGCTCCGGTTCCGGATCGACAATCAGTTCCGGTTCCGGCTCGACGATCAGTTCCGGTTCCGGATCAGCGATCAGATCGAGCTTTAGTTCTGCGGTCAGCTCGGGTTCTGCGGCCGGTCCGGGCTCCGGATCTTCCATTGGCTCCATGTCCACTGAATCCTGCTCCATTAGCTCCGTGTCCACTGAGTCCTGCTCCATTGGCTCCGGCTCCACTGAGTCCTGCTCCAGCGGCTCCGGCTCCATTGGGTCCGACTCCATCGGGTCCTGCTCCATCGGGTCCTGCTCCGTCGGCTCCGTTTCTTCTCCGGGCGTGACCAGGTCGATCCATATCCTGCCGAACGCTTCATCCTGTGTGATCCGGATCTTCTGGGATTTCATCAGTTCAAGGATGACGAGGAAGGTCACAATGATCTCCTCGCGGCTGTTCTCCAGTTCCAGCATTTCCCTGAAATCCGCGTGCGGATGGTTCTCCAGATAGGCGCGGACATAGAGCTGCTTGTCCGCCACGCTGATCTCTTCCCGCTGTATTTTGCCAAAGCCGCTTCGAATAGGGTCGACACGACTCTTCTTGCGCTTTAAGACATCCCTGAAGACGTCCTGAAGACTCTGCGCGGTGCGGTCTCCGATCAGCTCCTCATAATTGAGCGGGGGCACGTAGCTTCGCACCTCCGCGGGAAGATCCTGCGGCTTAAAATAGGTAAAGCCGGCATGGCGGTTCTTCTCCCGAAGTTCCTCCGACATGTACTTGAACATCTTATATTCAAGAAGCCTTCTGACCAGTTCATCTCTGGGATCCCCTTCTTCACTGTCTTCATCCTCGTCTCTCGGAAGAAGCATGCGGCTCTTGATATCGAGGAGCGTAGCTGCCATGACCAGAAACTCACTGGTGACGTTCATGTCGTCGTGTTCCATCTGCCTTACATATTCCAGATACTGATCTGTGATCGTTACGATCGGAATATCATAGATGTCGATTTTATTCTTTTCAATGAGGTGCATCAGAAGGTCCATGGGACCTTCGAACACCTGAAGCTTTAACGGGATCGGCATTATTCACTATACTCCCCGTCTGTTGCTGCTTCATCCGCGTATTCCGAAGAAGTGCTGCCTTGTGCGGAATCCTCGTTTTCTGCCGCATATTCGGTCGAAACGGCCGAAGTTGTCGCCGCTGCCGCCGCCTCCTCTGTAGAGCCCAGCGCCGCGCCGGGGCGGTTTTCCTCAAGAGCAGTGATCAGCCACTTGCCGTCAACTTTCTCAAGCGTGAGGATCGTTTTCTCCTCTGTGACGGTTCCCGCTGACAGCGCTTCCTGCATCTTTCCGACCACGATCGGGATCAGGTCATTGTAGAGCTTTCTGTACATGGCGTTCTCGCCTTCATCCGTGTAGATGGAAACAAGCTCATCATAGTGCTCTGACTGATACTCGCTGATCAGATCGATCGTCTCGTCCGGGATCTTCGCGGAAGCATCGGGGTCATAGCCCAATGTGATCTTCGCTGTCACGGCTGCGGATGACTCCTGGACCTTGATATCCTGGATCTCGAAGTTCTTATAGGCTCTCGCCACCACTTCACTGACGTAGTCGTCCACTACTTTCTGCGTCTCCTCGTTCATGTCTTCCTTGTTGACATTCATAGCCGCATAGAACGCGTCGGACAGATACTGGGGATCCATCAGCTGCATTGTCTCGCTCTTCATAAAGTCCTCAGCAGCATACTGCGAGACCGCATCCAGGTCGTTCGCTACCATTCCGTTCAGAAAACCTTCCGCAGCCTCTGTAACCGCCTTTTTATCTGCGTTGCATCCTGTCAGGAGCAATACAGTAAGAAGGGTTATAAGCGCAGTCACAAGTCTCTTACTCATAGTTATCCTCCTATACCCTGCGTTTTCTTTCATATCTTTTAGAATAACAGTTATAGCCCGTTTCGTCAAAACAATGGCTCAAATACGGCCTTTTTCAGACATAAGAAAGACTGCGGGCGTTCTGTCCGCAGTCTATTTGAGATCAATATCACTATTCGTTTATATTTCGGCCTGTCTGCCAAAAAAGATCTGCTGCCTGTAGGGCGTGAGCCGGTCATCCTCAAGATACGCGGCTGCCTCCGCCCGCCTGTTCCAGTAGTGCATGGGAAACAGCATTCTGCAGTGCACATTTCTGAAAAACTCCTCGATCGCTTTGGGCGCGTTCTCGCCGAGTCTTGGATCGAGCGGTATCATGGCCACGTCATAGCAGAGACCGTTGATCTTCTCCAGCTGCCTTCTGTAGATCTTCAGAGAATAGGCGTTATCGTGTGCCGGCGCGTCATTCCAGTGCCAGACATTGAGATCTCCCGCATGGAAGAAATTGAATCCCTCCGCGGAAACCGCGTATGCGACTCCCTCATCATTGGAGCGGATCGCGAAGACCTGAATATTTCGGATCTGGTAATGCCTTCCCGGCTGTACATGCAGGATCGAATCTCCCTTGCGCTCCGGCGCCGTGCAGCAGTCCAGGATATAGCTGATATGGTCATACTTGTTCTGCAGCGTCCAGATCCTCGAGGAATAATGATCCGCATGACCGTGGGTGACAAATACAAATACCCTCTTTTCGGGGTCAAAATCCGGCAGGTCTCCCGAATACCAGTCAAAGATCAGTACTGAATCATGTAATTCGATCACAAAGCCGCTGTGATAAATATGCGTTATCTTCATATCACGCTTCTCCCGCGCCTGCCTGCTCATTGAGCCAGTCAATGACCGAGGACAGGCCTTCCGCGGAAAACGGAAACTCTTTGCTCCGCATGCTTTCCGGGTCCGCCGCTCCATAAGAATAAGGCTCCGGCCAGACTGTCGCGAGCAGCACGGCCGGATCTCTTTGATCCGGCGGCGTGTAGTGAACATTTTTGAGAGGCTCGCGCGCGACCCGGTAGCGGGTCCCGCCGCAGCTTCCAAAGTATGCTTCACCATATTCATAGAAGTTTATGGAGTAGAGTTCGTGTTCCTGGATCTTCATGCGTAAGCATCACTTTCTGCCGTGGCATTTCTTGTATTTTTTGCCGGATCCGCAGGGGCAGGGATCATTGGGAAGGATCTTCTTTCCGGTCCTCTTGTAAGTCACATTGCCCTCGGTCAGATAAACCGGTTCCTTTTTGCGGCGAAGCGCTTTCTGGTAAGCTTCCTCCATGCCCGCTTCCAGTGCGTCGCGGGGCACCTTGATATCATCGAAGGTCTCCAGCTTATCAAGGATCGCTTTTCTCATTCCCTCTCCGCCCAGCATCTGCAGCTGATCCAGGAATGTCACCGTCCTCATATATGTGTGGGGATACTTCTCAGACACATAGATCATCTCTTCACCGTGATTCTCTATGTAGCGGGTCATATACCATTCATAAGAGAGCGCGGTCAGTTTCGCGTCGGTATCTTCGTCACCGGCGCCTGCCATCGGCGCCCGGCTCTCCGCAGAGAGAAAACTCTCCATCATGGCGCTGACCGCATTGTCCTCATGATATTCATAGGACTCCACAGAGCGGTACGCATTCTCGATGATAAAATACTGCTCACTGTCCAGCAGATATCCCTGTTCTTCCACTTCCCTGATCAGGGAGCGGAAAGGAATGCGGAAAGTGCGGACTGTCAGCGCGGTGCTGAGGAAGGAAATATTCTGTGCCAGCCGCCTCTGCATGTTCGCATCCATCGTCACTTTGGTCAGAAAGCGCTTATAGACGCCCAGATCAACGGTGAGCTCCACAGCTCCCATAAGCGCGTCCAGATAGAGGGTGCGCACAAAACAGCCGTCCAGGATATCGACAGAGAGGATCTCTCTCGTCTCCTCCCAGTGGGTCACTTCCTTCCGGTAGATCTCCCTGGCCTTTTCTTTCTGGCCGAGGTTTTCCAGGCAGTCTCCGTAGGCCGTGTAGAAGAAGGGATGGTGCTCCGCGGGCGTGTCGATCTCTGAAAAGATCTGTACTGCCTTTTTGTACTCTTTGAGCATCTGATACGCCTGGCCCAGGCTGATCGCTGTGTTCTGTTCACCCGGATCCGCGCTGTGCGCCTCTTCCAGATACTGCACTGCCTCCTGAGGGCGCCCCTGGGACAAAAGACATCTGCCGAGCATGGAGAGCACATCCGGATTTCCGGGCACTGCTTCCAGCATCTCCCTGCAGAGAGCCTCCTGCGCCTCGTAATCACTCTCATATTCGCGGTAAAGCGCCTGTCTCATCTGTTCGCGGATCGTCAGCGGCAGCTGCGCCGTATACTGATCGATCTGCTCCATGTAATTACCCAGATCACTGCGGACAGTGATCATTCCTTCTCTTTGTTCAGCCATGATGAATCTGTCTATCCTTTATTGTTTTATTGATCTTCCGCGGTCTTTTCCGGCTCTTCAGGTGTTTCCTCCGGCTTTTCTGCCGGCTCTTCCTCACCGGGCAGTTCCAGTTCAGGGGCCGGAAGCGCTTTCGCGGCTTCTTCCATCTTCTCGATCTCTTTGCTGTCCGTCTTGTCGCCGATATCATCAGACAGATCCATGACGGTGATCAGCATCATGTCGTCATGGGTCGGATTTTCCATAGCGGCGACTCTGCGCGCCTGATTGGTGATAATGTCCTCGAACATATTGCGGACTTCGCGGGCGTTTGCAAAGTTATCCTGCCTCTGCATCTTTCTGCTGACGATGCGTGCCCTGATCTGTTTCTGCGCGTCCTCCTCCACAATGTAGTCATACTTTTTGCAGTTGAGGTTGAAGATGGCCTCCAGTTCATCGATGGTGTAATCCGGGAATTCAAAGTACTTGTTGAAGCGGGACTTGAGACCGGGATTGCTGTTGATGAACTTCTCCATCGGTTTGGTGTATCCCGCGACGATCACGACCAGATCGTCTCTGTGGTCCTCCATAGCCTTGAGGACGGTATCGATCGCTTCCTGGCCGAACGCGTCGTCCTTCTGGGCGAGCGCATATGCTTCGTCGATGAAAAGAACGCCGCCCATGGCCTTCTTGATCTGCTCCTGCGTCTTGAGGGCGGTCTGTCCCACATATCCCGCGACCAGGCCGGATCTGTCTACTTCCACGAGCTGGCCCTGGGAGAGCACTCCGATCTGCTTGTAGAGCCTTCCGATGATCCTGGCGACCGTCGTCTTACCGGTACCGGGATTGCCCGTAAACACAAGATGCAGGGAGACAGGCACCGATTTGAGGCCCGCGTCTTTGCGGAGCTTCTGTATTTTGACAAAAGCCATCAGCTCCTTGACGTCTTCCTTGATCGTCGTAAGGCCAACCAGGCTCTCCAGCTCTTCCATGGGGTCCTTCTCGGGCTCCTTGGGCTTTTCGGGTTCCGGAGCAGGCGCGGGACCGCCGGTCGCTGTCTGCACAGGCATTCCGCTGTCCCCGTCGGTCTGCTTCGCTGTCTGCGGAGATCCGTCAGGCGTCACTTCGCCGGTTCTGCCCAGATTCTCCATCAGCTGGTCCGTTTTCTTTTTGTTGGAATCCATCATGCCCTGGGAAAGTTCCTCGGTGCGGGCCACAAGATCCTGCGCTTCTTTGAGCGCCTTCTTTGCATCGGCCAAGGGATCCTTGTGCTTTTTGTAGGCCTCGTCGAGAAGGTCCGCGGCAGTCGGCTCAGAAGTCTTCCTGCCGACAGGCTTTCTGCTGCCGGAACCGGTGGTGGAAGTACCGAACATATCGCCGTACAGGCCTTTCAGCAGATTCCTCTCCGCATTGGTCAGATTTTCCAGCCTCTCAAGGTCTTTCTTCGTTCTCTTATCCATATCTGTTCTCCTCCCGGCATTTACCGGCTGTCCGGTCAGCCCAGAATTCGTCCGATCTCTTCCGTATCCGCGGCGAACAGGAATTTTTCTCTGCTCTCCCGGTCCAGAAATCCTTCCTGTACCATCCTGTCCAGCATGGCCCGCAGAGGCTCATAATATCCGTCCAGGTTCAAAACAATGCAGGGACTCTCGTTGTGGCCCAGACGCACCTGTGACATCACTTCCGAGATCTCCTCCAGAGTGCCTGTCCCGCCGGGGAAGGCGATATAGACGTCTCCCAGCTCGATCATCCTGGTCTTTCTCTCTGCCATTGTCTTCGTCACAATAAGCTCCGTGATGCCGTCGTGCTGCAGGCAGCTCTGTACGAAGAAATCGGGTTCCACGCCGATCACTTCTCCGCCTGCGACAAGAACCGCCTCTGCCAGTTCACCCATGAGGCCGATCCTGCTGCCGCCGTAGATCAGTCTGTGGCCTTCCCTGCCGATCCAGGCGCCGAGTCTCTTCACCTCTTCGGCGTACTTGGGATCCTTTCCTTCCGCTGAGCCCAAATATACAGTTATATTCATATTGTATGCTCTCAAGGCCTGCCGCCCGCTTTTGCAGGTGACAGGCCTTCGTGTGCTTGTTTATTGAGTTCTGTCTGCCTTTACAGCACTTTATTTGATCATGCCTTCCAGTACAGCCGGTGCTGCCTTCAGCGCATTATCAATACCTGCGGGGTTCTTGCCGCCGGCCTGCGCCATGGTGGGACGTCCACCGCCGCCGCCGCCGACTTCCTTGGCGACCGCTTTGATCAGGTTGCCCGCATGGGCTCCCTTCTTAATGACGTCATCGGTAGCCATGGTCATCAGATTGACCTTGCCTCCCTTTTCGGAGATCAGCATGATCACGCCGCTGCCGAGCTTCTCCTTGAGCTGGTCGCCCAGATCGCGGAGCCCGTTCATATCGACGTCCTTGAGAGCGGAAGCGAGGAACTTGACGCCCTTGATCTCAACAACCTTGTCCATGACGTCGCCCAGTGCGCTCTGCGCTTCCTTGGCCTTGAGGGACTCGTTCTCGCTCTTCACTGCCTTGAGCTCATCCTGAAGCTTCTTGATGTGGTCAGCCAGGGTGTCAGGCGTTGCCTTGACCATAGCGGCTGCTTCACGCATCTTCTTCTCCAGATCCTCATAGTAAGCGCGAACGTTGTCGCCGGTCAGCGCCTCGATCCTGCGGACGCCTGCTGCGACGCCGTTCTCGGACAGGATCTTGAACTGGCCGATCTGGCTTGTATTCCTGACATGTGTGCCGCCGCAGAGTTCTGTGGAGAACTCGCCCATCTTGACGACACGGACTTCATCGCCGTACTTCTCGCCGAACAGGGCCATCGCGCCGCTCTTCTTGGCGTCTTCGATGCTCATGATCGCGGTCTTGACATCGAGACCTTCGGAGATCTTCTCGTTGACCAGATCTTCCACTGCCTTGATCTCTTCCGCTGTCATAGCCTGGAAGTGGCTGAAGTCAAATCTTGTGCGGTCCGCATCCTGGTAGGAGCCCTTCTGCTCGACATGGGTGCCCAGAACGACACGGAGTGCCTTCTGCATCAGGTGCGTAGCGCTGTGGTTTCTGCAGATATCGCGGCGGTTCTTAGCGTCAACCTTGAGGGTGACGACATCGCCCATCTTGAACATGCCGCTTGTGACAACGCCGATGTGCGCGATCTTGGAACCGGCCACATGCTCGGTCTTCTCGACCTTGAAAGTGCTCTTTCCGCATACGATCTCGCCGATATCGCCGATCTGTCCGCCCATAGTTCCATAGAAAGGAGTCTCTTTGGTGATGATTGCCGCGCGCATGCCGTCTGTAACAGCCTCGGCGACCTCATCGGGCTCTTCGTCTGCAGCGTCATGGAGCTGTGCCAGCGCGATGATCTCGCTGTCCTGCTCAAGCTTGTCATAGCCGTCGAATTCAGAGTTGCAGGCTGCGTCCATCTGGTCGTAGACAGTCGCTTCCTTGCCGCTCATGGAAGTCTTGATCCAGCTGCCCTTGGATTTCTCGCGGGCCTCTGCTCTGGCCTTCTCAAAGCCTTCTGTATCAACTGTGAATCCGTTCTCCTCAAGCACGTCCTGCGTGGAGTCGATCGGGAATCCGTATGTGTCGTAAAGAAGGAACGCGTCATCGCCGGAGAGCTGTTTGGCGCCTTCTGCGCGCAGTTTCTCCATCATGCCTGCCAGAATATCGAGACCCTGGTCGATGGTCTTTGCAAAACGCTCTTCCTCGATCGCAAGGTTCTTGAGGATGAATACCTTCTTCTCCTCGAGCTCGGGATAGCCGCCCTTGGATCCCTCGATGACCGCTTCAGCGAGCTTGGTCATGAAAGCGTCCTTGATGCCGAGCTTTCTGCCCTGGCGGATCGCGCGGCGGATCAGACGGCGAAGAACGTATCCTCTGCCCTCGTTGCTGGCCATGATACCGTCAGAGATCATGAAGGTCGCGGAACGGATGTGGTCTGTGATGATACGGACGGAGACGTCGGTCTCGTGATCTTTGCCGTACTCGCAGCCTGCCAGCGCGCAGACTTCATCTCTGAGCGCGCGGACTGTGTCCACGTCAAACAGGGAAGCTACGTCCTGAACGGCTACAGCCAGACGCTCCAGGCCCATGCCGGTGTCGATATTCTTGTGCTCGAGCTCAGTGTAGTTGCCGTGTCCGTCGTTGTTGAACTGGGAGAATACGACGTTCCAGACTTCCATATATCTGTCGCCTTCGCCGCCCATAACGTCTTCGGGACCGTTGCCCCACTTCTCGCCGCGGTCATAATAGATCTCGGTGCAGGGTCCGCAGGGACCGGAGCCGTGCTCCCAGAAGTTGTCCGCCTTGCCGAACTTGTAAATGCGCTCAGCCGGAATATGCATATCGTTGAGCCAGATATTGTAAGCTTCGTCATCGCCCTCGTAAACAGACGGATAGAGTCTGTCGGGGTCGAGGCCTACCCACTCAGTCAGGAACTCCCATGCCCACGGAATGGACTCTTTCTTGAAGTAGTCGCCGAAGGAGAAGTTGCCCAGCATCTCGAAGAAAGTGCCGTGGCGGGCTGTCTTGCCTACGTTCTCAAGGTCGCCTGTGCGGATGCACTTCTGGCAGGTGGTCACGCGCGTTCTGGGCGGGATCTCCTCGCCTGTGAAGTAAGGCTTAAGGGGCGCCATTCCGGAGTTGATGATCAGAAGGCTCTTGTCATTGTGGGGTACCAGAGAAAAGCTGTTCATTCTCAGGTGTCCCTTGCTCTCAAAGAACTTCAGGAACATTTCACGAAGCTCATTTACGCCATAGTATTTCATTGTTTATGTCATACCTTTCTATTTATCTTTAACACGGAAACCGCGCCTTATATTGCGCAGCTTCAAAACACGCAGTTAAACGTGTTTTATACGCAATCCTGCGTATTGTTTCAGAAATCGAACTTGTCAGCGAACCATGCATCCAGCTCAGCGATCGGAACACGGACCTGCTCCATGCTGTCTCTCATACGGATGGTCACAGACTTATCTGTCTCGGAATCGAAATCGTATGTCACGCAGAAAGGAGTGCCGATCTCGTCCTGTCTTCTGTATCTCTTGCCGATGTTGCCTCTGTCGTCGTACTCGCAGTTGAACTTTTTGCTGAGGTTCTTGTAGACTTCGAAAGCCTGGTCGCCGAGCTTCTTGGAAAGAGGAAGAACGCCGACCTTGACAGGTGCCAGCGCGGGATGGAATCTCATGACAGTTCTCTTGTCGCCGCCCTCGAGCTCCTCCTCGTCATAAGCTGCGCAGAGGAAAGCCAGAGTCACGCGGTCAGCGCCGAGTGAAGGCTCTACGACGTAAGGGATATACTTGACCTTCTTGGCATCGTCAAAATAGGACATATCCTCGCCGGATACGTTCTGGTGCTGTGTCAGGTCGTAATCGGTTCTGTCCGCAATGCCCCACAGTTCGCCCCATCCGAAGGGGAAGAGGAACTCGATGTCGGTCGTCGCCTTGGAATAGAAAGAGAGCTCTTCCTTGTCGTGGTCTCTCATTCTGGTCTCTTCGGGCTTGAGGCCGAGCTTCATCAGCCAGTTCCAGCAGAAATCTTCAAGATCGGTGTCGGGCTCACAGAAGAATTCCATCTCCATCTGCTCGAACTCACGGGTTCTGAATGTGAAGTTGCCGGGTGTGATCTCGTTTCGGAAGGACTTGCCGATCTGGCAGATTCCGAAGGGGATCTTCTTGCGGGAGGTTCTCTGCACGTTCTTGAAGTTTACGAAAATACCCTGTGCTGTCTCGGGTCTTAAGTAAACAGTGGAAGCGCTGCTCTCTGTAACGCCCTGGAAAGTCTTGAACATCAGGTTGAACTGACGGATATCGGTCCAGTGGAACTTGCCGCAGCTGGGGCAGGGAACGGAGAACTTATTGATAAAGCTCATCATCTCATCGGAAGTCCAGCCGTCAACGCTGCCATCGAGAGTCATGTCATGCTCAGCGGCATAATCCTCGATCAGTTTGTCCGCACGGAATCTCTCGCCGCAGGCCTTACAGTCCATGAGCGGATCGGAAAAGCTTGCCAGATGTCCGCTGGCCACCCATGTCTGAGGGTTCATCAGGATCGCGCAGTCAACGCCTACGTTCTCGGGACTCTCCTGCACAAACTTCTGCCACCATGCCCTCTTGACATTGTTCTTGAGCTCAACGCCCAGATTTCCGTAGTCCCATGTGTTGGCCAGTCCGCCGTAGATCTGGGAACCGGGGTAAATGAAACCTCTGGCATTACACAGCGCCACGATCTTATCCATTGTCTTTTCCATTGATTACGTGCTCCTTATCTTAAATTATTTTTTGACATAACAAGTTGAATCATCGACGTTTAATTATAAGGGAATACTCTTTGTTTTGCAACGGAGAATGCCCTTTATATCGCTTCCGGGCGGCTCCTCAGGCCAGCAGTTCCAGGATCTCCAGGCTCTGGAACCTGTGATCCCACGTCTTTTTGCACAGCCATTTGGCGTACCCGGCCAGTTCTTCCAGAACTTCCGGCTTTACGCCGAAGGTGTAGACTCTGGCCGGAGCGGTCTTAAAAAGATAGTCCAGCGTGTACAGCGTCGCGTCCAGATACTGCGTATCTCTTCTGGGACCCGGGTATTCGCCTTCGATCATGACGGTCTTGATCTCGAAGACCGCGCGCACAAGACGGTTATCAAAGACGTCCGACTCCAGCGCCCGAAGGCTCTGGTAAGCCAGCATCAGGAGTGCCGTCTCATCGTTGTTCTCCCGCGTCACATACTGCAGGACTTCCATGAAATAGGAGCCGTAGCAGCTGAGCGACACATCGGTGCGAAGCTTCGGGAAGAAGTTCCCGACTCTCGCGTCCCGGATCTTATAGGCGCTCCTGCCCTCACTGATCACAAAGGTGCCGAACACGAACGGCTGCGCCGCCGCCATCACTGGGCTTCCGGGTCTTCTGGCGCCTGTCGCGAATCCGGAGATCCGTCCGCGCTCCTTTGTCAGGATCTCGATCCTTCTGTCATATTCTCCGGCCGGAACGCTGCTCAGGACCATGCCGGTCACTTCATAATTCGAACTCATCTCGCTTATATTATTTGTATTTGCGCATGTCGTATCCAAAGGACTTCATCTGCTGCTCGTTGTCTTTCCAGTCCTTGCGGACCTTGACCCACAGCTTTAAGTTCACCTTGGACTGCAGCATGTTCTCGATATCGGTTCTCGCCGCCGTTCCGATCTTCTTGAGCATGGCGCCCTGCCTGCCGATGACGATCAGCTTGTGGCTCTCGCGCTCGCAGATGATGGAGGCGTCGATGTCGCAGATCTGCGTTCCGTCTCTCCTTGTGCGGTCTTTCATACTGTCGATGGTCACCGCGATCCCGTGGGGAACTTCCTCCTGCAGAAGACGCAGCGCCTTTTCGCGGATGATCTCGCCCGCAATCTCACGCTCCGTCTCGGTTGTGATCTGCTCCTCATCATAGAAAGGCTCGCCTTCGGGAAGAAGGTTGAAAAGGCTTTCCAGGAGGTCGTCCTTTCCGTAGCCTGTGCGGGCGCTGACCGGAATAATACCCTTGAGGTTGGTCTCGCGGGGCTTTTTGCCGGCTGCCTCATCGGCCTTTCCCTGCGCCTTGACTGCTTCATCATAGGCGCGCTGGTAAAGCGCGATGACGGGAAGGATCTGCGCCTTCTTGACCGAATCGATCTTGTTGATCAGGATCAGGACAGGCGTCTTAACTTCGGCAAGGAGCTTGACAATGTTCTTGTCCTCTTCGCTCATCTTCTCCCTGGGCTCCACAAGCCACAGGACCACGTCCACTTCCTTGAGCGTGCTCTGTGCGGCCTTCACCATGTACTCGCCCATTCTGGTCTTTGTATTGTGAATGCCGGGCGTATCGAGGAATACGACCTGTCCGCGGTCCTCTGTCAGGATCGTGCGGACCTGGGTCCTTGTCGTCTGCGGTTTGTAGGAGGTGATCGCGATCTTCTGGCCGATCAGCCTGTTCATCAGTGTGGATTTGCCGACGTTGGGTTTTCCGATGATCGTCGCGAATCCGGCCTTCCGGGGCTTATTCGCCTGTGTTGTCATTGCATCCGTATTTGTCATGGATTTCCTGCCTTTTTCTGGTTCTTACTGAAGTTTAGTCAATTTATCAAATCGCTCTTTCTCAGAGCGGACCTTCTCGTCGCTGCCCACAACGCACAGGCAGTCGTCGGAGAGGAATGCCTCGATCTGCGCTGCCAGCGCGCGGATATCCTCCGGCTGGCAGTCAAGGACCTGGTCTCTCTCTCTGCGCGCCTTCTCCTCGGTCAGGCCTGTCATATAGGCTGTCAGGGAATACTTGCCGTATGTGGAAGGCGTCATGGGATGATCCAGAGCGCCAACCGCGCCGATGATATATTTGGTCATGGCGCGCTCATCCGCATCAAAGCCGCGGATATAATCCGGCGCTTCCTCGAAAGTCCTGATAGTCCTCGCCAGATGAGGATCCCTGTAGGAGACGAAATATGCGAATCCGTCTCTTGAAAAGCTGCTCATACATCCGTACGCGCCGCCGGTCACTCTGACCTTGTTCCAGAGATAATCGTATCCCAGGATCACGCGGAGAACCCGCATGGCTCCTGTGTAAGGAAGTCCTTTGCCGCCGAAGTTTCCTGCCCTGCAGACGAACTGGACCTGTCCGGCTGTCGTAAATCCTTCTTTCACCTTTACAGGGTTTACTGCGAAAGCGGGACCGTAGTTCTTAAGATCCTCCTGCGCTGATGATGCCGGATACAGGGCTGCGCCGAGTTCCGCGGTCTTTTCCGCGATCTCAGAAATGCTGCCCTCATCTGCTGTGCAGTCGACCATCATGTGGTCCTGACGGAAAATGAACCTGGTCATATCCGAAAGGATCGCGATCAGATCGTCCGCTTTATCCTGTTCAAGCAGACCGCAAACCTCATCCAGTGATCGGTACGCGTTGACGCCGTTGACGCAGTCCATGATCAGGGATGTCTCGGAAATACAGGACATAGCCCTGACCGCAGCAGTAGCGTGGCCGGAGGAAGGCAGTTCCGCCCGCATCTCGGCGCGCTCTTCCTCGAGCACTTCCAGGATGCGTTCCCTGCTGTCCCATTTGGTCGCTGTGAGGATCTCCTTTACAAGGCCGATCGCCTCGCCAAGGTTCTCATGCAGCGTCTTGCAGTTGACTTCCGCCATCATTCTGTAATCGGACGGATTGCCGTTTCTGGTATAGACGCTGACGGTCGGTCCTATGCCGCCCGTATAGATGTTGATCTCCCTGTCCAGTTCCGCGTAACTGTAGCGCTCTGTATCCAGGACACTCAGCAGTGTTTTGTAAATGCCGAGGTAGGGGAAGAACTTCTGCGGCAGGTCAGAGATATCAAACATAAAAGTCAGATAGTCAATTCCAGACGTATGGAGAGGGTGTGTGACCAGCGTCGCTTTTCTCTCCTGTCCGTTGCTGCCCGCGAAAGCCGCCTCCTCGATGCGGTTGACAAAAGGCCTGATCTCCCTGGTGAGGTCCTCTCTGCGGAGCATGGGGATCTTTTCCAGATCCTCCCTGGAACTGGGGGTCTGCTGCCATTTGCGGAGCGCTGCCAGTTCATCGACGATCTGCTGCCTCTCTTCAGCTGTCAGTCCCTTTGCGAACTTGTCCAGCTTCTGCCTGAGCTCCTCCGCGACCTTCTCTGTAAGGCCTTTTTCAGGCGTCATCACGACGATCGCTTTGTGAGGGTTGTCCAGAAGGTATTTTCTGATCAGCTGTTCAAAATATCCCTCGCCCATCTTTTTCCTGAGCTGCGCGAACGCTTCGCCGAGCTCCAGATTAATGAAGGGCGTCATATCGTTGTAGAGCCATGTATCGAGGGCGTTGAGGCCGTATACAAGTCCCTTGGGATAATAGCCGTAGTTGGCTTCTCTGTATTTGAATTCGAAGTGGTTGATGCCCGCGAGGAGCGCCCTCTGGTCAAGGCCCTTGTCCGCGATCTCCCGCAGCGTCTGCTCGATCGTTTCGATGAACTCCTCTTTGCACTCGGGATCTGTGTACTTGGCCGTCACCGAATAGGTGGGCTGGCGGATGCCGAGTTCAAGAAGGGAATACACATCCTCGCCGATGCCCTTGTCCCTGAGCGCTTTTTTGACAGGGGCGCCTTCGGCGTCGCAGAGCATGTAATCGAGGATCTTGAAGGCAAGACCAAGTTCCGTGTCCTGTCCGTCCTTGTCCAGTGACACATTCCAGGACAGATAGCTCTTGCCGGCTTCGTCCTCCTCCGCGAGGATGGAATAGTGCTCGCAGACTTCCGCGGGCTCTGTAAAAGCAGGCTCCTCCGGGATCTCCGAGTCGATCGCAAGGCGGTCAAAGGCTGACAGGTACGCCTCGTCGAGGTAGGTCAGTCTCTCCTCCATGTCCATATTTCCGTAGAGATAGATATAGCTGTTGGAGGGGTGATAATAGCGCCTGTGGAAATTCAGATAGTTCTCGTAGGTGAGATCCGGAATATAGACCGGATCCCCGCCCGATTCCACGGCGTAAGGCGTGTGCGGATAAAGCGCCGCGTAAATGCTCCTCGAGAGCACGTCGTCAGGCGAAGACAGCGCGCCTTTCATCTCGTTGTAGACAACGCCGTTCACTGTGATCGGGCTGTTTGCGTCGTCCGCCTCATAATGCCAGCCCTCCTGGCGGAAAATGTTCTGTTCCTTGTAGATATTGGGATAGAACACCGCGTCCAGATATACGTGCATCAGGTTCTTGAAATCGGTGTCGTTGCAGCTGGCCACGGGGTACACGGTCTTGTCCGGATAGGTCATCGCGTTCAGAAATGTATTGAGCGAACCCTTGACAAGCTCAATGAAAGGATCCTTGACCGGGAAATCTCTCGATCCGCACAGCACTGTGTGCTCGATGATATGCGCGACGCCCGTCGAATCCTCCGGCGGCGTGCGGAATCCGATATAAAACACTTTATTGTCATCATCACAGGGAAGAAGGGCCACTCTGGCGCCTGTCTTTCTGTGTCTTAAGAGAAGGCTGTCGCACCCTGTATCTTTCAGGTACTGGTGCTGCAGGACTTCATACTTTTCCAGGATCTTATTGCTTACGTCCATATTTTCCTCACTGTTCTACGTGTTTCTATTCATGCGCTTCTCCCCGCGCGCGGACTGTGCATGCACGGATTCCGGCTCAAAGAGCCTTCTGCGCCATTTTAACTTATAATAATTGCATCATAACTGCTATTATAATAAGAAAATCGCAAAAAGATAGACGGGAATTAAAAAAACGGCTGTGAAGGGAACTTCACAGCCATTGATGATTTGAATCGCCTGTCACTTCTCAACCCAAATCGCCGGACGTACTCCAAACGAATTGTTAAACACAAGCATACCGTATTCGAGAATCACGCCTTCGCAGTTTACATATCTTGCATAATGCCGGTCAGCTCCGGCTTCTGCCGCCCAGTACCAACAGTTGCCGTTACTGTACTCATAGACGCCCCGCGCCTCTGCGTAATCTGTGGCACCAGCTGCACGATCCGAATCGGACCTGAAGTAATTCTTCAGTTCCCACGGGTTCAGGATAAAGACCTGATCAGAAGTATAATTGCCGTTCACATCAGTGTGTTCCGTATATGAAATCTGAAATGTCTGTGCCTCTGTGAAAGCCTCCTCAATAAATTCTTCATTTAGCCAGGAGCGCAGAGAGCAGCTTTGCCAGCTCGTCACATCCCACTCATCGTTGTAGCAGACCTCATCGATCACTTCCGCTGTGATCAGCAGGTAGCTGTCTTCATATTTATCAAGGACGATCCACTCAAGAGGTTCTTTTCCATTCTCAAGGCTATTGTCCTGCTCATAGGCGCCGTACAGCACATAGTCGCCGACAGACGTGTCTGCTGTTATGGAATCGACCTCTTCAACTTCATGTCTTTCACTTTCGCCGCTCTCTTGTGCTGCCGCAGCCGCTTCTTCCGACAAGGGATTCTCCGCCGCGGCTTCTTCAGGAGCCTCTTCGCCGGCGTTATCTGCAGCCGCTTCTCCGGCGCTCTCCTGCACAGCCGCCGTGTTTTCCTGTGCAGCGGCAGCCGGCTCATTTCCGGAGTTTTTCTTATTCTGTGTCACAAAGAATAACAGACCGCATACAGCTGCGACCGCGATCCCGATTCCGATTCCGAGCATCAGCGAGTTATTTGCTGTAGTCCCTTTTTTCCCTTTATTCTGATCACCTTTCGCATTATCAGGGCTGCTCTTTATATTAACTTCCTGCTCCTTCACCGGCGTATTAGTCTGGACGGTTGTCTGATCCGCCTCTGGCACCTGGCTTTTGGGCTTGATCACCGCTCCGCAATAACGGCAAAAGCGGTCGTTATCCTTGAGTTCCTTCCCGCAGTTCTTGCAATACATAATTCATCTCCTTCATCGGTATTCCTGCTGCTTGATCTTGATCATACTCTCAAGTTCTGCCATTTCGTTTTTGTCCCGGTCTTCCATCGTCTTCCGATCCTTGTACTTCAACTCATTGAGCTGATTAATGGTTGTATGTACACTGTCATAGATCCTGCTTAACTGACCATTGGCGTCTTCCTGGAAAGAATGGATGAAAATTGAATTCTGCCATTTATTCCAGGCCCCGTTCCATTCGGCCAATTCTCTGTCGCACTGTGCATTGTACTTGAGTACTTCGTTCGCTTTATTCTTTGTAATTACTCCGATCACCATAAGGAAAGCGCCGGATCCCATGATTGTAAGACTGACTTCGGTCCCCATATGCATCAACATGAAAATAAGTCCTACCAGGATGAGACCGCCTCCATACATCATCGCCTGTCTGGCGCGAGCAAGCGATTCCCTGTCAACCGCTTTCTTTACATGAGGTGACGGAGGAAGCTTGGGCGGCGTAATGAACGTTTTCTCTTCCACGTACGTAAATTTACCGACATGGGAGAACTGTACGATATAGGAAAGCGGGTTCACCACTTTCGTTGTAGGTGTGACAAAATAGAGATTATCCCCCCAGCTTCTCCTGTCCCACTCAATTTTTCTCTTCTCTACTTTGACAGGCACAAGATTCTCCTGAAGCTTCTCAGTGAGTTCTGCAATGTATTCATCCTCCGTCTCCGCATCGATGTCTTCTGTGTAGAACTGCTGCCTTTTGGAGTCCTTCTTCAGCCAGGTCCAAAGCTCTTTTCTGGTCATATAGTTGGATCCGGAGTATTCTTTGCTGACAAGACCGGCCCGTTCCGGTGCCGGAGCAGTTTTCTGCGTGTTGCTTACCGGCTTTTTCTTCTCTGTGCTGAACGACGAGGAGGCTTTTTCCATAGCGCTCGACGCATTGGAAGCCACTGTCTCCTGGGCCTTCTTCGCTTTTCCGGCGATGCGCTTTCTCATTTCATCGAAATCATCGGAAGAGAACAGCGGATTATCCGGCTTCTGTTCAGTCTCCTCTGCTGCAGACTCGAAAGGTGTACCAGCTGTTTCAGATTCGTCTGTTACTGCCTTTACACTGTCATGATCTGCATCGATGACAGGTCCGCTGTCAGACGGATCCGTGTTCTTAGAAGACATATCACTGCTTTTTTCCGCTCTGCTCACAGGCACCATACTCGTGGAAGCTCCGCAGTATGAACAAAACAGATCTGTTTCATCAATTGGTTTTCCGCATGAACTGCAAAACATTTTTATCCCCCTTTAATTCATTAAGGCATTTCACTAAGGTCGTCTTTTAAGGCAGTTTCTTCTCCAGCTTGCTCCTGTATTCTTTTAACTTATTCTGTGCGGAGGCGATCTTGGCCGCGCGGCTGTCGATCAATGCAGCTGCATCGCTCATATCCTCGCCTAATCCGATCAACGCCTCCACTTGTTTCTGTGAGCGCGCATTCGTTTCTTCTAACTTCGCCAATTCATTTTCATAGTTTTCGACCTCTTCCAGAAGCTCTTTTCTTTTCTTCTCTGCCTCCTCTTTTTCCTTTGAAGCTTCTTTCTTTTTCTCAGAGACAGAGTCTTTGATCGCGTCGTCTCCCTCTAGTTTCTTTATTGCGGAATCTATCTTCGAGATTCTTCTATCAAACTGTTCCAGTTCTTCCTTGTTTTCCTCAATATCCTTTTCTTTGCTTTCAAGATCTTCCTCAATGTTTTCGAGCATTTCCCATTTTGCCATATTTACTCTCCCCTTGTTAAGACTATGATCTATTTACTAAAGGCACCATATTTTGCCATATATTCCTGCCTCTTTTCTTTATCGCACGAACACTTTCTTCCCCTGATCGTACAACGAGCCTGTTCAAGCCCCATCAGGTTGATCATATGGACATAGACGCAGGACCCGAAACAGCCTCCGATCTGTCCATACCGCTCTGTGATTCTTTGCACCTCGCTCTTTGTCATTGCCATACAGATCTGGCACAATCCGACGACGTTCATCATCTCATTGTCAGCGCCCAGAAACTCCTTGTAAGCGTCCTTCTCCATCAGCCCTTTCACAAAGCTTTCTGCTTGATTTCTCACCCGTCTGCTGCAAGTCTTACAGCAGGAGGAACACTGCGGATACGGCATGAACAGGCTGTTATGCGACTTCTCATAAGGCGCCATGATCGCATGCAGTTCTTCATCTGTCGGAGGCTCTTCCACATTATAGTCCTCCTTGAAATTGGCCATCCGGATCAGCCTGACGCGGTCCTCGCCTTCGTGATAGAGGTAAGCGTGACCAGTCTTAAAATTGACTACCTGGTGCATCTGCTCTTCGTTGAGATCCATTGTGTTTCCGATTTCTACCCGGTCGTCCTTGGCCGTCACGCGCATCAGGATCTTTACGTTGGTCTGTTTGACTGCCTGCGGCGCGATGGCTGTCGGAAGCTGATCCGCGATCAGGATTCCCTGTCCCAGAGCTCTCATTTCCGCAAGCATATTCACAAACAACTCTATTGTGTGTGACTTGGGATTCGCGCGGTAATCGCTCCCTTTTCCTCCGGAGGCAGGGATCAGGTTGTGGGCCTCCTCTACAAGCAGCATATGTTTGAGCGGCGAACCCGATTTTCTTTTCACCTTGCAGTATTCAAAGACATAGGTAAGAAGGAACATCATCAGCAGCGATTTTTCATCGCCGTTAAGGCTGTCCAGTTCCAGGATGACCGGCTTCCCCATGAGTTCTTCCATTGGGATGGAGGAAGGCGTATCGAGCATTCTCCCTTTTGATCCTCTTCGCAGGGAATTGAGACGCTCCAAAAGCGAAGTCTGAAAATCTCCTTTGGTCTTGGGATCAAAACCTGAATGAGAGACAATGTACTCCGCATTCCTGCAAAGATCCGCAAGCGTCGGCGTTTCCACGCCAGGATCTCCGCCTCTGCTGTCTTCATACCATCCCTTTTCCATATAAGTCCGCCTGATCGCCTGCTCAAGGAAGATCGGCAGCGGGTCGAAGAGATCAAACGCGCCTGTAAAGCAGGCCTGGAGCTTGGACATATGGCTTTCCAGTTTGATGCCGGGAAGCACTTCCATGGGATTAAAGCGGAATGGACTCACTCCTTCATCTCCGAGAGAAAAGACCAGCATATCGTCCTTAAATCCGGGAAGCATCTTAAGCGCCCGATACTCTGTTTTGGCAGGCTCAAGAACAATAAAGGGGATCTTCTCTCCTTCTTCCGGATTCCACAGCTGGTTCAGAATATTGAACATTGCCGTGGTCTTTCCGCTTCCGGGGACGCCGACGATCAGCCCGTGTTTGGCCAGCTGCTGACGCGCAAATCGCGCTGCGGCGTTGTTGACTTCCGCCTCGTCCTGATAGTCCCCAAGGTTGATCGTACCGACCTCTTTACGGATCCTGCGCGTGCCTCCGAGGCCAGTGTCATAGCCAAAGCCCGGAAATCCCGGTTTCACGGGCGTCGGGATCCTCCAGAAATCAGACAGCTCTTCCACGTAATAGAGCCTGCTCAATCGCTGCGCCCGGAGCGGCGTCTCCTCGCCGCTGTATGTGAGCCAGTACTGCGACGGGATGATCGAAATATTCACATCCTTGTAAAATGACTCCAGCAGATTGAAAATCTTTCCGCCTCTGTAGTCGGCGATGATCTGGCCCTTATCTCTTACGGAATTGACAGTAAATGCATTTGCCAGCTCTTCAGCTCCGCTGTCCGCGAACACACGGACGGACGCAAGATACAGATGTCCCAGATCGAACTGCTTGTTCATCTTCTCCAGGTTGTCCAGAGGCGTCCTGAGCACAGGGAGCTTCTTTCCCTGCCACAGTATTTTGCCATGTTCATTCTTGAACGTTTCACCGTTCATGCACTCCCTGAGCACATTGATGCTGTTATTGAGCCAGCTTCTCTCATCTTCCAGATATTCGGCGGGGACAGCCGTCACTTCGACTGCGGCGCTTCCTTCGTGACGCATAAGAGCCAGGCAGATTCCCTCCATCGTATTGGCAGTCGCTGTCCATGAATACGGGACATAAAAGGTCTGATGAAAACCGCCTGGATAGTTATCTCCATGATACTCCTGCTCGTTCTTCACGACCTCCGCGGCTTCACCGGCCCAGGAAAGATCCGTGCATTCGTGGAGCTCATCGTCCGCCTTCTCGAAAGTGTATTCCGATTTAATAAATGCGTCCTGGATCTGATGGTCTGCGCCGCTTAATTCATCTGCGGTCAAAATCCTGCTGCCGGTAAACCGGAACAACAGGTACAGCGTGATCCAGTCGCTCTTCTTGACCAGCCTCAGGCTGATCGCCCAGTCGCTGCCCAGTGCGTGGAGCTTACGGAGCATATTCATCTGCCTTTTGACCACTTCAACCGGCCTCTGGTCGATCTCCTTGCACAGATAGGAGAACCTCCTCTCCGTGAAGTCCGGAAGCTTTGTGATCCTGTAACACAGAAATGAGCTGCTGCTTTTCTCATATGTGTAGGACCACTTGTCCCTGTATACCTCTTCCCACTTGATCACATTTGCCATATTCTGTCCCCTGTCTTATCTTCAATGAACATTCCCTATGTCAGAGGAGCGGTGCCCCTATTGGACCTTGCGCGCTGTTTGCAGGATCTTGTGCATCTCCCGTGTCGGATAGCCCTCAAGTTCTGCTTTTCCGTCCTCCTTATTCACAAGAACAACAAACGCGCCTGTCTCTATTATATCTCCCGGATCACGGAAAAGGATCCACTGATCGTCTGTTTCATAAACTGTACCGATCTTCACGTCACCGGCACCTCTGATCTTATAATACTCTCCGGCTATTACTACTGCTTCCTCAAATCCGACCATAAGAGTCTCCTTCTCCTGTTTCCCGCAGGCAGCAGTCCATAACCATAGTGGAAGGCTGCAGGTTGTCAATCCTCCAGAATCTGGTAAGGGACAGCTCCGCCCAGTCAAAACAATCTTCCGCATGTTCGTCTCCTGTCTGAGGATCCAGAAACATTGTTTTCCCGTTATTTCTAAGCGCCATAAACGTATGGGCACGATGCGGGTCGTATTTGTCGACTACCACGATCTGCACTCTTGCGCCATCTCTCCAATTCTGCAGTGCCTGCAAAATGTAGTCTCTGTTATCATAAGCACCGCAGAACTGAACCACCGGATTTTCCCATGCATCCTCCGGATGATAAGCCAGATGATCAATCATGCCGCGTCTGGGAGCCGCCGTCACGTCATATCCCCTTAACCGCATTTCAAAAGCCGGGACACACCGCTGACAATTGGATTTCCATTCGCCCCCCGAATTATAATTCCGGTTCATCTCTGCTACGGCTTCGGATATCGTCTCATCGACGGGCGAATCTCCCCATCCCCCGATATTATCCGCATCTTTTCTGGGAGGCAGGGTTGCAAACGGCGCTGCGGCATGCATCAGGTATCGCCATTCCGGATCCCCGGAGTATTTATCATAATCATTCTCATCGTACCCTTGCTGCGTCATATAGGCGTCGAGCTGCCTGCGCGCCTCCTCCATTGCCATGGGCGGGAGCTTGTAGTTTCTGTCGATCTTCCGAACCAGCATCCTGCATTTGGCGTCTTGAATGAAGGTATCCCAGTCCTGTGGGCTATAATGATGATCCCTCATATAAGCGAGCAGCTCTTCTTTGGCAGCGTCCACTTCCCCCTTGACAATCTTCGCATTTTTCTTATCAAAGGAGACGGAAAGGATCAAGTTGGGCAGGGGATTTTCCATTTCCAGCTTTTCACTGATCTCACGGAGCTGCTCCCTGCATTTGTCGAAAAGGAGCTGCCGTCTGTGAAGCACCTCATATCCGTCGCTGACATCTGCCCCGATCGATTCGAGCTGCTCGAGCACCTCCCTGCTGTGCAAGTTCCTGTCATGGAGAGCCAGCATTTCATCACTGATCCTGCGAACGACGTCTTTGTAGTGCCTGATCTGCTCCTCAACTTCGTTAAGTCTGGACTCTGCATCGGACAGCCTGCGCTGCAAAAGCGACGCAAGCTTTCCATCTCCTTCTATAGCCGCAAGCGCCTCACTCAGATGCGTCTGCCGCTGATCGGCGTCGCGTTTTTCTATAAGCGCCTCATCGACCTTTTTCTCTATCTGCTCGATTCCCGATTCAAATCGTTCCTGATCATTCATTGCATTCTCTCATCATTCGTACAGACACCCCCGGCATGTTCTCATTATATACGATTCATTGGATATTTTTGACAAACTAACATGAACTATTGTTTCCCTTATTCCATTCAGAATACCCAAAAGGCTGTGAAGTTTCTTCACAGCCTTTATTTGCATGACACTATTTGTTTTTCCGGTTTCAGAACACCGTAAATGTTCTCGGTGCCTTGCGGAAGAATTCACGCCAGGTATAATAATCCGCTACTGCTTTTCCGGTCTTGAGATTTACTTTATATGTGATCACGATTGCACCTTCTCCTCTCGGCCGCCCTATTTCCACTTCCAATGTGGTTCCTCTTCGATAACAACCCAAACGGGTCAAATTACCGTAGTACTTATGAACTCTGGAATAAACACGGTTTTCAATCTGTTTGTTGCTCAGAACAGTGACTGCGCATTTATAGCTCTTCCCCGCGACTCTCGCGACAACTGTCGCTTTGCCGGCCTTTTTGCCAGTGATCGTGCCGGTCTGTTTCACGGTGACGACCTTAGTATTCGTCGACTTCCATGTTACCTTCTTCTTGGTGCCGTCTACATGCAGCCATCTGGGCGCGTTGACCGCGATCGTAATGCTTTTCCTGCTGATCCTGACAGCCGCAAACGCTGTTGCAGACATGGAAATCGTCAGAATAAGAACAAGTACAAGTGCCAGCAATCGTTTCCTTCTGTTTTTCATATTCACCCTCCTTATAAAAAACCGCGCAGAAGTGTTTCACCTTGATCTGCAAACTGATTGTAACACGTATGATCGAGACGCGCCCCACACAAAAGGATAGTTATTATTGAGCTGCATCAATATTTTGGCAGAATCAGTCTCTTCTCTACCACTTCCGCCACCAGCTGCAATGTGGTCTTAAAGCCCGTCTTAAGAAGGATATTCTTGACGTGATATTTGACTGTATTCATGGATATATGGAGTGATTCCGTAATATCCTCATACCGGCTGCCCTGTGCCAGCTCGCGGATCACAGCCAGTTCGCGTTCTGTGAATTCGTCACTTCTGGCAAGACCGATCATGACAACCGGCTGGGTATCCGGCCATACATGTTCTCCGTGAATTGTGCGCTTACAGATTTCCAACAGAGAAGTTTCACCATATTCCTTGTACCAGAAGCTGTCGCTGCCGCTGTCTCTGGCCTTCTGCATGAAGGAATACTCGGGCATAGAAGTCATCATGATAATTTTCGTGTCAGGATAATTCTTCTTGATCTTCCCGGCCGCACGTATGCCCGACTCGTCATCTGCCGTACAGATATCCATAAGGATCAGGTCGATCTGGTTGGTCATGCAGGCGATCTCCGCATTGGCTGCGTTTTCGATCGCAGCCACCACGCTGTATTCCGGGTCAGCGCACAAGGTTCGCTCAAAAGCTTCCCGTGACACACGGGAATCTTCAACAATCAGTACATTTGTCATCCGTTCTCTCCCACCGGGATTGTGACATGCATCACAACTCCATTGTCTATTTCCATAAGAAGCGATGCGCCTTCCTGCTCCAGGCGGTGTCTGAGGTCGCTGAGCCCTCCTCCCTCCTGTATGAATGCGGCGTCATTCCTTCCGTTGCTCTTAATTGTGACTCTGCAGAATCTCCCATCATGCCGGATCTCAACAATAAGCCTGTCGGCGCCGGCATGGCGGACCGCGTTTGTCAGCGCTTCCCGAATAGCGGCATACAGGAGGAGTAACGCCCGTCTCTCTGTGGGCTGCACTCCAATAAATTCCACTTTGCATCCTATCATTTCCGCCATTTTCAGGAGTTCATTTTGAGGAGAAGCAGTTACGGTCTCATCCCGCATACTTGCGTTCTCCATATCGGTGATCACATGATCCCAGGCTGCGAAGATTTCCGTATCATCCTCACTTTCGTCCCTGTTTGCGAGTCTGTTCTCTGTCATGACCAATACTCGTCCGAAATCGGAGTGGATCCGCATTTTGGTATGCAGTACTTCTTTTTTCAGATTGTTTTCCACAATGCTCTGCAGCAGCGCTTTCTGCCTCTCCAGCATTTCAGACAGCTGATCATTCTTCTCCTGAAGCTGCGTTTGATAATGATAAAGCTCTGTGACATCCGCCGCCTCGTACTGCATGACCGGTCCGGTTTCCAGTATCAGCGGCCGGCGCTGGAACTGCCATACCTGCCCATTTTGCAGGCGGCACAGGACCTGCTCTATCTCCTCATTGCGATCGCTCGCTGCTTTTCTGTCCGGACCGGTGTGCACACCGGGGATCTTTAAATCTCCGATTTCCTCCCACATCCGGTCTGCGTTTGTCACAGTGTGTCCTGTCAGCATGTAGCAGACGTCATTGATCATTTTGTTGGAAAGGATTGGCCTTCCGCCAGGGGCTGCGAAGCAAATACCATCAGGATAGTTATTGATCGCCTCCCGAACGAGCGAGACCGTATGAAGTCTCTTCTTAAACTTCTCAAACATGGTGGTCACCTCCCGCGTAGAGCGTAATTCTGCAGCCGTCGGGAAGATCCTGTGTCGTCAGTAAATACTGCTTACTCGCACTCTGATAAGCAGCTCTCTTAAGATTGTCCGGGGATCTCAAAACCTCCAATTCAGCTCCGCCCGGAATGCTTTCTATACGGATCTCCCTGATCCGAAAATCCTCGTATTCCAGCACCTCTTCCAGTGTATCCAATACAAAGAGTGAGAAATCAGGCGGTAATGGCCCGGGAGGATTCCAGTAAATGGAGGCCATGATATCCATATTATTAATAGCCCTGACCATGTCCTCCAGGCTGATCTTCATATCTTTGGGATCGATCGTCCCCATCCCCAGCCGGATCAGCTGCAAATTACAGCGTCTCTTCACATATGTGCCAAGCAGACACAACTTTCGCATTGTATCTCTGTGATCATCCTCGCTGTCCAGGCTGTGTGTGAGTTCCTTCATTTTCTGCAGTTGAACGGATACCTCGCTTGTCAGTTCGTCATAAATCCGGTTCTGTGCCTGTGTCCTTGCCAAATTGTTTCTGGCCTTAAACTCCTCTTCCAGGAGCGTACTCTGCTGGTAAAGCTGTTCCGCGCTGTTTTCGAGATCTTCGATTGTTTTTCTAAGGAGCGATGTATCTGTGTACCACAAAAAGGATCCGTCCGACAGGTCCTGCATATGCAGTTCTTTTCCATCCTCCAGTGTGACGAAATCCCTTTTTTCAAGCTCTTTCAAGATTTCCTCAGATACGGGCGCAGCGCTCTTTGAGAGGATCTTTTCGCTGCCGCTCAGGATCTGCATCCCGACCGTTGAATTCTCAAGTATACTCTGATAATCCATATTGACAGGCACGAGGCCCATGAAAATATAGAATTCCCAGGTCAGAACTTCAACCAGGTATATTTTGGCATAGAGTTCAAGGATCTCCTTGCCCTCAAGCCACGGCGCGATCCCAAGTGAGATCAGAAAATAATCCATCGTAAACAGCAGCATTACGATCGGTTCAAAGAGCGGGATTATGATCCTCATGATCCCCTTTCCATGGATATTCCTGTTGCGCCTGTAGATGATCAGAACCCGCAGGATCATCATGACGTAACCGATTGTAAAGAACACAAAAAAGCCCTGCCCGGGATGAAAGGACAGATTTGGCTGCGGCTCGGCCGGGTCGATAAAGAATACGAAATGGCGCCTTTCGTCCGTTACGATCATGAAAGTCGCTGCCAGGACCGGAACAAGAAAAGCAAGCCACTTGTGGTCCATGAAATACTGGTCGTTCTGCCCGATACCCAGCGACGCGTACATACCCAGCAGGAGAAAGGGCAGGATTGTCGCGGCAATCCAGAGTCCGCTGACCCGCATGAGAAGAATGTTTCTGTACCAGAAGGTGTCCTGCAAAAATCGCAGCGTGAGGCCAAACAGCATCACGCCGCCTTCCAGATAGAGCCAGATCCGCATACTCTTCTGCGTGACGCGGTTATAGATGGATATCCCCCATAGAAGGAATACAAAGACGTAGCATGCATACAAGATATACGTTCTGAACGGATCGTGCGGAAGATAATGAAGGCTCCATACACGATAGGACGACACGGCGATCAGCAGCAGCATCGCAGATATGATCATTCTGATCTGTTTCATTCGTATCGACATAATCAGCTCCCATTGATCAACGAATTTATGTTTTCACCGAAAACAGGCTTTTTGTTGATCCATTGATGTTTCTCAGACTGGCGTCACTCTGATCCGATCCTCAAAAAGACATCCTTCATCTCGGAGTCACCAAATCCGATCGCGTAATTTTTTGAAACGCCAAACAGACTCCAATCCGCATATGGCATCTCATCCTCCGGTGTTGACGGGCCGTAAAGTACAAATCGACTGCAGTCCTCGAGGCCCGGAGCAGGCGTGTTGACATACCGGATCGATGCCCCGTCATGTTCCACTCGCTCTTCTCCATCCGTTCCTTCGTAAGAGTATTGTTCCGGGATCAGTTCCCATGCACTGTCGCTAAGCTTTTTGCCAATGGAAAAGCGGCCTGAAAAACGACGCTCATAATAGGTCGCTTCGTAGCTTGTTCCATCCTGCATAGTTCCCGGTCCAATATCCTGCCCTGAATAATAGCCGGTAAAAGATCCGTCATTTTCCATCGTGAAACGGGTCTCCCATGCGCCGGAACCGGACGCAAAGACATAGGTCCCTGCCGCATCGTCAAGCAGCGGGTCAGCTTCCGGCACTTCGCCTTTTTCGTCGGAGTCCTCGTCTTCCTGAATGCCGAGATCGCCAAACTCATCTTCATTGAGGTCTGTCTTATACACGATCTTCGTCGCCAATTCACCATCAAGGCCAACTGCCGTGCTGTTCCCGATACCCGCGGCAGATCTCAATGAGTTCAGGTTATAGTATACATTTTCAGCTATCATTTCCGATCCGTCTTTGTATTCAAACAGGTCGGACTGATCTTCATCGAAGTTTTCTTCTGTAAAGTACAAACAGGAGTTTATGATCAGATAAATACCAACATCACCGGCGATCCTGTCCTTGCTTCCATCTAAGGAGCAGAAATACAGCTTTGACAGTATGCTTCCATCAGGGATAGTATAATACACCTTGTTGTCTGCAGCTGCACAAGATGTCACGCCGGATTCCACTAAAGACACAGTTTCCGCATCCGTGTCAAAATCAACCTTAAACAGAGATCCGATCAGGATATTATTGTCATGATCCAAAGAGGTCCGGCCTATACAATATGCCGTTTTCCCGTCCTCCATAACCGCGATCGGAAGAGAAATATACGTACCTTCTTCATATATCAGGTATCCGAGTCCGTCAACCTCGCAGGATATTACTTCAGGGGTTTTGTCTGTCAGATCGATCCGGTAGATCGAGTTGCCGGATGCTGTCCAGATATAATTGCCCCCGCCCGCAATAACAGGCATTACAGAAATGCTGCTGATCAGAGTCTGCATATTGAGATCCTGATCCATGTAGACCAGATCCGCACGGCAATTTCTGTAATCGAAGGCGCAGTAAATATGATTCTCAATAGAGGCAAGGCTGTGCCTGTATTTATAAAACTCAGGAGGATTGTTTACAAAGCTCTTTTGATAGTATTCATAAGGGTCAAACACTGATTTGACGATAAAATTATTATGCTCAAATACTTCCTCAACGGGTAAGAGCGTCAATCCGGAGGCGATCACCCGCTTCTCCTTCTTGTCCGCGTTGTAATAATAGGTGTCGCCGTCACAGCTATACAGAATCTCGGTACAAGCCGTGTTGCGGGCTGTGATCAACGCCCCTGATGACTCAGTGGCAATTACATAGTTAGACTCACTTTTATCTATTGCATTAACAACGCCAAAATCGCATACGGACCCAGCCCCGGTCTCAGCCATGTTTTCATCGTATGATTGAACAGTGTGAGAAGAGTTAAAGTAAATTTTCTCACCGGACTCGGATGCTGTCAGATATTGAGCGAAAGGATATCCAATATCCGGCTTTTTACTTCCGGCTTTTATATATCCATCACTAAAGATGATGACATTACCGTCATAGGATACATATTCAATCTGTGCCCCGCTATAAATCTCCTTGTTTTCTCCGCTTTCGGTATCGTAAGAAAAGCATGTGCCGCTCTCGTCTTCTTTATAGAAAAGCTTTTTGCCGGATCCACAGAGTATGCCGTAATCAGTTGCATCGCTTATCTGTATGATCTCGCCGTCTTTTATGATAGCCAGAACGCTTTTTTCCCCGTCATAATAGCTTCCCGACATCACGCCGTTATCTCCGACGGAAGAGCAGCGAAACGGGTTCTGCTCAGATAGGATCACATGTCCTCCGGGAGCCACGATGACCGACCCGCCCGTTGCATTCAGATCCATTTCCAAATACTCCTGCACCGGATGTTTGCCGTATTCACTCTCCGCATAATATGCAGCAGAGCGCCTGTTCAAAAGCCCGACACATAAGAAGATTCCTGCAGCAATAATGACAGCTGCAAGTATAAGCAGCACAGCTCTTCTGTTTTGCCTTATAGATCCTGTCCGTTCAGAAACAGCTTTAATTATAGTATTACCTGCCCGTGCCTTCTCTGAATACGCAGCTTTGTAGTGATCCATTGCTTGTTCGGGAGCCTGGACATTTGTTTGTTTTCTATTGCCAACCGGAACGATTTTCGCTCCACAGTATTTGCAGTATCTCGACTCATCTTCTATCTTTTTTCCGCATTGCGTGCAGTACATGCTTCCCCTCCTTCAATAAATGATATACACAGCATCTGTAAAGCAACAGGGAATACAAATCCAAGTCTGTTTCTGTACAATTTTTACTATATATCATTCATTCCAAAAGCGCCCCACACAAAAGGGTAGTATTATCAGGTCTCCCATCATCAGCACTTACTGGAACAAAGAAAAAGCCCTGACCTATGCTTTATGCATAAGTCAGGGCTGATCATAAATGGATTAGAGGGGAGTCGAACCCCTGTCCAAAAGCCAATTCAATGTCCTTCTACTATCATAGACGGTTTTTCCGGATCACTCCCATTCCCTCCACCGA
>CADCIK010000004.1:47700-148912 GCA_902801415.1 uncultured Lachnospiraceae bacterium
TCTATTATTGTTAGCGTTTATTTTTAATTTTGCCGTTTGACGATCGGCGTCGGATAGCTTCTCCACCTGCATGACCCCTGTCGAAACCTTTACTAACCCGGGATAATACAAATGAGAACGGTCAAAACATTGACCCTTTCTATTTTGTAAATAAAATTATACAACAGCGGTCCGCTAAGTCAACTGTTAAACCAGCCTTTCCGCCTTGTTTTAGTCCGGACTTCTCTGCCAATTCACAGCATCACCGGAACCCGCAAAAGCCTCATTCAGACCTTGACCTGGCTATTCCTGAAGTCCCTCTCCATCTCGCGCTTCACTGCCTTTTTCTTGAGGTCGTCCCTCTTGTCGTAGAGCTTCTTGCCTCGCGCAAGACCGATCTCTACTTTGACGCGGCCGTTCTTGAAGTAGACCTGCAGAGGCATCAGGGTATAGCCCTTGGCCTGCACCTGCCCGGCAAGTTTCATGATCTCGCGCTTGTGGAGCAGGAGCTTTCTCTTTCTGAGAGGCTCGCGGTTGAAAATATTGCCTTTCTCGTAGGGGCTGATGTTCATGCCCTCCACAAAGGCTTCGCCGTGATCGATGGAGACAAAAGCCTCCTTGATGCTGCACTTGCCCTGGCGGATGGATTTCACCTCGGTGCCGAACAGCTCGATACCGGCCTCATATTTTTCCTCTATGAAATAGTCGTGATATGCCTTTTTGTTGTTGGCTACCAGCTTGATCGCATCCTTGGCGCTCATCTTCTATCCCCTTTTTCCCTTCTTCTCTTGTGGCCTTTTTTGCCGCGGAGTTTGCCGGCTCTGCCTGACAGCACTCTTCCGGTCCGGTCCATAAGAGGACCTTTTTTCTTCAGTCTTCTGCCGCTTGTATCATTTTTCTCTTTTGCATGCGGCTTCTTATCTTCACGGCCCCGGTCTCTTCGAGGCGCCTGCATGGGCTCCCCGTTTTGAACCGGTACAAAATCGATGGTCCTGCGCATTGTATCCGCGCCTGCCACCATGATGTCCATCTTCTGGCCAAGCATGTACTTGCGTCCGGTATATTCTCCTACCAGTATATACTGTTTTTCATCGTACGCATAGAAATCATCTGTGAGATCGCTGATGCGGATCATGCCTTCGACTGTATCGGGCAGTTCCACATAGATGCCCCATCCGGTAATACCGGAGATGACGCCGCTATAAGTTTCTCCTGTCCGGCTCTCCATATACTGGGCCTTCTTGAGCTTGACGGTCTCACGCTCCACCTCGGCGGCTCTCTGCTCCATAGCCGAGCTTCTCATTGCGTATCCGGGCAGACACAGATTCAGCCGGTCGACTGTCTCCGCAGTCATCTCGCCCCGCATCCAGTACTTGAGACTTCTGTGCACAAGGAGGTCCGGATAACGGCGGATCGGCGACGTGAAGTGACAGTAATACTGCAGCGCAAGTCCAAAGTGTCCCTCGCATCCGGTCGCGTACTGCGCCTTCTGCATGCATCGAAGGACCATTCTGCTCAGCATTGCCTCTTCCGGTTTGCCCTTCATCTTCATGAGAAGCTGCCGGATCTGCGCGGGATGCACATCCCCCTGGCCGGGCCTGAACTTGTATCCGAATCCGCGGACAAACTGTGCCAGCTCCTTCATTTTATCAGAAGCAGGCACGCCGTGAACACGGAAAACCGCAGGGATTTCCATATAGACCAGATGCCTTGCAACGGTCTCATTGGCGAGCAGCATGAAGTCCTCGATCAGGTCTGTCGCGTCGGTCCGCTCCCTCTGGACGATCTCGACCGGCCTTCCCATTTCGTCCAGGACGATCTTGGCCTCCGGGAAGTCGAAGTCGATGCTGCCCCTCTCTTCTCTCTTTGCGCGAAGAGTCGCAGCCAGCTTCTTCATCCTGCGCAGCATTCTCGCGATCGTCTGCGTCCTCGTCTTGATCCCCTTGTATCCCTGCCAGCCGAGAGACTCCGCGATCTCGCTGTCATCCCTGTCATTAAACAGGCGCATGACGCCGTTGTAGGAAAGGCGCGCGTCCACATGGATGACCGACTCCGCGATCTCGTATTCGACCACTTCTCCCTCGTCGCTGATCGTCATCAGACAGCTCACAGCCAGGCGGTCTTCGCCTGCGTTGAGGGAACAGATCCCGTTGGAAAGCTTTCTGGGAAGCATCGGGATCACGCGGTCAGCCAGATAGACACTGGTCCCTCGGTTCAGGGCTTCCTTGTCCAGCGCGGAACCTTCTGTGACATACTCCGCCACATCGGCGATATGAACGCCAAGAATCCAGTGATCGCCCTCTCTGACCAGAGAAATGGCGTCATCGATGTCCTTGGTGTCCTCTCCGTCAATGGTGACGGTGGGAATAGCGCGCAGGTCTTTGCGGTTCTGCCTGCGGATCTTCTCATCGCGTACATCGATATGATCAGGAAGCTTCTCCGCCTCCTCCATGACCTCCTGCGGAAATTCCGTCGGAATATCATAGGCTCTGACCAGGGAGAGGATATCTACGCCGGGATCGGTGATATGACCGAGGATCTCGTCGACTTTACCCACAGGGTTCTCTCCGTCCGCATTGTAGATCGTGATATCGGCGACGACCTTATGGCCTTCCAGCGCACCGGCTTTCTTGTCCGCCTCGATCTCCACGACAAAGGGGATCTTCTGGTTGTCCGGCGTCACAAATCCGGCCAGGTTCACTGTGACGGCCTTTCTGCCATAACGGGCAGAAGCAGCGTCTTCTATATAATACTGTTTCTGCATGGGTCTTCTGTAGGGATGAAAAGTTCCGACGATCCTTGTAAGTCCCCGCTCAACGATCCGGACCACTTCCGCTTCCGCTCTCCGGCCGTGTCCGTCATCGCTTCCGCTCTCATCAAGACTTCCCCTGATGATCTTAACCTCTACGGTGTCGCCGTAAACAGCTCCGCCTGTGCATCCCTGCGGAATGAACAGGTCTCTCTCAAATCCTTCTACAGTGACAAAGCCGAATCCTCTGGCATTGCTGTCGAATTTACCCGTAAAATGTAGTTCTTTTCTGTTCTTGCTCATATTCTCCTGTTTTTTGTTTCAATCAAAATGCTTATGTCAAAACACTGTATAGAAAGGCGTCTTTCGCAAATAAAAACACTCCCGCGGCAATTCGCAGGAGTGTTCAATGATTACAAGCATTGTTTACAGGTATTCAGCCTCTGTGTGACTACTCAGAACAGCTGCATATTAAGAAGGATCGCGAGAACAAAGAAAGCAATAACGAGTCCTGTCGTGAATTTCTCAAGAAATCCCTCCATGGAACGTCCCTTATTCTTTCCCCAGTATGTCTCTGCAGCGCCGCTGATCGCGCCGAGTCCCTGGGATCTTCCCTCCTGCATAAGAATGACAATAGTCATCACAATACTCACTGCAATAATTGCAATCGTCATAATCAAGCGAATAACACTCATCTTCATTACCACCTTGTTAAAAACGACTTCATTTCTTAAAGGCGCACCCGTATTATGCGCCAAACATTAGTATCCTATCACGTTCCACAGGCAAAATCAAGCCTGTATTGTGCCGTAAATGCCGCTTATTCCCATGTTTTGTCAAAATATGCATCGAAGATCTGGCCTGCCACAGGCACCGCGTAACTGGATCCCATGCCCTTGCCTTCGATCAGTACAGTGACGCAGATCTCAGGCGCGTCGTAAGGCGCAAAGCCCGTGAACCACGCGTGAGAGCTCTTGTTGTTGTCGAACTCCGCGCTTCCCGTCTTGCCGGCGGCCTCATATTCTCTTCCCGCCAGAGAGGTCGCAGTTCCGTCCGTCACGACCGCCCGCATGAACTCCGAGACCTGATCGGAGATCTCCTGAGTCATCAGCGCGCCGTACTCCTCCGGCTTGTATGTGCGGAGCGTGCGTCCCTTCGCATCGTGCAGCTCATCGACAAGGTGGGGCTTCATAAGAAGTCCGTCGTTGGCCACCGCGGAAGTGATCATGTTCAGGTGCAGCGGGGTCATAGCAGTTGTTCCCTGTCCGATGGACATCTGCATGATACCTTCTGTGGAGAGGGTGTCAGGCATATTGATGGAGCTGCGCACGTAAGGCAGATCGTAAGGGAGCTTCTGGTTAAACAGAAGGAATCGGAGTGTTTCCGACATGGATTCCGGATCGATCTCATTGACGCCGAGGTTCGCGAAGGAGGAGTTGCAGGAGTGCGCGAAGGACTCCTTGAGGTCAACATTGCCGTGCACCTCGTAGTCGTAGCAGTGGATCGATTCTCCGCCTTTTTCAAAAACGCCCGTGCAGTCATATCTGTAGTCTTCGGCGATTTCAGGATCTTCGCGCAGAATGTCTATGCAGTCCACGATCTTGAACGTGGACCCGGGCGGGTAGAGTCCCTGTGTCACTCTGTTGAGAAGCGTTCCCGACTCGTTGTCGCTAAGCAGATAATCCCACTCCGCCTCGATCTGATTGGGGTCAAAATCCGGCTTGGAGACCATAGCCAGGATCCTGCCGGTAGAGGGCTGCGTGACGATCACGGCGCCTTCATAATTCTGCATGGCGTCATAACAGGCCTTCTGAAGATCCGGGTCCAGCGTAGTGATCAGGTTGTTGCCCGGATAGAGCCTCTCATCCGCGTTTTCCCTGTTGTCGTAGCGGACCTTGTCAGACAGAGGGAGGTTGGAGTGAAGAAGGTCATACTTGTAATACTCCTCCAGTCCGCTTCCGCCCATCAGGGAGTAGCCGACTACATGCGCATACATGCTGCCGAAGGGATAGTTTCTGATCTGGGTGACGTTGCCGTAATCATCCATGCTTGTTTCCGTGGATGCAAGAAGCGTCTCCGAGTCGGAAGCATAGATGCTGCCGCGGCGGTTTCTTGTCTCGAGCAGCTCATCCCTCTTATTGTAGTCATTGTCAAACAGCTCGACCCGGTCCTCGATCGCGGTCTGGGTAAAATAGAAGCACATCCAGCCGAATAAGAGCGCGAACGCGACAGCGAAAAAGATGATGTGGGCTCTCGCCGCCTTTTTCTCTTTTTCGGCTCTCTCCCAGCGGCCGGGATCGATCTGCACGCCCGGAACGGGCTGCGGCTGAGGCGCCTCCCTGGGCTTATCAGGTTTTTTAAGGAAATTGAACTTGGGCATATCTTCACCTCGGTAAATCATTTCATCACAAGACACCGGGTCAGACGTCGAAGTGGTTCATGTTCTCATAATCCTTGCTTGGATCATAGATCGGAACCCCTTTGAAGTCCTTGTAGAAGTCCTGGTCATCGTCCCCTTGATTGCGAATCCATTCCTTCTGCTCCTGTCTGCTCGTATTCCCCTCATACATATAGCTGCGGTCCAGTCCCCGCCGTTCCTCCTCATACCGCATGCTGAAGCGCGCAAGGCGCTCCTCCTGGAGCATGAAGATGGCGCCGACGATGCCGAACATGATAAATGTGGCCAGAACAGAACTTCCTCCGTAACTGACAAGCGGAAGCGTCACGCCCGTAAGCGGGATGAACTTCACTTCACCGCCGATGGTCAGGAACGCCTGGAAAATAAAGGCGATCGCTGTGCCGAACGTATACAGGCGGTAAAACTTATTGGAGTAATTGCTCGCCAGAAGCAGGAAATCCGTAAAAATATTGAGGCATATAAGAACAAGGCATATTCCGAAAATGATGCCCATCTCTTCAATGATCGCCGCAAAGATAAAATCGGACTCCACAAACGGGATGCTCGACGGCATGCCCTGCATGAGTCCCGCGCCGAACAGTCCGCCGAAGCTGATCGCGAACAGCGCCTGCGTGATCTGGTAGCCGCTTCCGTCAATGCTGCTCCAGGGATCCAGGAACACCTGCACCCTGACGCGCAAGTGGGCGAACAGGAAATAGCAGATCACGGCGCCGATCAGCCCTAAAGCCAGGCCCGTCATCAAATAACTCCACTTTCCTGTCGCGAGGAAGAGCAGTACCAGATACACCACGAAGAAGATCACTGCGCTTCCCAGGTCCTTGGACAGCATAAGGATCCCCACATGGGCGACGGCCGCCGCGGTCAAAAGACCGATGTGAGAGGATGTATTCTCCTCGCAGAAAGCGCTTGCCATGAACAAAAGAAACAGTATTTTGACAAATTCGCTGGGCTGGAAAGTCATTCCCGCGATCGTGAAGCTGATTTTGGATCCGTTTGTGATCGCGCCAAGAAGCAGCACGGCTCCAAGCGATACGATGCCGGCAACTCCATAGAAATAGGTCCCCTTGCGAAGCAGATCCAGCTTGTTGCGAAGCAGTGGAAACACCAGCAGGAAGAGGATGCCCGCCAGCGCGATCAGAAGCTGCTTCTGCGACTTGTCGTGGTTGATCCTCGTGATCATGACGAGACCTATGCTCAGCATCATGAGAATATTGTTGAGCATGAGCATATTCGCGTACTTATATAGTTTCCGGTACAGGAACGCGGTTCCCAGCACGATCGCCAGCTGCAGCAGGCCGAAGGTGAAATAGTCCTCATCCTTGGCCAGGATCGCCATCGTCAGATACGCGTTCACCGTGAACACGCCTATGCAGAGCCGCTGCAGGGTCTCACACATGCGCCTGACTTCCTTTCCGGAAGGAAGCGCCACATAGGCCAGCAATGTGTAGAGCACCATGCATGCCGCGATCAGATATTTGCTGTATGAGACTGCATATGCCTGCATACCATCACCTTCCTTTCATGCCCCCCGAATCCAATGACTGTTTGCACACCGCGCGTTCTCAGATCGCGCTTTTCCTGAAATGTCCGGTCGTATGATCCCGGAATATAGTTTCTGTATCCGAAGCAGTATCCGCATCGCGGTACCACCTGAGGATCTCCTCCGTCTCTTTGCCGCTCTCCGTCGTGAAGCTCAGGATCCATCCCCCTGTCCCGAAGACCTCCGGATCTCTCTTCTTAATAAAGCTGTGCAGAGACAGCGGCAGACTGTTGTAGATCACATTGCTGCAATGCGCGCAGAAACACCGAACCGGGAATCGGATCCCCTTTCGGTCTTCCAGTTCATAAAAATCCTGTTCTGTATGGCTGCACGCGCCTGCGGTCTTTCTCACGCATCCCGCCGTGATCATCATCGGGAGCCTGCCGTAGACGGTCAGGAGCTGACGGCTGCCGGCGCCTCTCTTAAGAGGCTGCATGTCCTTAGCCGAGAGTTCCCAGCCCTGATTTACCATATCACAGTCAGCAAGAAGCAGGTCTCTTGCCGCCGTATTCCACTGATAGAGCGATCCGTCCGCCAGGATCTGTCCGCTGTATCCGCTCTCCCTTACAAGGACAAGCTCTTCCAGATTCCTGATCAGGACGCCCTTATATCCTTCGCTGATCCTCTTCTTTATGCCTGCGCGGCTCATGCTGCGGCAGACAGGAGGGAGCGCGATATAGAGAGCCGCTTTTTCTTCCTCTGTCAGCGCGTTCATGATCCCGGGTGTCTCTTCCACAATGATATGGGAGATCCCGCATCTCTGCGCGGCCCTTAATTGCTGCACAGTCGTGACCTGGGCCCACAGCGTCGGGGGCTCTCCGGTTATCCCGGTACAGACATCTGCCTTATCATCTGTCTTATATTCTACATGATCCGCCTTTTCAGCGGATATGATCTCCACTCTCTTATGCTCTCCGCCGGGCCCTTCTTCCGTCTTCACGGCATCTTCCAGAATCTTGTTCTCCAGCGCCGCGAGCGCGTCTCTTCGGAGCGCGTTCAGCGCCGCGACCGGCATGAAGATGTCTCCCCTCGTCTCTACTTCCAGTTCCCGGAAAGTAAAGAGGGAGTCTCCGGTCTTTCTCAGGCGCTTGCCGATCTCGTTTTCATCCATGGGCCGGTTCTGTGCCTTCTGCACCAGGTCTCCCTGAACCTGCACGCGGATCACATCCCCGCTTCCGTCCGGATCCTCTGCCGCCGCTTCCATCAGGGCTGCCTCCCCGGGCGCGAACACAGCCTTTCCGGTGATGCCGATCCTGGGAAGTTCTTTCAGATATTTCTCCTCGATCTCTTCGAGAAGCTGATCGTCTGTGCCGGCATAGCCCGGCTTTTCAATGGTCAGAAGATCTTTGCCGTTTCTCTTATAGTAATAACCTGTGCTCAGAGCCGACCGGATATACAGGGACCGGAGTCTCTTCATATCCTCGGCCGACACCTTCCAAGGCTTTTTCCTGCCTGCCTTGTCCCATTCGACGAAGTAGTCAATGTACTTTCTGTAGAGCGCCGTGACGCCTGCCGCGTAGTGCGGGCTCTTCATTCTTCCCTCGATCTTGAAGGAGTCGATCCCGGCGTCGATCAGGTCCGGAAGGATCTCCAGCACGCACATATCCCGCATGGAAAGCGGATAAGGCATCTCTTTGCCCTTCTTAAGGCTCACGTTCTTTCCGTCGCTGTCAATGACCTTGTAAGGGAGCCGGCATGTTCCGGCGCACCTTCCGCGGTTTCCGCTCCTGCCTCCCAGAAAGCTGGACAACAGGCACCGTCCCGAATAGGAATAGCACATAGCGCCGTGGATAAAACATTCCACGTCTATGGGCTCCTCCCGCTTGATCATGCGGATCTCTTCTAATGAGAGCTCTCTTGCAGGAACAACTCTCCTGACGCCGTGTTCCTTTAAAAACCGAACGCCTTCCGGTCCCGCGACAGACATCTGGGTCGAGGCGTGCAGATCCAGCCCCGGGCACTCCCTGTGAAGGGTATCCAGAACACCCAGATCCTGCACGATCACACCGTCAAGCCCGGCTCTATATAAGGTGACGGCAAAATCCACAGTATCTTTCAATTCAGTTTCTTTGGTCAGCACATTTAATGTCAGATATACTTTCCGTCCATACAAATGGGCCTCCCGAATGGACCGGACTATATCCTCCTGTGTGAAATTCTCCGCATAGGCCCTCGCGCCGAACTTCTCCCCTCCCAGGTAGACCGCGTCGGCCCCTGCGGCCAGCGCTCCCAGAAAGGCTTTTCTGCTCCCCGCGGGAGCCAGTAATTCAGGAAGTTTCCTGGTGCCGTTCCTCATTAACCTATCTCCTCTGACAGCTTCCGCTGTCCGCTTTACAGATCCTCAGTCAGATTTCCCGCTGCGGCCCGCTTTGCCAAGCTTCATCTGCGCCGCAACAAGATCGTGTTTGATATCATAGAGGTCATTGTCCTTTTTGTCAATCAGTGCGGAAAGTTCCTCGTTTCTCGCCATCATTTTGAAGTAATCATCAGCGATATTGAGATTTAAGAGGATCTGCCTCATATCCGCCGGCAGTTTCGTGTATTCCGAGTCAGCAGTCAGTTCATCGATCTTTTTGTTGAGGTAATCCGCCACCTTGAGGATGTATTCCTCGCTCTCATATCCGCTGAGCGTATAGGTCTTGCCGCCGATCGTGACCTGTGCCTCCGTTTTCTGTGCCATATTTGCCTCCCTGTCAAAGCATTGTGCTTTATCTTAGCTTTCTAACTCTGCTTCGCGGTCAAGCCTCTTCCATGTAGGGAATACCGAGATGCCTGTAGGCCTCCTGCGTCGCAACTCTTCCTCTGGGCGTCCTGTTGATCAGTCCGTTCTGCAGAAGATAGGGCTCCACAAGGTCCTCCAGTGTGCCCGGATCCTCTCCGATCGCGGCTGCCATTGTATCAAGGCCGGCAGGGCCTCCGCCGAATTTGTCGATCAGTGTAAAAAGGAAGTTCCTGTCCGCCCGGTCCAGTCCCATCCGGTCCACATCCATGAGGTCCAGCGCTGTGCGCGCCACATCCAGTGTGATCCTTCCGTCAAAGCGGACCTGCGCGTAATCACGCACCCTCTTCAGGATCCTGTTGGCAAGTCTGGGCGTGCCGCGGCTTCTGCGCGCCAGTTCCAGGGCGCCTTCCTCGTCGATCGGCACCCGCAGCTTCTTAGCGCTTGCCATTATGATCTGCTTGAGGTCCTGCGTATTATAAAACTCCAGTCTGTGGATCTCCCCGAAGCGGTCCCTTAAAGGCGCAGACAGAAGTCCGGCTCTTGTTGTGGCGCCGACCAGCGTAAACCGGGGCAGGTCCAGACGAATAGATTTGGCAGTCGCGCCTTTTCCGATCAGGATATCGATCGCGAAATCCTCCATGGCCGGATACAGGACTTCCTCCACCTGCTTGTTCAGACGGTGGATCTCATCCACAAACAGAATATCATTTTCCTTCAGTCCGTTGAGGATCGCGGCCATATCGCCCGGCTTTTCGATCGCCGGACCGCTGGTGATCTTGATCCCGACCCCCATCTCATTGGCAATGATCCCCGAGATCGTCGTCTTTCCAAGTCCGGGAGGGCCGTAGAACAAAAGGTGGTCCAGAGGCTCCTTCCTCTGCCTGGCCGCCTCTATGGAAATACCCAGGCTCTCCTTGATCTTTCTCTGACCCACATATTCGCTCAGCCGCTGCGGCCTGAGCGTCCCCTCTATGCGGCTGTCTTCTTCCGTAAAATTGGTCTCGATCGTTCTTCTCTGCATATATAAACCTGCCTTACATCCACATCATGATCACAGATACCGCAGCGCGGCTTTGAGAATGCTCTCCGTATCGGAGAGATCTGTGCCGGCCTTCTGTGCATCTTCTCTTGCAGCGCGCACTGCCTTCGTCGCTTCCGCTCTTGAATAGCCAAGCGCCGAAAGAGCCTCCACGGCCTCTGACGCGGCATCCGTGTTGACAGCGGCTCCGCTGCCTCCTGCTGCCGCCAGGCTGTCCCATCCGCTGCTTCCGGCTGCGCCGGCCGCGATCGCAAGCATCGCGTCGTCGTGCATGCCCGCCACCTTGTCGCGGAGTTCCAGGATCAGACGCTCCGCCGTCTTCTTTCCGACGCCCGGCGCCCTCGCGATCATCTTGGAATCTCCCGTCATGATCGCGAACCGCAGATCATCGGCCGTTCCGACAGAGAGCAGCGCGAGGCCGCCCTTGGGCCCGATCCCGCTCACCGTGATCAGAAGCTTGAACAATTCCAGGTCTTCTCTGCTCATAAAGCCGTAGAGTGCGATCTGGTCCTCTCTCAGATATGTATATGTGTAGACGAGAACTTCTGTATCGCGTCCTGCTGCCGCCAGTCTCTGGACGGTCTCTCCCGACACTCTCACCTCATATCCGATCCCGTTTACATCTATGACTGCCGCCCCGTCGTAAACCGAGGCAACGAATCCTCTTAAAAAAGCGATCATATATATACTACCTTGTCCTTACCGGGAGGCTGTCTCAGCGCATATCTCCCCCATAATGAGTAATATTATACATCCCCGCAAACCCTTTTACAATTTTCATTCTCTCCGTTCTGTGTTAAGATAATACAATGCATAAATATACGAAAAGGAGCGATTCTATGGGTAAAGTATTCCGTTTTAACAAAGATGTGGACACGGACCAGATCATCGCGTCGCAGTATCTTCTCTATCCCACTGTCGACGAGATGAAGGCCCACACCTTCGAATCTCTCGATGCGGACTTCGCATCGAATGTCAGACCCGATGATTTTGTCGTAGCTGACAGCAATTTCGGCTGCGGCTCCTCCCGCGAGCAGGCCCCCGCCGTCCTAAAGGCGCTGGGCGTACGCGCTGTTCTCGCCCCCTCCTTTGCCCGGATCTTCTACAGAAACTCCATCAACATCGGACTTCCGGCCATCGTCTGCGACGGGCTCTATGACGCCGTTAAAAGCGGCGACGAGATCTCTCTGGACATGGAAAAGGGAATCGTGACGGCAGGTGACCGTACATTCTCCTGCACAAAGCTTCCCGCGCATCTTCAGAAGATCCTTGACCAGGGCGGTCTCATCTCCTCCCTGGACAGCATGTAACGCAGAGTCAGTGCTTTGACAAGGAGGAATAACTATGGGAATGACTATCGCTGAAAAGATCATCGCCCGCGCCGCAGGCGTAAGCGCTGTCCGCGCCGGTGAGATCCATACCGTCACGCTCGATTATCTGATGAGCAACGACGGCACTACCCATCTCACGATCGATATGTACAATAAACTGAAAAATCCCCGGATCGCCGACAAGGACAAACTTGTCTGGATCGTCGATCACAATGTCCCCTGCGACAGCCCCAAGACGGCTGCCTCGCAGAAGAAAATGCGCGATTTTGCCAGGGAGCACGGCATCACCTTCTACGAGGGCGCCGGCGTATGTCACCAGATCATGTGTGAAAAGCACGTCGTGCCCGGACAGCTGATCTTCGGCGCTGACAGCCACACCTGCGCGTACGGCGCGCTTGGCGCTTTCGGCACGGGCGTAGGATGCACCGACTATCTCTACGGCATGGTGACCGGCGGTTCCTGGGTCATGGTCCCGGAGACGCTCCGCTTCAACCTGACAGGAAAGCTCAACGACAGAGTGACGGCCAGAGACCTGATCCTGACCATCATCGGTATGATCGGCGCAAACGGCGCCAATTATCACGCGATGGAATTCGTCGGCGACGGCATGAAAAATCTCACAATGAGCGACCGCATCTCCATCTGCAACCTCTGCGTGGAGGCGGGTGCCAAAACAGCGCTCATGGAAGTCGACGACATCACCCTCGCATACCTCGAGAAGCACGGCGGCAGAAAGCCGGCGGCCTGCTTTAAGAGCGACGAAGACGCTGTATTCGAGAAGACTTTTGACATCGATCTTTCCACGATCGTACCCGTCGTCGCAAAGCCCCACTTTGTGGACAATCTGGCGCCCGTCGATGACGTAAAGGGCGTAAAGATCAACGAAGCCTTCCTCGGCTCCTGCAACAACGGCCGCATCGAGGACCTGCGCCTGGGAGCGTCGATCATGAAGGGCCATAAGGTCGCCGACAAGGTCCGCTTCCTGGTCGTTCCCGCCAGTCAGGAAGTGTACAGACAGGCTCTCCGCGAGGGACTTCTGGACATCTTTATGGAATCGGGCGCGATGGTCATGAACCCCAACTGCAGCGTCTGCTGGGGAAGCTGCCAGGGCGTCATCGGCGCGGGTGAAGTGCTGATCAGTACCGGCACCCGCAACTTCAAGGGACGCGCGGGCGACAAGAATTCATTCGTCTATCTGGGAAGCGCCGCCACTGTCGCGGCTTCCGCCATCGCTGGCGAGATCGTATCGCCTTATACCTACTGATCCAATGCTGAAAGGCGGCACTTTCTCTATCGTGCCGCCGTCATTTTTAAGAGGAATTACTATGGAACAATTTACAGGAAAAGTCTGGCTCCTCGGCGATGATATCGACACAGACATCATCATTCCCACCGAATACCTGGCGCTCAAGACCGTTAAGGATATGGCCCCTTACGGGTTCAGCCCTCTTCGCCCGGAGCTGGCGGCAAAGATACAGCCCGGCGACATCATTGTGGCCGGCAAGAACTTCGGCTGCGGCTCCTCCCGCGAGCAGGCACCGGAAGTCATTAAGGCACTCGGCGTGCGCGCCGTCATCGCGCGCTCCTACGCAAGGATCTTCTTCCGCAACGCGATCAACAACGGGCTCCTTCTCATCGAGAATGATACGCTCTGCAGAGACGTCAAAGAAGGCGACGAGATCACCGTCAAAGTCGGCGAGTCCATCGAATACGCCGGCAGATCTTATCCGATCTCCGCTCTCCCCGACAACCTGCTCGATATTCTCGAGGCAGGCGGGCTGGTCAGGGCAATGCAGAAGCTCAACGGCATCATAAAGTAGGAGGTACGCGCATGGGATCCACTCTGATCGAAAAGATATTCGCACACAATATCGGCGCCGACTCCGTAAAGGCCGGCGATATCATCACGGTCAATGTTGACCGCGTCATGATCCACGACATTTTTATTCCATTTGTAAAAGACAAGTTCGAAGAGATGGGATTTACAAAGATCTGGGATCCGGACAAGACGGTCCTCATCTATGACCATCTCGTGCCGGCAAGCCAGCTGGACGACCCCCGTCATCACCGCATCGGCGATGAATTCTGCGACAAGTACGGCGTAAAGAATGTGCACCGCTCCGACGGAATCTGCCACCAGCTGATGACGGAGGCGGGCTATGTGAAGCCCGGAGACGTCGCCTTCGGCACGGACTCCCACACTGTCACATACGGCTGCGTAGGCGCGTTCTCCACAGGCATCGGATATACTGAGATGGCAAGCATCCTGGGCACAGGAAAGCTCTGGGTGCGTGTCCCTGAGACCATCCGCGTCAACATCGAGGGAACTCTTCCCGCGGGCGTGACGTCCAAGGACATCATTCTTACCATCATCGGCGATCTGCGCGCGGACGGCGCCACCTACAAGTCCCTTGAATTCGCGGGCAGCACTGTGGACGCCATGTCCGTCGCCAGCCGCATGACCATGTCCAATATGACCGTAGAGTGCGGCGCCAAGTGCGGACTCTTCGCTCCCGATCACAAAACTGCAGAATACTGCGGTCTGGACGGACTGGACGACTTCCTCGTGACGCTTCACGGCGACGAAGACGCCGAATACGCGCAGGTGCTCAATTACCGCGCGGAGGATTTTGTCCCCGTCATGGCGTGCCCCTCCCAGGTCGACAAGATCCAGCCGGTGGCGCAGGTCATCTCTGAGGCGGGCTCCATGGAGGAAGGCTCCATCGTTCCCGGCGTAGGCCTTATTAAGGACGGCAGTGTCCGCGTGGACCAGGTCTTCATCGGCTCCTGCACAAACGGACGCCTGGAGGATCTGGAAGCCGCTGCGGCAGTCCTTAAGGGCAGACATATCGCTCCTTTTGTCAAGCTGATCGTCACGCCTGCCAGCCGCAAGGTCTACAGAGAGGCCCTCGCGAACGGAACGCTGGATATTCTGGCGGAAGCAGGCGCCATGATCACTACACCCGGCTGCGGCCTCTGCTGCGGCAGGACCGGCGGTATTCTCACGGACAACGAAGTCGTCGTCGCCACCAACAACCGTAACTTCCTGGGCAGAATGGGGACCTCCAAGGTCAACATCTATCTGGCGTCTCCTGTGACAGCGGCAAGATGTGCGTTGGAAGGAATAATCGTATAAAACTCAGAATTCATTGTCTATAATAATGGGCTGCCATATTAAGCGAAGGGTTTAATCATGAGCGGGTGCGGCAAGCCCCTTCAAAATTGCATTGAAATCGCGGGATTCACATAGATCCTTCCTCTCGCTGCGGAGGGAACCGCTGATCCAGAACTCGCAGTCCGCTCTGATGACCGGCCTGCTCAGACATGTTGGGCTTTCGGGCTGCAGGAGCTGCAGCCCTCATTCCCTCCTCCGCTCGGAAAGGATCCGGTTCATCCGGCCGCTTATTCAAAGCAATTTTTCCGGGGCTTGCCGCACCCGCTGGGAAGGATCCCTGACACTAGAATGAATAACCCTTTCTATAACGGGAATCGAGTAGAATGCTCCTACTACGATTGACCGTTGGCCGGTAAATGCATCTTTGTGTGGGCACAAGCTTCGCTTATCGGCTTATCGCGCAAAAAGAACCAGGCGCTGTCCGCCTGGTTTTTTATTTTGGACGCTGCAGCACTTGAGAGATAGATTCTTTCATGTGCTGCACATTATTGTTGAAGTGGCAGACTACCCCGCAGAGCATGGCTTTGTAATGAGCGGTCAGTTTTGCTGGATTTTTATGGAAGTGAGAGCAAGGGTGAGGGCGGCAGCTCCTGCCGCCCGAAAGCCCCCCAGTGTCTGAGGTGTCCGGTCATCAGAGCGGACGCCGAGTTGGGGCGAGCCCTGCTCAAACGACATAAAAATCCACTGCACAAACTCCGCGAATACAACGCCTGCTCTGCGGGGTAGTCTGTCCCGTTAAAAAGGAGGTGTTGCACTCACCGATTAATCAGCATTGATGCAACACCCCTTATTCTATTCCTTTTACAGGTACCGATTTTTAGTTGTTGATCAGCATGTTGCCTTCGTTGTTCCAGCTGTACATCTTGCGGATCTCTGCGCCGATCTTCTCAGCGGGATGCTCTGCATTGAGCTTTCTCATAGCGTTGAAGTGAACCTGCTGGCCTGCGCTGGGGCTCATCTCAAGCAGGAATTCCTTAGCGAAGGAGCCGTCCTGGATGTCTGCGAGGATCTTCTTCATAGCTTTTCTGGTCTCGTCTGTGATGATCTTGGGACCGGTGATGTAATCGCCGTACTCAGCGGTATTGGAGATGGAATATCTCATTCCTGCGAAACCGGACTGATAGATCAGGTCAACGATCAGCTTCATCTCATGGACGCACTCGAAATATGCGTTTCTGGGATCGTAACCAGCCTCAACCAGAGTCTCGAAACCGGCTTTCATCAGAGCGCATACGCCGCCGCAAAGGACAGCCTGCTCACCGAACAGGTCAGTCTCTGTCTCGGTTCTGAATGTGGTCTCAAGGATACCTGCGCGGGAAGCGCCGATGCCTGCGCCATATGCAAGAGCCTTGTCGAGCGCCTGGCCTGTAGCATCCTGATATACAGCAACAAGGGAAGGAGTTCCCTTGCCTGCCTGGTACTCACTGCGTACAGTGTGTCCGGGAGCCTTGGGAGCGATCATTGTTACGTCAACATCTGCCGGAGGCTTGATCAGTCCGAAGTGAATATTGAAACCGTGTGCGAACATCAGCATATCGCCGGCCTTGAGGTTGGGCTCGATGTCCTTCTTGTACATTGCAGCCTGCTTCTCATCGTTGATCAGGATCATGATGATATCCGCAAGCTTAGCAGCCTCAGCAGTATTGTAAACCGTCAGGCCCTGTGCCTCTGCCTTAGCCTTGGACTTGGAACCTTCATACAGACCTACGATAACATTGCATCCGGATTCCTTGAGGTTGAGCGCATGTGCATGGCCCTGGCTGCCGTAACCGATAATGGCAATCGTCTTTCCCTCGAGAACAGACAGGTTGCAATCTTCCTGGTAATAGATCTTAGCTTCTGACATTTTTCTTTCCTCCATAAATTCCTTTATTATCTCCACCGGCTCCTGTACTTTGCAGGCCGGGCAGAAAACTGATTGAGCGGTGCCTGGTCAAAACACCGATCGGCCTTACAGGTCACACAAGCTTGTCAAGATAGATGACGTTCTTGGTTCCGCGTCCGAGACCTGCCACGCCGGTCCTTGCCAGCTCCAGGATCTCATAGCCGCTCACAAGCTTCAAAAACGCGTCGATCTTGCCGGAGTTGCCGGTGATCTCGATCATAAGGCTCTCATTTGAGACGTCGATGATGCTTCCTCGGAAAATGTTGGTCAGGGCGATCACATTTTCTCTCTGGTCCGCGTTGGCTCTGACCTTGATCATGGCCAGCTCACGGAAAACACTCTCGTCCGGTTTGAGTTCATGGATATCTCTGACATCCACAAGCTTGCCGACCTGCTTCTCGATCTGCTCCATAATATCATTGTCACCGGATGTCACAACCGTGATCCTGGTGATCGTAGGCTCGGCGGTAACGCCTGCCGTGATACTCTCAATGTTGTATCCTCTTCGGGAGAACAGGCCCGAGATGCGGCTCAGTACGCCGGCGTTGTTGTCTACGAGGATCTGAAAAACCTTTTTATTGGTTACTTCACTCATTTCATCTTGTCCCTTCATGTGATGAATTTCATTCATTTATCTGATGAATATTTTTAATGTTTTGCCAAATTGCACTAATTATAACGCGGCTCAGTTGTCAAGTCAAACCCAAATAGCCGCGATCCGGCATCATTCCTGCCCCAATCTGTGATATTTTGGCATGATATCTTCTTATTTGCCCTGCTCGGCGCACTTGAGAAGCGCCAGAGTTCCTGTCCTCGCGATCTCGATGATGCTGACCGTGCGCAGCGTATCGAGGAAGATCTGCACTCTCTCGGGCGTGTCGCACATCTGGATGGTCATCATGGTCTTGGACATGTCCACGATCTTCGCGTCCATGATCTCGCAGTTCTCCATGATGTCCTTCCGGTTGGAGCGGTTGTAGCGCACCTTGACAAGCATCAGCTCTCTGTTGATACTCTCCGTCTCGTCGAAGGTCTTGACCTTGATAACGTCCAGTTTCTTGTTGAGCTGTTTCTCGATCTGCTCGAGCGTCCTGCGGTCGCCGCTTGAGACTATGACCATATTGGAGACATTCTTGTCCTCTGTCTCTCCCACGGCCAGGGAGTCGATATTAAAACATCTGCGCCAAAATAATCCGGCAACCTTACAGAGCACACCGGAGCGGTTCTCTACCAGCACAGAATAGATTCTCTTCATAACTGATCCCTCATTTTGTAATCCGACATATTGTGAGCAGCAATCGTGTGACCTCGCGGAACTTTCGCCGCGGGTCCTTATACAACCAGCTTGGGATCCACGATCACTTCCAGGAGCGTCGCCTCATCATCCGCGAGGAATTCCTCGATCCCGCTGTCCATCTCTTCCACAGCCGCGATCTGCTGATAGCGGATGCCGTACGCCTCGGCAAGTTTCCTGAAATCCGGAATGGAATCGCCCAGGTCGATCACAGAGAAGCGGTCCTGATATGTGAAGTGCTGATACTGACGGACCAGCCCAAGTACGTTATTGCGAAGAACGACGATCTTGACAGGCACATTGTACTGCTTCATGGTGGCCAGCTCCATCATGGTCATCTGGAAGCCGCCGTCGCCGCATACTGCCACGACCTGTCTGTCGGGAGCGCCGAGCTTGGCGCCGAGCGCCGCGGGCACCGAGTAGCCCATCGTGCCCATGCCGCCGCTTGTGAGGAAACGGCCTTCACGGATCACACAGTTGGCGCAGGACCAGAGCTGGTTCTGTCCGACGTCCGCCACATAGACGGCGTCCTTCTTCATGGCTCTGGAGAGGCGTTTTACAAAGATCTCGGGATTGACTGTAAGGGCGTTGATCTCCTCCTCAGTGAGCGTCGACGAATACATATGGCGCTTTCTGCGGGAGGCGTTCTGGGTGTCGTCCTTATAGCCGTCCAGCTTGTCGATCCAGAGCGAATAATCCGCTGTGATCGTCGCTTTGTTGAACTCTTCCAGGACGTGTTTGATATCGCCGACGAGCGGGATCGTAGGACCCGCGTTCTTGCCGATCTCGGCGGGATCGACGTCAATGTGGACCAGGACCTTGTTCTCTGTGATCAGGTCCGGCTGGCTGACGGAGCGGTCCGCCACGCGGGCGCCGACCATGATGATCATATCCGCGTCATTCATCGCCCTGTTGCCGTACGCCTGGCCGTTGTTGCCGACCATGCCGTAGAAAAGGAAGTGCTCGGTCGGAAGCGCTCCAAGTCCCATCATAGTGGACACAACGGGGATATCATTGGCCTCCACGAATTTGCGCAGTTCTTCTTTGGCGCCGCTCAGATGGACGCCGCCGCCCGCGCAGATAATGGGCCTCTTTGCTTTATTGAGCTCCTTAATGACCTTTTTGATCTGCACCGCGTGTCCGTTGATCGTGGGCTTGTAGGTGCGGATATTGACGGTCTCGGGGTACTCGAATTTGCGGATCTCCGCCTTCTGTATGTCGATCGGGATATCGATGAGGACGGGGCCTTTGCGGCCGGTGCCGGCAATGTGAAAGGCCTCTTTGATGATCCTGGGGATATCCGCGGCTCTGCGCACGATATAGCTGAATTTTACGAAGGACTCGCAGGCGCCGGAGACGTCGACCTCCTGGAACACGTCGCTTCCCATGAGATTGCTGTCAACCTGTCCCGTGATGCACACCAGCGGGATACTGTCCGCGAACGCAGTAGCAATTCCCGTGATCAGATTCGTCGCGCCGGGGCCGCTTGTTGCAACCGCAACGCCGACCTTGCCCGTGATCCTCGCGTAGCCGCTCGCCTCATGCGCCGCGTTCTGTTCCTGGCGCACAAGGATCGTCTTGATATTCGTATCCAGAATACTGTTGAAGAATGGACAGATCGCCACTCCCGGATAGCCGAAGACATATTCCACGCCTTCTTTTTCCAGACATTTCACAATTGCATCCGCTGCTATCATCTATGTTCCTCCTGATATCAGTTTCAGGCCTCTTAGCTGCCCGCCGCGCGTTCCGCGTTCAAGGAAAGCCTGCAGGTTTGTACTGCAGGCATTCCATACAATAACTCAATATTTGACCAGCTTGAAGCTCTTCTTGCCGCGCTTTACAAGTTTGCCGTCCTTGAGATCATCCTTGGAGAATACAGCCTTGAAATCGGTGATCTTGACGCCGTCCACAGTGACGCCGCCCTGGTTCACATCGCGGCGCGCGTCGCCTCTGGATTTCTCAAGTCCAGCCTTGACAAGGATCGTCAGGATATCCACGGTTCCCTCTTCGCTGAAGTCTTCGTCCGCCAGCGTCGCTGTGGGAACGTTCTCCATACTGCCGGGTGTTGCCGCGCTGAACAGCGCTTCTGCGCCGGCTTTGGCTTTTTTGGCCTCATCGCTGCCGTGCACCAGTGTTGTCAGCTCGCCTGCCAGGATCTCCTTGGCAGTGTTGAGCTTGGCGCCTTCCCACTGATCCATCTCGTCGATCTGCTCGAGAGGCAGGAAAGTCATCATGCGCAGGCATTTGAGGACGTCTGCGTCGCCGATATTGCGCCAGTACTGGTAGAAATCGTAAGGGGAAGTCTTGTCGGGATCGAGCCAGACCGCTCCCTTCGCTGTTTTGCCCATCTTCTTGCCCTCGGAATTGAGAAGAAGCGTGATGGTCATGGCATATGCGTCCTTGCCGAGCTTTTTGCGGATCAGCTCTGTGCCTGCAAGCATATTGCTCCACTGGTCGTCGCCGCCGAACTGCATGTTGCAGCCGTAGGTCTTGTAGAGATTGTAGAAGTCAAAAGCCTGCATGATCATGTAGTTGAATTCAAGGAAGCTCAGGCCTCTCTCCAGTCTCTGCTCATAGCATCTTGCGCGGAGCATCTCGTTGACGCTGAAGTGAGAACCGATGTCCCTGAGGAACTCGATATAGTTGAGGTCTCTGAGCCAGTCGGCGTTGTTGACCATCATGGCCTTGCCTTCGCCGAATTCGATAAAGCGGCTCATCTGCTTCTTGAAGCACTCGCAGTTGTGGTCGATCTGCTCAACCGTCATCATGGAACGCAGGTCTGTGCGGCCTGAGGGGTCGCCGATCATACCGGTGCCGCCGCCGACGAGCGCGATGGGCTTGTTGCCTGCTTCCTGCAGTCTCTTCATCAGAAGAAGGGCCATAAAGTGGCCGACGTGCAGAGAGTCCGCGGTGGGATCGAAGCCGATATAGAATGTCGCCTTGCCTGCGTTGATCAGGTCCTTGATCTCTTCCGGATCCGTCAGCTGCGCCAGCAGCCCTCTGGCCTGCAGTTCATCGTAGATTTGCATGTTCTTTTCCATTGTCCTCTTGTTACTCTCCTTCTGTATTTAGCAACCATTACCTTAGCACCCCCAGACGTATGGAGGCCGCCCGGTGCTGATATGAATTACTTTCTGATCATTAATATCACCATTCAAGACCGCTGTTCTCGATCCTGCTGTCGCGCAGCATCAGGTCCTCCACGGCCTGCATGGGTCTCTCATTTCCGAACAGCACGCGGTTTACGGCGCGGATGATCGGCGCCTCCATCTCGTACTTGTCCGCGAGCTGCAGCGCCGCTTTCGCGCTGTAGACGCCTTCCACGACCTGCTGCACCTCTTTCATCGCCTCATCTGCCGTCTTGCCCTTGCCGATCAGGATACCGGCTCTTCTGTTCCTCGAATGCATGGACGCGCATGTCACGATCAGGTCTCCGATGCCGGTGAGACCGGAGAAAGTCTCGGGTCTTCCGCCCATCGCGATTCCGATCTGGGAGATCTCAGCGATACCGCGCGTGATCAGCGCCGCCTTCGTATTGTCTCCGCAGCCGAGGCCGTCCGAGCAGCCGGCTGCCAGGGCGATGACATTCTTGAGCGCTGCGCCGACCTGCATGCCCAGCATGTCGGGACTTGTATAGACGCGGAAGGACTTATCCATAAACACAGACTGAATATAATCCGCAACTTCCTTGCGGGAAGCGCCTGCCACGATCGCAGTGGGGAGTCCGATGCCGACCTCCTCCGCATGGGTGGGGCCGCACAAAACGGCGGCTTCACAGTTGGGGATCTCCTCTTTGATGACCTCTGTCAGGGTCATGAGGGTATCCTCCTCGATGCCCTTGGCGACCGATACGATCAGCTGTCCGTACCTGCAATAACGGGCCATGCTCGCCGCTGTGCTGCGTGTAAAAGCTGACGGGACCGCCAGGACCAGCATATCTTTATCGCGCATGACCCTCTCCAGGTCCGTGTCCGCGATCACTGTGTCATCCAGTATAACGCCGGGAAGCTTGACAGACTGCTGGTGAGTATTGTTGATCATGTCGGTCTCATCTTTCATGATGGACCAGATCTCCACCTTATGTCCGCACCTGGAAAGGTGTGCCGCCAGGGCTGTTCCCCAGCTTCCCGCGCCGATCATTCCGATTTTAGCCACGATATGCCTCCCTTCATCCACACGCTGTTTACAGACCGGTCCGGCCGGTTTTTGACACGACTGTCCGGCTTTATCTCAGATTATGCATCCGTTGCGATCTATTACTTTTTGCCAAGATCCAGTTTCTCGGAATTGGCCTTGAAGAGATAGGTCTTTCTCTCCGTGCCGCTCAGCAGTCTTCCGAGGTTTGCTCTGTGCCTGTAGTAGGCCATAAAAGTCAGGAAGAACTGGATCACATACATCTCGATCAGATTTGCCTGGCTGACGCCCTTGAAAAGGCCCATCTGTCCCTCGATGACCATCTGAATGAATGTGCCGCCGTAGACCATAAGAGATCCCAGGGATACAAACTTGGTGGTCAGATAGGGGACAAAGAACAGCAGGATGGAACTGGGAATAAAACTCCAGTGGTAACCGAACGCGAATCCCGCCATAACAGCTACGCCCTTGCCGCCCTTGAAATTCATATAGAACGGGAAATCATGTCCCAGAACGACGCCCATGAAAGCCCAGGACTTCAGGAGCAGGACCGCCTCGGGATGAGACTTTCCGAACAGCGCGCCTACGAGAAGGAGCGCGATCAGGCTCTTCAACATATCGCCGACAAATACCAGAAGTCCGGCCTTCGTGCCCAGTACACGGATCGCGTTTGTCGTTCCCGCGTTGCCGCTTCCGAAATCGCGGATATCGATTCCTTTCATTTTGCCCAGAATATAGGCGGTCTGGAAATTTCCAAACAGATATCCGATCGCAAGACACAGAATTCTAAGACCTATCATCACTTTCCTCCTTTGGACCGATACGGTTGCTTATTATTTTTTATTTTCTCCCCGCTCACGCACTATAAACTTGAGCGGTGTGCCTCTGAACCCGAATGCATCTCTGATCCTGTTCTCGAGATAGCGCAGGTATGAGAAGTGCATCAGTTCTTTTGAATTGACAAAAAGCACAAACGTGGGCGGCTTGACCGCGACCTGCGTGGAATACATGATCTTGAGCATGTGTCCCTTGTCGCTGGGCGGCTGCTGCATCACGCAGGCCTCGTTGATGATCTCGTTGAGCACGCCCGTCTGAATGCGCATGTTCTGGTTGGCGCTGACAAGATCGATCTCATCATAGAGCTTTACCAGCCTCTGTCCCGTCTCTGCCGAGATAAAGATGATCTCCGCGTAAGACAGGAAGGAAAGGACCTGGTGGATCTTGTCCGTAAACTTCTTGACCGAGTGATTGTCTTTCTCGATCAGATCCCACTTGTTGACGGCGACGATCACAGCCTTGCCTCTCTCGTGGGCAATGCCGGCGATCTTGGCGTCCTGCTCGGTGATCCCTTCCTTGGCGTCGATCACGAGGATCGTGATATCCGCTCTCTCCACCGCGCCGACCGTGCGCACGATCATATAGCGCTCCAGGTTCTCTTTGATCTTGTTCTTGCGCCTGAGGCCTGCCGTATCAATGAAGACGTACTCCTTGCCGTCATGCTTTACGCGCGTGTCGATGGCGTCGCGGGTCGTTCCCGCGATGTCCGAGACGATCAGCCTGTTCTCTCCGATCAGCCTGTTTACAATAGAAGATTTGCCGACGTTGGGCTTTCCGACGACTGCGACGTAGATCGCTTCGTCCTCTTCTTCCTCGCCGCTTCCCTCTTTAAACCCCTTGACGACCTCGTCAAGCATGTCGCCGATCCCTGTGCGGTTGGCCGCTGAGATCGGGAAGGGCTCTCCGATCCCGAGATTATAGAACTCATAGACGTCTGCGATCTGTTTGGTCGGGTTATCCGTCTTGTTGACGCAGAGCACAACAGGCTTATGCGCTCTGCGGAGCATGTCGGCGACTCTCATGTCGGAATCCACAAGTCCTGTCTTGAGATCCACCATAAAGATGATGACGTCCGCCATGTCGATCGCGATCTGCGCCTGTTCCCGCATCTGGGACAGGATGATATCGCCCGAGTCCGGTTCGATACCTCCGGTATCGATCAGTGTAAAATCATAATTCAGCCATGAGCAGTCCGCGTAGATCCTGTCTCTTGTCACACCGGGCGTATCTTCGGTGATCGAGATCTGCCGTCCGGCCAGGACATTGAAGAGGGTCGACTTTCCCACATTGGGTCTTCCGACGACTGCCACGATCGGCTTGTTTTTTCGTTTACTCATTGTATACCTTTCTGTTCAAAATCCATACGTTCCTATATTTTAGCGAATCTCTTCCACAATGTAAAGTGACGCTTTTACTTGTATTTCTCGGCAACTCCTTATAGAATGGACTTGGACTAACGGGTGTGAATCCCGATCCGGCGCGTTTGGGCCCGGAATTTCCTGTAAACCGCACTTATGAAGGAGAATTCATGTCGACAGTTCACTTAATGCACGATAAACTAGAGCAGGCCAGTAATCCGTTAGCACCTCTTGCGCTCATCGCTCTTCCTTCCTGTGAAGATCTTGCGGAAAAGATCAATGAATGGATCCGTTATTTCCGTATGGGCGATCACAACGAGCACAGAGATGATCTCACTTACGAGGGATATTACAAAGATGATTACAGAATCCCTGTTACAGTCCCCCGCTTTTCAACTGGCGAAGCCAAGGCTGTTCTGGGGGAGTCAGCCAGAGGAAAAGATGTCTATATATTTGTAGATATCACAAACCATTCCATTACCTATAAGATGAACGGTTTTATCAACCATATGTCTCCTGACGATCATTTCCAGGATCTCAAGAGAGTGATCGCTGCCATCAACGGCAAGGCGCGGCGCATCAATGTCATCATGCCTTTCCTGTATGAGGGCCGCCAGCACAAGAGAAGCGGGCGCGAGTCTCTTGACGCCGCGATCATGTACAAGGAGCTCTGTGATCTGGGCATCAAGAACTTCATCACCTTCGACGCCCACGACCCCAGGATCCAGAATGTCAACCCCCTCGTGGACTTCAGCAACTTCACATCCCCTTACCAGTTTATGAAGTCCCTGATGCACTCCGTGGACGACCTGATCATCGACAAGGACCACATCGTGGTCATCTCCCCCGATGAAGGCGCGCTGGACCGCACAGTCTATTTTGCCAACGTCATCGGTGCGGACACAGGTATGTTCTATAAAAGAAGAGATTATTCCGTCATCGTAAACGGCAAGAATCCCATCGTTGCCCACGAGTTCCTCGGCACAGACCTCGACGGCAAGGACGCGATCATCATCGACGATATGATCTCCTCCGGCGGCTCGATCCTCGATACCTCCAGACAGCTCAAGCAGAATATGCACGCGAAGCGCGTCTTTTTGTGCACCACTTTCGGCCTGTTCACAGACGGACTCGGCGTCTTCGACGAGGCCTATGAGAAGGGATATTTTGACAAGCTGGTCACGACCAACCTCACCTATCAGCCCCCGGAACTGGCGGACAGAGAGTGGTTCGAGCTCGCGGATATGAGCAAGTACACCGCTATGATCATCGATTTCATCAACCACGATATCGGTCTGTCCAGCATGCGGACTCCCACAGAGAAGATCCACAAGATCCTCGAGAAGATCAACCGGAATGAGCAGAGCGAATTCGAGCAGATGCAGCTTGAGCAGACGGAGTTCTGATCTTATTGCCGGGCGGACATACTGCAAACAGAATGTAATAATGAAAGGCTGCGCAAACGCGCAGCCTTTTTCATATTGTTTCCGTATTCAGAATTCTCTGTCCCTTAACCGCAGCCGGTCACCATACTCTCCAGGCAGGTCCGGTCCTCTTATAGCTGATATAGGAAAAAGCGTCGCGGATCCAGTGGACCTCATAAGCAGGATCCGGCTGTTCGCCCGGCTCGTCCGTCCCGCTCTCCATCCTGATCTCGATGACATCAAAGCGGATGCTCGTACTGTAGGGATCGATCCCTTTACTGTGCATGTAATAGTCGGCGCAGCGGCAGATCCTCCTCTGTTTGGCAGGACCTACAGCTTCAGCTCCTGTTCCGCTCTTTCCATTCTTCCGCCTGGCCTTGACCTCGACAAAGAGAAGCGTTCTTCCCTGCCTTCCGATCAGGTCGATCTCCGCCTCCCGGGTCCTGAAATTGCTCTCCAGGATGCGCACGCCCTGTGCGGCCAGATATCCTGCAGCGATCTTTTCCATCTCACTGCCTGTTCTCCGTGTATTCTTCCCCGGCACTCCTTCCTGCTCCCCGTCTATTCCTGTACGATCCGTGTGATGAAGGATCTTCTGTGGATGGGACACGGTCCGTATTTCCGGATCGCCTCCATGTGCTCTCTGGTCCCGTACCCCTTGTGCTTCGCGAATCCGTATTCAGGGTACTTCTCATCCATCTCTTCCATGATCCTGTCCCTGGTGACCTTGGCCAAAATACTGGCCGCCGCGATCGAAATGCACTTGGCGTCGCCTTTGATCACCGGGATCTGGGGAATCGCCATGCCCGGGATCGTGACCGCGTCGTTGACCAGTACGGTTGGCGCCGTCCCCAGCTTACTTACAGCAAGGCGCATCGCCTCATAGGTCGCCTGCAGGATATTGATCTCGTCAATGCGGGCAGGTGACGCAAGGCCGACCGCCCAGGCTACTGCCTCTTCCCTGATCTGGTCAAAGAGCATATCCCTCTTCTTCGCCGACAGCTTCTTGGAGTCATTGAGGTACAGAATGTCGTGGTCCGCAGGCAGAATGACCGCGCCGGCCGCAACAGGCCCCGCCAAAGGTCCTCTTCCCGCCTCGTCGATACCGGCCGCTATGAATGTGCAGCCGTCTCCAAGTCCCAGGAACTGCCTGATCTGTCCGTTCTCGAAGTCCCGCATCCCTTTGATCCGTTCCTTCTCCATCTCCAGTTTTATCTTCTGTTTCTCTGTCATGGCCGCCTCCGGAATACTGCGTCCGCTATGTCATCGGCCGGTCAGAAGGCCGAATTCGTTAAAAGGATACAGCCGCACCCACGCCCGTCCGATGATGATCGACCGCGGAATGCTTCCGACCTCCTTATAACGGCTGTCCAGACTGATCTCCCTGTTGTCTCCGAGGACAAAATATTCATCTTCTCCGAGTTCCACCGCCCCGTCAAGTTCCTGAGGCGTTGTCTCGCCATACCCGTAGTTCTCTTCCAGTACCTCCCCGTCGATGTAGATCGTTCCATCGTCACTGATCTCAACGGTCTCTCCCGGAAGTCCTATGATCCGCTTGATATAATATTCATCCATTGGCTCGTGGGGAAAGACGATGATGTCAAACCGCTCCGGCTCATGAAATCTGTACGAGATCTTGTCCGTGATCAGCTGGTTTCCGTCCTCCAGCGTCGGTACCATGGAGCTTCCGATCACCTCAGTCCTCTGTCCGATGAAACGGACGATCAGAAAAGAAAACAGGAGGACAAAGGCTATATACATAATATTGGACAGAACGCCCCTTACTTTGTCATTCACTTTCATTTCCTCCCGCCGGCGGAGTCTCCAGCGTGATCCGTCCGGTCTTTCCGTTTCTGAAGTCATCCAGGACCATTTTGGATGCTCTCTGGTAATCCGGCTCGCCGCCTGTGCGGAGCAGGTTTCTCGACTCCGCGATCAGGGCAAGAAGTTTTGCGCTGTCCATGGGAAGTTCCCACCGGGCATCGCCGTCCGCCGGCGCGTACTTTCCGATCACAAGTGCCGGATATTCCTTCTGCAGGAAGTCCAGAAGCTCCAGCGAGAGCTCCTGCTCATCCAAAAGCTCCTGCCGGATCGCACCGGTCAGGGCCAGATTAACACCCACCTGCCTGTCCTCAAAGCGGGGCCACAGGATTCCGGGCGTATCCAGAAGTTCCAGGTTCTTGTTGAGGCGGATCCACTGTTTGCCGCGGGTCACGCCGGGCTTGTTGCCGGTCTTGGCGCTCGCCTTGCCCGCAAAGGAGTTGATAAAGGTCGATTTGCCGACATTCGGAATGCCCACGACCATAGCGCGGAGCGGTCTTCCGATGATCCCTCTCCTCTTGTCTCTCTCCCGCTTTGCGGCGCATGCCTTCTCCACATAAGCGCGGATCTTTTCATTGGCCTTCCTGGTCCTTGCGTCGACCGCGATCACCATAAAGCCTTTTTCTTCAAAATACCGCTGGAACAAAGCTGTGCGGACAGGATCTGCCATATCCGCCTTCGTCATCAGCAGGATCCTCGCCTTATTCTGCGCCAGCGCGTCAATGTCGGGGTTGCGGCTGCTGAGCGGGATTCTCGCGTCAGCCAGCTCGATCACAAGATCCACGAGCCCGATATTCTCCTGCATCATCCTGCGGGCTTTGGTCATATGCCCCGGATACCACTGATAATCCATACACTGTCTCCCTTTCGTTCATTGCAGAACGTTCCGTGTAAAAAAGATGCCGCACTGTATTCACAGTGCGGCATTCATGTAATCTCGTACCCGTGATCAGCGGTCGTTCAGCGCCTTTACCTTGGCCTTCTTGCCGCTCAGGTTGCGGAGGTAGGTGAGTTTCGCTCTTCTGACCTTACCACGTCTGACCACATCCACCTTCTCAACGTTGGGGCTGTGCAGAGGCCATGTCTTCTCAACACCGATGCCGCTGGATTCCTTGCGGACTGTAAAAGTAGTTCTGGGGCCGCCGCCCTGGATCTTGAGGACTGTTCCCTCGAAGATCTGTACTCTTTCGCGGTTGCCTTCCTTGATCCTGTTGTGTACGCGAACTGTATCGCCTACGTTGAAGGCAGGAGCGTTGTCCTTAAGCTGTTCTTTCTCGAGTTCCTTGATGATTTCGTAGTTCATTTTCTATTCTCCTTTGTATTGTGGACGTTCTTGCCGATATGCACCGCCTTACGGGATCCGGCAGAGGACCATCTTCGAATTGGACATGTTGCAAAGCAACATGAATAATTTACCACACCTGTTCTGTATATGCAAGAGAAAAATCACTTGCAGTCTTTTTCCGCATCGGGATGTTCTTTCATATATTTCTCATACAGGTCGGGGCGTCTCTGCTTCGTCCGCAGGAGGGACTGCTGCTTTCTCCAGCGGTCCACCTTGGCGTGGTCACCGGAAAGAAGGATCGGCGGCACGGCCTTGTCCCGCCAGATCTCCGGGCGCGAATACTGGGGATACTCCAGAAGCCCGTTCATAAAGGAGTCCGTATCGGCAGACACTCCGTTTCCCAAAACGCCGGGGATCAGCCTGGAGATCGTGTCGATCACGACCATGGCGGGAAGTTCTCCGCCTGTCAGCACATAGTCGCCGATCGAGATCTCGTCCGTCACAACTTCCTCGAGGACCCGCTCGTCAATTCCCTCATAATGGCCGCACAGGATGATCAGATCCTCCTCCAGGGCGAGTTCCTTTGCCTTCTCCTGGTTGAAAATACTGCCCTGCGGTGTCATATAGACCACTCTGGCCGGCTTTTCGAGGCTCTCCTGTACCGCCATGCATGCGTCATAGACGGGCTGGGCCTGCATCAGCATTCCCGCGCCGCCGCCGTATGTGTAATCATCCACTTTCTTATGTTTGTTGGCCGCGTAATCGCGGATATTGACGGCGTGAAGGCTCACAAGGCCCTTGTTCATCGCTCTTCCGGTGATGCTGGTGCCGAGCCCCTGCTCGATCATCTCCGGAAACAGTGTTAATACATGAAAATTCATATCACAGGTTCTCCAGACCGGGAAGAAGATGAACGGTCATATCGCCCTCCTCGATGCGGACCTGCAGTATGCAGTCCTGGATCGCGGGGATCAGGATATGCTTGCCGTTTTCATCACACACATCATAGACATTGTTGGCGCCGGTCTCGATCACATCTTTGATCATGCCGAGATCCCTGCCGTCGTCCGTTGTGACCCTGAGTCCGATCAGGTCGGGAATAAAGTATTCCCCCTCTTCGAGCGGATACGCGTCCTCTCTGGGGATCAGGAGCTCCGCGCCTCTGAGGCGCTCCACATCCTCGATCCTGTCAAGGCCCTCAAATCCCAGGATGACGAACTTCTTAAAAAACTTAACGCTGCGGATCCTGAGTGTTCTCTCCTCCCTGCCGGTATCGAGAATGACCTGCTCCAGATCGAGAAATCTTGCCGGCTCATCAGTCGTGGGGAAGACCTTTACTTCACCGCGAAGACCGTGGGTGCTTGCGATCACGCCTACTCGAAATTTAGATACCATAATTACTCTCCACGCAAAATGACGGCAGCGATACCCGCTGCCGCCGCTCATAACCATTCAATCGGCTGCTCAGTCGATGTCAACATCCACTCTGATATCATCTCTGGAAGCTGCAGCCTTGACTACGGAGCGGATCGCTTTGGCGATCCTGCCCTGTTTGCCAATGACTTTGCCCATGTCAGAAGGTGCGACATGAAGCTGTATCCGGATGTTCTTGCCCTCACTCGTCTGTGTGACGACAACCTCATCGGGATGATCGACAAGCGCCTTGGCGATCAATTCAACTAACTCTCTCATATATATTCCTTCCGACTGTCAGGTCCGAACATAGCGATCAGTATACTGATCGATCATTTAAGGCCGGCCTGCTTGAACAGCTTCTTGACAACAGTAGTGGGCTGTGCGCCGTTGGCGATCCACTTCTTGGCTGCCTCGATGTCAACCTTTACTGCTGCGGGATCAGTATTGGGATTGTAGGTACCGATCTCCTCGATGGCTCTGCCGTTTCTGGGAGTGGAAGCCTCAGCTACCACGATTCTGTACATAGGTACCTTCTTCTCGCCGATTCTCTTTAATCTGATCTTAACTGCCATGACTTTAGTTTCCTCCTTAGTAATGTTTGCAATTAAATTTGGTGCGTCCGTCCCACTTCAGTAATATGACGGACACTGTATTTTGAACAGAATCACATCTGATTCATACTTGTGTAAAGCGGCGGCTCAGAAAGGAAATCCTCCTCTTCTTCCGCCCATACCGCCGAAGCCTCCCATGCCGCCCATGCCGCCGAAGGGATTGGCGTTTCTGCGTCTCTTGCCCTTCTTGCCGCCGGCCTGCTTCATGACCTTGGACATCTGGTTGAAGCTCTTGATAAAGCGGTTGACGTCCGCGATATCGTTGCCGGAGCCCTTGGCGATCCTGTACTTCCTCTGCGGAGTCAGGAGCTTGGGATTCATGCGCTCCTCGGGCGTCATGCTCAGGACGATCGCCTCTGTGCGCTTGAGCTGCTTTTCATCGATCACGTTCTCAAGCTGGTCCTTGCTGATCCCCATGCCGGGCATCATACCGAGGATGCTGGACAGACCGCCCATCTTCCTCATCTGCCTGAGGCTGTTGAGGTAATCGTTGAAGTCGAACTTGCCCTTCTTGAGGTGGGAGACCATGTCCCGGCTGTCCTGCTCGTCCTGCTTGTCCAGCGCCTGCTGGGCCTTGTCGATGAGGGTGAGGACATCGCCCATACCCAGGATCCTTCCCGCCATGCGGTCGGGATAGAACTGTTCGAGATCCGACAGCTTCTCGCCCATACCGACATACAGGATCGGCTTGCCGGTAACGGCCTTAATGGAGAGCGCCGCACCGCCTCGGGTGTCGCCGTCCATCTTGGACAGGATCACACCGTCGACGCCGACCTTCTCGTCGAAGGTCTTGGCCACATTGACGGCTTCCTGACCGGTCATCGCGTCGACGACCAGCAGCGTCTGGTGGACTGTGACCGCATCCTTGATGTTCTCCAGCTCCTGCATCATCGCTTCATCGATCTGCAGACGGCCGGCGGTATCAAGAATAACAAGGTTTTCTTTATTCTTAGCCGCGTGTTCGATAGCTGCCTTCGCGATATCCGCCGGATCGTGCCTGTCTCCCATTGTGAAGACTTCCACGCCCTGCTTCTCACCGTTGACCTGCAGCTGTTTGATCGCCGCGGGGCGGTAGATATCCAGTGCGACAAGCAGCGGCTTCTTGCCTTTCTGCTTGAACTTGCCGGCGATCTTGGCCGCCGTCGTCGTCTTACCTGCACCCTGCAGACCGACCATCATGACGACAGTCATCTGCTTGCCGGGCTGCAGCGCAAGCTCGGTCGTCTCGCTTCCCATCAGGCTCGTCATCTCTTCGTTGACGATCTTGATGACCATCTGTGCGGGATTGAGGCCGTTCATGACCTCTTCACCGACCGCTCTCTCCTGAACGGCGTTTACAAACTGTTTGACGACCTTGAAGTTGACGTCCGCCTCAAGAAGCGCCATCTTGACTTCACGCATCGCAGACTTGACATCGCTCTCTGTAAGCCTGCCTTTGCCGCTGAGTTTGCTGAATATACTGTTGAGCTTATCTGTTAAGCTGTCAAATGCCATAAAGATGATCCTCTTATCCTGTGCGCTCTCGCGCACGCATCCGGCATAACAAACTGCCGTTTCTTAATGAAGATAAAGATTAAAATCCACAAAACAGGATCAGGTTCAGGACTCGAGATCCGTGCAGATCTCTTCCGCGATCTCACTAAGGCGCGCGGAATGCTCGCCGGAGATCTCTCCCGAGGCCGCGAGCTCCCTGAGCCTGTCAGCGGACTCGCGGATCCTGCCGAAGCGGCGGATCATGCCGAGTTTCTCCTCATAGCCGCGCATAATGATCGTACAGCGTCTCACCAGATCATGTACCGCCTGCTTGCTCACACCCTCTGTCTCGGCGACTTCATTCAATGATAAATTTTCATAGACGACCTTTTCATAGATCTCCTGCTGATGCTTTGTGAGGAGAGATCCGTAGAAGTCATATAAAAGGCCCTGTTCAACGATTTTTTCCATCACCTGCATTATAATACATGCAGCGGTGCCGGGTGTCAAGCTTTTTTTCTTTACTCTTCTGCGTCTGTTTTCACCCGCAGATCCAGGCTCACATCTCCCTCGATCCCTGTCACCGTGCCCTTGAGGCTGTACTGCCAGCAGTCGAACTGGTAAGGGAAATAGAGATAGTCGCCGTAATCCGCGATCCACTTGCCGTACTTCTCCAGTTCATCCATATTGAGAAGCATGTAGAAAGCAGCTGTATTGGCGTAAATGACCGGTTCGTATCCGGCTTTCTGTATTTTGGCACAGAAAGCCCTGACGCTTCTGGTCCACTCCTCTCTGGTCTGTCCCCCCAGAGAGCTCGTGTGGTCGGGGATCTGCACGCGCACCGCTACCGGCGCTCCCATTTCCTGCTGGCTGAGAGGGAGGTGACTGAGCACAAAATCCGCGATCTCCTCCGCCGACTCCTCGCTGTCCGCATCCAGATCGACATAGCATCCGGTGTGGAGTCCCGCCGATTTGGCGCCGCTCATGTTCTCCTGGAATCTCTCATCCTGGACAAGGTTCCCGTCCGTGTCCCTGTAAGCCGCACGCATCATGGCAAATGCGATCCGGTCCTCCGAGACCATCTCCCAGTCGATCTCCCCGTTAAGGGACGAGACATCAATACCGCGGCTCACCGATACGTTTTCATTCTCGCCTTTGTACTCCATGAAGCCGTTTTCGCCGAGTGAAAAATCCGACTCGTCGAACTCATTCTTCACGAGATTTCTGTTGACCGGATAGAAGTAATACCGGCCTTCCCACATGACCACCAGATCGCCGGGGAACAGGTCCCTCAGCATGGAGATCGTGCTGTATCCCGACTCAAAGGAAGACTGGATGTCCAGAAGGATCCGGTTTCTCTCCGTCTCAGCCGCCGCGTACCTGACCTTTTCGATCTGCGCGTCCGTATAGACTTTTCCCTCGACTCCCTTCTCGCTCCGGAGCCTCTCAAGGCGCACGAACAGGATCACAGCTGCTGCCAGAGACAGCGCGGTGATCATACACAGAAAGATGATATTGGCAAAGTAAAAAGCCGACTTTTTGTTGGGATTAGGTTTTTCAGAATCCGTTCCGCCCATTTCCTCTGTTTCCCGGGGATTGTACTACGCCGGCCCGGGGCCGGGCATCAGATATTGACATTGACCTGTCTGACTGTATATCCGTGATCAGCAAGTGCCTTGATGATCTGCTGTTTGTGTTCGGTGCCAAAAGCTTCCAGCGTGATCTTCAATTCCACTGCCGCATTGCGGTTGATGGAGACGAACTGGTTGTGCTCGAGTTTGATCACGTTGCCGCTGACTTCCGCGATAATGCCGGAGACCCTGTGCAGTTCGCCGGGTTTGTCCGGCAGAAGGACGGAGATCGTAAAGATCCTGTCTCTCATGATCAGGCCCTGCTGCACCACGCTCGACATGGTAATGACGTCCATATTGCCGCCGCTGAGGACGGAGACGACTTTTTTGCCCTTGCAGTCAATATGCTTGAGCGCCGCTACGCTGAGAAGGCCGGAGTTTTCCACGATCATCTTGTGGTTCTCCACCATATCCAGGAAGGAGACGACAAGCTCAGCGTCTGACACCGTGATCACATCATCGAGATTTTTCTGCAGATAGGGGAAGATCTTTTCACCGGGCGTCTTGACCGCTGTGCCATCCGCGATCGTGTTGATCGCAGGCACCGTCACAACATGTCCCGCTTCAAAAGAGGCCTTAAGGCACGCCGCGCCTTCGGGTTCCACGCCGATCACTTTGATATTGGGCTTGAGCATCTTGGCAAGCGTGGATACGCCTGTGGCAAGTCCGCCGCCGCCCACAGGGACCAGAATAATGTCCACAAGAGGCAGGTCCTTGACGATCTCCATGGCGATCGTTCCCTGTCCGGCGGCCACATCCGGATCGTCAAACGGATGGATAAAGGTGTATCCGTTCTCCTCGGCAAGCTGTAAGGCGTATGCGCACGCCTCGTCGTACACGTCGCCGAAGAGGACGACTTCCGCGCCGAGCGCTTTCGTGCGGTTCACTTTGATCAGCGGAGTGGTCGTAGGCATGACGATAACTGCCTTGGCGCCAAACTGTCTGGCCGCATACGCGACGCCCTGCGCGTGGTTGCCCGCGGATGCGGTGATCAGCCCGCGGCTTCTCTCCTCTTCACTGAGTGTGCTGATCTTATAGTAAGCGCCTCTCACCTTGTAGGCGCCGGTTCTCTGCCTGTTCTCGGGTTTGAGGTAGACTTTCCCGCCGGTCTTTTCACTGAAATAATCGGAGAAGATCAGCGATGTATCCAGGGTGACCCTGCTTACTGTTTCGCACGCCTCTTCAAACTTTGCAAGTGTCAGTTCTTCATTCTGTCCCATGTTTCTTTTCACCATACGGGCCGCCCATGTCCGCGCGGCGCCGTCTCACTTCTTTCTTAAATCTTAATGCCGCTCTGTACCTGTCAATAGAAGATCGCGTCCACGAACTGATCGGGATTGAATTTCTGCAGATCCTCGATCTTTTCACCGACGCCGATGAACTTGACCGGGATACCGAGCTCCGCCTGTACGGCGATCGCGATCCCGCCCTTGGCAGTTCCGTCCATCTTGGTAAGGATGATGCCGGTCAGGTTGGTCACGCTCGCGAATTCCCTTGCCTGGAAGATCGCGTTCTGTCCGGTCGTTCCGTCCAGAACGACCCAGTTCTCGCGGATACAGCCCGGGAACTCCCTGGTGATAATGCGGTCGATCTTGGAGAGCTCCGCCATCAGGTTCTTTTTATTATGAAGGCGTCCCGCCGTATCGATCAGAAGGATGTCGGTCCTTCTGGCCTTGGCAGCCTGCACCGCGTCATAGACGACCGCTGCGGGGTCAGATCCTTCCGCCGCGCCGATAATATCGACGCCGGCTCTCCTGGCCCACTCTGTCAGCTGCTCATTGGCAGCCGCGCGGAATGTATCAGCGCTCGCGATCAGCACTCTTTTGCCCTGACCACGGTAATTGGCGGCAAGTTTGCCGATGGACGTGGTCTTTCCGACGCCGTTGACACCGATGACCAGGATAACCGCGGGACCCTTCTCGAAGTCGTAGGCGTCCTTGCCCTGCTTCATCTTATTGCGGATCCCCAGAAGCAGCTCCTGGCGGCAGTCGGGACAATACTTGATCCTCTCGTCTTTGACCTTCTGTCTCAGGTCGTCAAGGAGCTCTTCCGTGGTCTGCACGCCGATATCGCCCATGATCATGGTCTCTTCCAGCTCCTCGAGAAAGTCCTCGCTGACCTTCTCGTACCCGTAGGTATTGAAGATCTGGTCCATATTGTCGGCAATATTGGCCTTGGTCTTGCTAAGTCCCTTTTTCAATCTGGCAAAAAAGCCTGTATTCTCATTCCCTGCCATAGATCTCATTCCTCCAAATCTAATCAGTATGCCGGTCAGGAAACCAGCTCCTCTTCGTCGATCAGGTCCACGCTGACCAGGGCCGAGACGCCCTTCTCCTGCATGGTAATGCCATACAGGCGGTCAGCCTCCTGCATGGTCCCTCGTCTGTGCGTGATCACGATGAACTGCGTGTGCTCCGTGAGCTTGTGCAGATACTCTGCGAAGCGGACGACATTGCTCTCGTCCAGCGCCGCCTCGATCTCGTCAAGCAGGCAGAACGGCGAGGGTTTGAGGTTCTGGATCGCGAACAGCAGGGCGATGGCCGTGAGGGCCTTTTCGCCGCCCGACAGGGCGTTCATATTCTGCAGTTTCTTTCCCGGCGGCTGCGCGATCACGCGCACGCCCGCCTCCAGAATGTCGCGGTCCTCCATCAGTTCCAGCCGGCCTTTTCCGCCGCCGAACATGAGCTTGAAAACGCTGTCGAACTCCGCCTGGATCCTGCTGAACTGCTCCTGGAACTGCTTCCGCATGGACTTCTCCAGCTCCTCGATGATCTTTTCCAGGCTTGCGGCCGCCTCTGTGAGGTCGTCGTGCTGTCCCTTTAAGAATGTATAGCGCTCCATCAGCTCTCTGTACTGCTCGATGGCGTCCACATTCACGCTTCCCAGCGCCTTGATCCGGGCCTTGATCTCCGTGATCTCCTTTTTCAGGGAGGCGATGTCCTCAAGACTCTCGTCCCTGAGCTCTCTGGCATCGCTGAGAGTGATCTCGTATTCCTCCCACATATACCTGACGCGGGCGTCCACATCTTCCTGCAGGCGCTCTCTGCGGGTGCGCAGGCGTTCGCTCTCTTTGTCGAGGGCATGGATCTGTTCGGAGATCGATTCCTTCTGCGTGATCTGCTCCTGCAGAGTCCTGCTGAGCCGTTCTCTCTCGCCGCTCTTTTCGCGGAGCGTCCGTCTCCCGTCGTCCTGTATATCCTCGGAGCCGGCCAGTTCCTCTTTGAGTTCACGGATCCTGTCGCTTCCGCTCTGCATCACGCGGTCTCCCTGCTCGATCGCCTCTGCGATCTCCTCGAGTTCTTTGCCGCGTCTCTCCAGTTCTTCCCGAACGCGGTCAAGGTCTTTTTGTTCAAAAGACTGCTGCTGCAGGATCATTTCGATCTCTGTGTCCCACTTGGCCAGGATCTGGGTCTGGACGCCTTCCTCCTCGCGGAGCTTTTTCAGCTTCTCCTCCAGTTCACCGACAGCCGCATTCATCTTTTCCTCTCGTTCCGCGGAGGATGCCAGTCTCTCTTCCGCATCCTTTATGGATGTCTCCAGCTCCTGCTTCTGTTCCTCTATGCGCTTCTGTTCTTTGGCCAGTTCTTCCGCGCTGCCTGCCGCCTCTTTTTTCTTCTCCTGCTGGCGGGCAATGTTCATGCGCACCGTATTCTGCCTCAGGAAGGCTTCCTGCTGCTCGATGCGGTTCTTCTCAAGTTCGGCGCGCAGATCCGTTCTCTCGGATTTAATATCCTCGATCGCCTTTTCATGGGCTGCCGTCTCAGCCTCGTATTCTTTCATTTTCTCCTGCAGTTCCGCCATTTCACGGCGTCTTCCCAGGAGATTGCTGTTATTTTTGTAGGCGCCGCCGCTGATCGCGCCGCCTGGAACGAAAAGCTCACCGTCCAGAGTCACCATGCGGATGGAGTGCCCGTACTTTTTGCTGACTGCGGCCGCGTTGTCAAAGCGGTCCACGATGACGATCCTTCCCAGGAGAGAAGCCGCCACAGGGCGGTATTTGTCATCACAGCGCACAAGGCTGTCCGCGAGGCCGATGACGCCCGGCTCTTCCAGGACCCTGGTGTTCTTGAACTCCTGCGGCCTGCCGAGGCCGCGCAAAGGCAGAAACGTCGCTCTTCCCGCTTTCTCGCGCTTGAGCATTTCGATCATGCGCTTTGCCGTCTCCGTGTCCTCTGTCACTATATTCTGAATATTGCCGCCGAGAGCTACCTCGATAGCCGTCTCATACTTTTTGTCTGTTTTTAGAAGATCCGCCACGACGCCGATCACGCCGCTCTCTGCAGAGCGGTTCTGCATGACCTTTCTGACGCTGCCGCCGAATCCCTCATACCGCTCAGCCAGGTTGACCAGTGCGTCCAGTCGGGATTTCTCCTGATGGTAGCGAAGCTGAGAGGCGCGGAGCTTCTCATCCTCGTCGCCCAGCCGCTTCTTCATGCCCTGGATGGTCTCTTCGATCTCTTTCTGCCTTGACTGCAATGAGCGGATCGATGCGCCGACTTCTTCAAACTGCTTCCTCAGGTCGGTGATGATCTGGGTCTGCTCGCTCTGGCTGCTCTGTGCCTGTTCGATACCTGCGCTCAGCTCCTGTCCTCTGCGCTCGTTCTCCTCCTGGCGGGCTGTCAGGCTGGCAATGTTGGACTTGATGGTCGCGCGCTCGCTCAGGATCCGAAGGATCTCGTTTTTGCCAAGGTCCACCTGTCTGGCGTAGCGGATGATCTGATCCGCGCAGGAAGACGCGCTCTCGCGGGACTTTGTCTGCTCCCTGCGGAGATTTTCCACCTTCTCGTCGATCCCGCTCTTTCTGACAAGGATCTCTTCCTCTTCCCTGCGCGCTCTTTCAATATCGGCGCTGACCGACTCTTTTCTGCTCCTGAAGTGCTCCGCGTTGCCGGACGCGGCTCTGATCTGTTCCTCGAAGACCTTGATATCGCCCTCGATCTTCTCGCGCACAACGCTCGCGTCAGTGATCCTGTTGCGGGCCGCTTCGATCTCCTCTTCCAGCACCGACAGCTGCTGCCTGCCGGCCTCGTAGTCCTGTCCGGTCTTTTCATAGGCCGATCTTGCGTCCGCAAGGTCATGAAGGATCGTCTCCTCATTCTCTTTGACCCGGCCAAGTTCGGAGAGATTGCGCTCATTCTCTAATAAGAAGAGATTGACATCCCTCTTCTTGAGGGCGTCCCGCTCTTTGAAGAACACCTTGGCTTTCTCCGCCTGCTTCTCCAGTGTGGGAACCTGTTTTTCCAGTTCCATCAGAATATCATTGATCCTGACCAGATTTTCCTTTTCGCTGGCAAGCTTTTTCAGGGTCGTGTCCTTGCGCCTCTTAAATTTGACGATGCCGACTGCTTCGTCGAAGAGTTCCCTGCGGTCTTCCGGTTTGTCGCTGAGGATCTTGTCGATTTGTCCCTGTCCGATGATCGAATAGCCCTCTTTGCCGATTCCCGTGTCATAAAAGAGCTCGTTGATCTCGCGCAGGCGGCAGGGCGCGCCGTTCATCAGATATTCCGTCTCGCCGCTCCTGTAGATCCTTCTCGCGACAGTCACTTCCTTATAGTCCGTGGGAAGTTTGTGGTCGGAATTGTCCAGTGTGATCGCCACATAGGCATACCCCATAGGCTTTCTGGTCTCCGTCCCGGAGAAGATGACGTCCTGCATCGAGGATCCCCGAAGCTGCTTGACGCGCTGCTCGCCAAGTACCCAGCGGACGGCGTCTGCCACATTGCTCTTGCCGCTTCCGTTGGGTCCCACGATGCCCGTTATTCCGTTGTGAAACTCAAATTTGAGTTTGTTGGCAAAGGATTTAAAGCCCTGTATCTCAATACATTTTAAATACATTTGTACCGTATCCTGTTTTCATGATCCCAAATACATGATCCCGCATCATCAGGCCTTGCCTTCCCGGACTCTGATCATCCCGGCATAAGCAGCCTGCTGCTCCGCCGCTTTTTTGGAGCGGCCCTCTCCTGTTCCAAGGAGCTTGTCGCCGAGAAAGACTCCGGTCTTATAGGTCTTGCAGTGCTCGGGACCGCTCTCTCCGAGGAGTTCATAGCGCAGCGTCCCGCCAAATCCCTGTGCCCATTCCTGAAGCATGGATTTGGAATCATAAAAGAATGTTCTGTTTCTGTCTGAAAGGATGTATTTCATGATAAACCGGCGCGGCGGTTCGATATTACCGCTGTCCAGGTACATGGCGCCGATCACGGCCTCTACGACGTCGCAGAGAATGGATTCTTTCTCTCTGCCCCCGCTGGCCTCTTCGCCCCTGCCAAGGCGCAGCAGCCCCGGCAGGCCCAGATGTCTCGCGCAGTCCGCGAGAGACGGCTCGCAAACAAGGCTGGCCCTGATCTTGGTCAGCTCTCCTTCTCTCTTGTCGGGGTATTCATTATACAGAAAAGCGCTGGAGACCATCTCAAGAACCGCATCCCCAAGAAACTCCAGCCTTTCATAATCTTTATATCGATGAATTTTCTGCTCATTGGCAAAGGACGTATGGGTCAGAGCACATTCAAGCAGATAAATATCTTTGAAATGATAACCGATACGTCCTTCCAGAACTTCCAGTGAAGTATTTCTCATCCCTCAGATGCTCCCTTGATCAAAGCGAGCGCTTCTCCGACCGTCGTCACCTTCGAAGCCACTTCTGTATCGACCTTTACGTCGTACTCATCTTCGATTCCCATAATAATGGAAGCGATATCCAGGGAATCTGCGCCGAGGTCTTCATCAAATGTGGTGTCCATTGTGATCTCGTCGGGATCAATGCCGAGCACATCCGCGATAATAGCACACAGTTTCTTGAAATCTTCGTCCATAATACGTCTCCTTATGATTCAGTCGTTTTGCTGCCGGATGCTCTCTTGCGGGCCGCAAGCTCATCCAGTTTCATTTCACTTCGGAAAAGGTCGTTGATCTTCTTTTCCTTGAATGTGATGCACTGTTCAAGCGCTTTGCTGATATCCACGGCCTTGGAATTGCCGTGCGTCTTCACAACAAGGCCCTTGAGCCCGAGCATGGGCGCTCCGCCGTACTCGGATGCATCAAATGTCTTGATCATGCCCTTTAATGCGGGCTTGATCATGAGGGCTCCGATCTTGCTGATCAGGGACGACATGAGCGCCCCCTTCAGTTCGTGGAGGATCACCTTGGCAACACCCTCATACATTTTCAGAACAGCATTGCCGGTAAACGCATCTGTGACCGCGACATCCACAACGCCTTCGGGAAGTTCTCTGGCCTCGACGTTTCCGACAAAGTTGATGCCCGGACACTCCTTGAGCAGCTGGTGTGCCTGCTTGGCGAGGTCATTGCCTTTCTCTTCCTCTGTGCCCACGTTGATCAGTCCGACACGCGGATTCTCGATACCGGTCATATTGCGCATATAGATGGATCCCATCTGCGCAAACTGAACAAGCATGGTAGGTCTGGGATCCATATTGGCTCCGCAGTCGATCAGGAGCACCGGCCCCTTCGCGCTCGGAAGGATGGGAGCAAGCGGAGGTCTCTCGATCCCCTTGATCCTGCCGACAAGAAGCTGTCCTCCCGCAAGCGCCGCGCCTGTGCTTCCGGCTGTGACAAATGCGTCGCATTCGCCGTCCTTTACAAGGCGGAGACCCTTGACGATCGAGGAATCCTTCTTAGTACGGATCGCTTCAACCGGCGGTTCCGCCATTGCGATCACTTCCGTGCAGTTAAGGATCTGTACCCTGTCTTGCGGATACTGATGCTTCGATAACTCTGCCTTCACCAGATCCTCGGGACCTGTCAATGTCACTTTCAGATTGGGGCATTTGTTTAATGCATCCATTGTTCCCTTAACAATTTCAGCAGGCGCATGATCACCGCCCATCGCATCTACTGCAACATGTACGAATTCGCTCATAATCCTACCCATTCCATACGCTTTTCAAGTCGTTTCCGACAACCATCATTACCAAAATAATATACTAAAAGGCATGACATAATGCAAGTACAGCAAGTTTTTGGCCATTCTTTATTGCTTTCTGACGCGCCTCAGCCGTCGGGTCCGCAAAGCCCCGGCAGCAAAAATAAGCGGGCACCTCAAAGGCACCCGCTTATGTTCGGATTCATATCCAGTTGAAGATAAATTCCATTAGTCCTCGACTTCAATCACGGTCTTCTTGTTATAGGAGCCGCAATTTCTGCACACTCTGTGGGGCATGGTAAGAGCACCACATTTGCTGCACTTCACGAGAGTAGGAGCAGTCATTTTCCAGTTTGCTCTTCTCTTATCTCTATGACTTCTGGAAGATTTATTCTTAGGGCAGATAGACATCGTTACACCTCCTTACCGTTCAAACTATTTCCTCAGTTTGCAGCCGGATCAAAAGATCATTTGGTCAGTGCATAAGTCTCACGCGCGATGGCAAGTTCCTCATTTGTAGCGATGGAATATACAAGGACTTTGCTGTCGTCTGTGGAGATCTTGTGGATGTCCGCTCTCTTCTTGTTCTCTTCAACGTCACATGTGATGCCGAGGTATCCAAGGTATGCCATAACTTTCTCGCGTACGAACGCGCTGTTCTCGCCGATGCCGGCTGTGAAAGCGATCACGTCTACGCCGTTCATGGCTGCTGTGTAGGAGCCGATGTACTTGGCAACTCTGTAGCAGAATGCGTCTACGGCCAGCTTAGCGTACTTGTTGCCGCCAAGATATCCCTCTTCCAGATCGCGGAAGTCGGAGGAGAGGCCGTCGGACAGAGCGAAGACGCCGGACTTCTTGTTGAGGATGTTGACTACCTGTGCAGCGGTCAGGTTCTCTTTGCCTGCGATGAAGTCAACGATCGCGGGATCGAGGTCGCCGCTTCTGGTGCCCATGATCAGACCCTCAAGCGGAGTAAGGCCCATGGATGTGTCCACGCACTTGCCGTTCAGGACTGCGGACATGCTGGCGCCGTTGCCAAGGTGGCAGACGATCGTCTTGCAGTCATCATATGCCTTGCCTGCAACTTTCGCAGCTTCCTTGGATACGAAGGAGTGGCTGGTTCCGTGGAAGCCGTATCTTCTGATCTTATAATCTCTGTAGTAATTCAGAGGAAGCGCATACATATATGCCTTCTCGGGCATTGTCTGATGGAAAGCGGTATCAAAAACTGCCACCATAGGTGTGCCGGGCATCAGAGCCTTGCACGCGTCGATACCGATCAGGTTTGCGGGATTGTGAAGCGGAGCCAGGTCGGAAACTTCCTTGATCGCCTCTACGACTTCATCCGTGATGACTACGGAAGATGTGAACTTCTCGCCGCCGTGGACGATTCTGTGACCGACTGCGCTGATCTCGCTCAGGGATTTGAGAACGCCGGTCTTGTCATTGGTCAGCGCGTCAAGCACCAGGCTGACTGCCTTGTTGTGATCGGGCATGGGAATCTCATTGACTTCTTTGCCGGTGTCATCAGCCTTATTCTCGTATGTGATGCAGGAACCGTCCATGCCGATTCTCTCGCAAAGGCCCTTGGCAAGTAGTTTCTCCGACTCAGCATTGATGACCTGGAACTTCAGTGAGGAGCTGCCGCAATTGATTACTAAGATATTCATGTTTTCTCTCTCCGTTTCCTTGTAATACTTCAAATAAGGCTTTCAAAAAACAGCCTTTACACTGCTATTTCTATTATACACTTTATTCGGAACGTAACAAGGATTGCCCTCTTTTTATCACAAAAGTTCTGTAATCATATTGGAATATTTGTCTCTGATATGAAATAATGGCGCTATACGATCCGGCTGTCAGGAAGGAAGAAATCGTCTATGAAAGTGACTGGCATTATCGCAGAATGCAACCCTCTGCACGAAGGGCACAAGTACCTTCTTCAAGAAGCGCGAAAGGTAACAGGCGCCGATTATATTGTGATCGCCATGAGCGGCGACTATGTGCAGCGCGGCGCCCCCGCCATTATATCCAAAGAACAAAGAGCTTCCGCCTTGCTGCAGAGCGGCGCGGACCTGGTCCTTGAACTGCCGCTTTATGTATCCGCTTCCGGCGCCGACTATTTTGCCAGAGGAGGCATAGCGCTTCTGGAGAGTCTCGGCGTTGTAACGGATCTTGCGTTCGGATCCGAGAGCGGCGATCTCTCCCTGCTTCAGGATGCCGCCAGGGAGCTGAACGAGGATACGAAAGCTTTCCGGGAAGCTCTGCAGAATGGTCTCCGAAAGGGACTGACCTTCCCGCAGGCGCGCGCTGAGGCCATGACGTCCACGGATCTTCCGGCATCCCCCAACGATCTGCTCGGAACAGAATACCTGCGGGCACTCGACCGCACAGGCAGCCGGATCCGTCCCCACGCGATCCCCCGGACGGACGCCGTATCCGCGTCCTCTCTCCGCGCGCAGATGCTGGAGAACCGCAGGGATTCGGATCCTTGTCTTTGCAGAGATGACTTTTCCGATCATCTTCTGCACGCTCTGTATGGTGTACGGGACGCAGAGGATCTGTCAGTCTGCCTGGACGTCTCCACGGACCTCGCCGGCAGGATCCTTCATGAACTGCCGTCCTACAGCAGCTTCACCGCGTTCTGCGAAGCAGTGAAGACGCGCAATTATACCTATACAAGAGTGTCCCGCGCGCTGCTTCACATACTCCTTGGCATGCGGCAGGATACCATGGAGACGCTGGACAAAGCCGCCGGGCTGTGCGGCTGGATCCGTCCCATCGGCTTTCGCCGCTCTGCCGCCCCGCTCCTTACACAGTTATCGGCCTGCAGCGCCGTCCCGTTTCTGGACAAACTCTCCCGGGCAGAGGATCTGCTGCCCGCTGATCTCTTCGCGGTCCTCAGCGAAGATCTGCGCGCCGAGTTTCTCTATGACCTCATGGCAGCCCGAAGGCGCGGTCCTGATCATGGAAAGCCGGTCGTGGCGTTTCGCAAGCCGCTCGTGATACTGTAAATAAGAAAAGACCAGGCGCAATGCCTGGTCTTTTCTGTCATATGACAATACTCATTACCGGGGTAGTCTTTCCATTAATAGTGAGTCATGAATATCAAGCCAATCCTGCAGCGAGACAGATCAATCTGACCAGAAATGCTGCGATCCATGCCACAGCGCACTGTTCTACCACAATACCAAACGCCCATTTGGAGCCCAGCTCTCTCTTAAATGAGGAGACCGCTGCGACACAAGGCGTATAAAGGAGGCAGAAGATCAGAAGCCCAAATGCTGCAGCCGGTGAAAGCGCCGCCTGAAGGCCCGCTATAGATCCGAACAGCACAGTGAGAGTAGAGACTACGCTCTCCTTTGCCATAAATCCGGCGATGAGCGCGACGCAGAAGCGCCAGTCTCCGAACCCCAGAGGTCTCAGGATCGGTGATACGAGGCCGGCCACTGCCGCAAGGATACTGTCCTGGGAATCCACTGCCATATTCAGACGCAGCGTGAAGGTCTGCAGGAACCAGATCACCAGCGTAGCAATGAAAATAACGGTAAACGCTCTTTCAATGAAATCGCGCGCCTTCTCCCACAAGAGCCGCGCCACGTTGCCGGGTCTGGGCATGCGGTAGTTGGGCAGTTCCATAACAAACGGGACCGCTTCTCCCCGGAAGAAAAACTTGCGGAATACCCACGCCATGAGGATGCCAAAAAAGATGCCCGTAATATACATCAAGGTATAGATAATCCACTTGGCGCCTCCGAAGAAGGCTGCTGCAAAGAGCCCGTAGATCGGCATCTTGGCGTTGCAGCTCATGTAAGGCGTAAGCAGGATGGTCATCTTTCTGTCTCTCTCTGAGGGGAGCGTTCTGGTCGCCATGACGCCGGGTACCGTACAGCCAAAACCCACCAGCATAGGAACTATGCTGCGCCCGGACAGTCCGATCCTTCGGAGAGGTTTGTCCATGACAAAAGCGATCCTGGCCATATACCCGCTGTCCTCGAGAAGCGACAGGAAGAAAAAGAGCACGACGATCAGGGGCAGGAAGCTGAGCACGCTTCCCACGCCGTTGAAAATGCCGTCAATGATCAGCGAGTGAAGCACTGCATTGACGTGAAGCGCTGTCAGGGCCGCGTCCGTCTTTACCGCAAGCAAGTCGATCCCGGCCTCCAAAAGCTGCTGCAGCGCGTCTCCGATCACGTTGAAGGTGAGGAAGAACACTGCCGCCATGATCCCGATGAAACACGGGATCGCCGTATAGCGCCCGGTCAGGATCTTGTCGATCTTAAGGCTTCTCTTCCTTTCTATGCTCTCCCCCGGCTTTACGACCGACGCCTTGCACACGCTGCTGATAAACGAATAGCGCATATCCGCGATCGCAGCCGCCCTGTCGAGTCCCCTTTCCTTCTCCATCTGTCTGATCAGATGCTCGCAGGTCTCCCGCTCATTCTTATCGAGCTTAAGCGCCTCAATGACACGCTGATCTCCCTCTATCACCTTGTTGGCCGCGAACCGGATCGGAATATCCGCCGCTTTACAGTGGTCCTCGATCAGGTGCATGATGGAGTGAATACAGCGGTGCACAGCGCCGCCGTGATCGTCCGGTTCACAGAAATCCTGTCTCCGCGGTCTCTCCTGGTAATAGGCCACATGCATGGCATGGCTGATCAGTTCATCAATGCCTTCGTTGGACGCTGCAGAGATCGGGACGACAGGGATGCCAAGCATATCCTCCATGGTATTGATCCGGATACTGCCTCCGTTTCCCCGCATCTCGTCCATCATATTGAGCGCCAGCACCATAGGAATATCCAGCTCCATCAGCTGCATTGTCAGGTACATGTTCCTCTCAATATTGGTCGCGTCAGCGATATTGATGATCCCCTTGGGATGTTCCCTCAGAATAAACTCTCTTGTAACCAGTTCTTCGCTGCTGTAGGGGGACATGGAATAAATGCCGGGAAGGTCCGTCACGAGCGTGTTTTCTTTCCCTCGGATCATTCCGTCCTTTCTGTCCACTGTCACGCCGGGGAAGTTTCCTACGTGCTGATTGGAACCTGTCAGCTGGTTGAACAGCGTGGTCTTCCCGCTGTTCTGGTTTCCTGCCAGGGCAAAGGTGATCTGCGTTCCCTCCGGGAGCGCTGTGGCTGAAGCGGCGTCGTGATAGCGGCCGCCTTCGCCCAGTCCGGGGTGATCTACACGCTCATTGACAGGTTCTGCTGCTGCAGTTCCCTTTTCGTTCTCCTTTGCGGCCTCCTCTGCGTCGGACACAGGTATTACAGTGATCTTATCTGCGTCATCAAGTCTTAGCGTCAGATCATACCCGTGCACAGCAAGCTGGACCGGATCTCCCATAGGAGCGTATTTCACTACTTTTACTACAGTTCCGGGAATCATGCCCATATCAAGAAAATGCTGCCGCAGAGCGCCTTTTCCGCCCACTTCAGCGATAATGCCGGTCTGGCCGATCCCCATATCTTTGATCGTCATATTTTCTCCATTCTGAGATTATCGTAAGCTTCTACAGTATTATATCTGTCCGCGCCTCTTTTGTCCATTTGGATCACCCTGTTGCTGCGGAAGCATCCTGCCCTCTTTGTTTGTGCAATATTTACTATTTTGGCACTTTAATTCCCTCTATTATGTGCAGATTGTTGACTTGCATGCCTGCGGATGATACACTGATTCTATATTCCGTTAATCATTTCACGGTGTTTACTTCACCGGGACCATGCAGAAAAATGAAGGAGGCAGGATCAGATATGATCTATACTGTTACGTTCAACCCCTCTCTTGATTACATTGTAAGAGTCAACAACTTCAAGCCCGGCGTCATCAACCGCACCTATTATGAGAACATCCTTCCCGGCGGCAAGGGCATCAATGTTTCGATCGTGCTCTCAAACCTGGGTCATGACAGCGTTGCGCTCGGCTTTATGGCAGGCTTTACCGGAGAAGACATCGAGGATCTGATGAAAGGATTCGGGTGCGGGACCGATTTTATCCGCGTGAAGGAAGGTTTCTCCCGCATCAATGTCAAGATGAAATCCGATGAGGAGACCGAGATCAACGGGCAGGGGCCCCGCATCACGGAGGAAGATATTGAAAAGCTCTATGAGAAACTCGACAGTCTCGTGGCAGGCGACATCCTGATCATCTCGGGCAGCGTCCCCAACACGCTTCCCCAGGACGTCTATGAGCGGATCATGAAGAGATTGGACGGCAGGGGAATCCGCATTATTGTCGACGCAGAGAGAGACCTTCTCACAAAGTCGCTCCGCTATCATCCCTGGCTGATCAAGCCCAACAATCACGAGCTCGGTGCGATCTACGGTGTGACGCTGCGCACTCAGGACGAGGTGATCCCCTATGCCAAGAAGCTCCAGGAGGAAGGCGCGCAGAATGTCCTGATCTCCATGGCCGGTGAAGGCGCTGTGTTTATCTCCGAAAAGGGAGAAGTCTTTAAGAGCCCCGCGCCTAAGGGAACCCTCGTCAATTCGATCGGGGCCGGAGACTCCATGGTCGCCGGATTTGTCAGCGGATACCTTGAGACGGAAGACTTCCACAAAGCTTTCCGCATGGGACTTGCAACCGGAAGCGCCAGCGCGTTCTCACCGGATCTCGCGACAAGGCCCGAGGTCGAGGCGCTGCTCGAGACATTCTGAGCACGGTTTATTCCTTCAGGGGGGATAAATATATTATATGCAGGAAGCCGGGGAGTTTATCTCCCCGGCTTCTTCCTTTTTCTGCGGGGCGCTGTTCTCCCCGTCTCACCCATATTCTTCGCACAGCCGCCATCTGCATTCCGATTTGCTCTCTTACCGGCTCTCGTTTCTCGTCTTTACGATCTTTTCATAAATCGCGTAATTCTCCTGGTCAAAACAGCACATGACCACATGCATCACATAATCCTTATGTCCCGCCAGCCACTTTCCGACCGTGTCCATCGCGATCTGTGCGGCCTCCTCTTTGGGGTAGCCGTAAACGCCTGTCGAAATATTGGGGAATATAATGCTGTGAAGCCCGTTCTGCCTGGCAAGTTCCAGAGACTTGGTATAGCAGGAGGCCAGAAGGATCGGATCCTCCTCGTCGCCGTCGTAGATCGGACCGACTGTATGGATCACGTACCTGGCCGGCAGATCATAGCCGCGCGTGATCTTAGCCTCTCCGGTATGGCATCCGTTCAGCGTCCTGCATTCCGCAAGCAGCCCGGGACCGGCCGCCCTGTGGATCGCTCCGTCAACGCCCCCGCCTCCCAGCAGGGATGTGTTGGCCGCATTGACGATACAATCCGCCTTCATTTTCGTGATATCACCCTTTGTGACCAGAATTCCGCTCTTAGCGGCCCGTTTCGCCGCCTCTTCCGCCTTCAGGATCTGTTCGATGACCTTTCGGTCCAGAAACAGCGGGTTCTTTTCCGGATTGAGGACGATCCCGCTGATCTTGTCGGGCGCCCTGTTCGCTGCCGGCGCCTGCGCCGTGTATTGCTCCAGCGCTTTGCGGATCGGCGCTCCCATAGCCGGATCCTTCGCCGACTGGCCGCTCTTATAGGCTTCTTCGCTTGTGTAAGCGACCTGCCATGTACGTCCGTCCCTGGTTGAAATGAGTTTCATCCTGAGAGCTCTGGCAGGTGTCTTCGCTCCTCCCTGAAGTTTAAAGGGCTGTACCGGAAACAGGACATGTCCGCCGTCGTGCATCGCTCTGCGAAGCGCTTCAAGGCACTGTACAAGGTGCTCTCTGGTCCTGTCCTGCGCAAGCGCCGCGAGACTCTTTTCCAGCTGTTCGCTGCCGGCAAAAGACAGCTTCACGGCTTTTTCTTTCTGCGGGGCGGCAAGGGCGTTCTTCCAGGCCTGCATCCGCGCGGGATCCTTCTCCCTTGCAATTCGGTCTTCCTCCAGCTTTTGGTCAAAGCGCTCGAGGACAGCCAGAAGATCGTCCGACAGCCTCTCTCTCGCTTCCTGTTTGAGGTGCTCCGGCACCCCGTAAAATGCCTCCGCCATACTGCCCGCTATACAGGTCAGCGTATCAGAGTCACCGCCGAGCGATACCGCAAGGCGGATCACGTTCTCAAAGCTGTCTCCCTCCAGAAACGCACAGATCGCCTGCGGCACAGTCTCCTGACAGGACTCCACGTGATGATAGGTGGGGCGGATCTCATCACATGTTTTGGACAAGTCATATCCAAATGCCTTTGAGATCGTATCCTTGATCTGTTCCTTGGAGGCGCCGTGGATCGCCATGAAGATAACGGCAGCCGTCGCCTGGGCTCCCTTGATCCCCTCGGGATGGTTGTGGGATACGACCGCTGTGATCGCCGCGATCTGCAGCATCTGCTGCAGGTTCTCCTGACATAGCCAGGCGGCCGCAGACACGCGCATAGCGCTCCCGTTTCCGAAGCTGTTGTAAGGCTTTGGGTCGTCCTTATCCAGCCACATGCTGAAATTCACGCCATAGCCTGCAAAAGGATATCTGCGCCCGTACTTCTTCATCGCTTCGATCAGCGCCTTTTTCATTGTCTCCTCGTCGGCGTCGATCCCGCAGTTCATCAGCGCTTCCGCCACAGCCAGCGTCATAATGCTGTCATCCGTGAACTCGGATCGATCCGAAAAAAGATCGAAGTCCGTCGTCTTGATATTGTTCTGGTCAAACTCATAGGGACTTCCGATGATATCTCCCAGTATTGCTCCGTACATATTCCGTTCTCCTTTCTAAAGGACAAACTTCAGGATCGCCTCCGCGACTCCGTCATGCTCATTGTCCGCCGTAATGTGGTCCGCTGCTGCAATGACTTCATGATCTGAATTGCCCATTGCGACGGACAGACCCGCGGCTCTCATAAGCCCGAGATCGTTGTTTCCATCCCCCATAGCCATGACTTCCCCGGCCGGAATTCCGAGTTCTGCTGCCAGGTCCAGGAAGGCCTCTCCCTTATCTGCGTCCTCTGAGACGATCTCCAGATCCGTGGCCCAAGGGAAAATAATGCGGATCCCTTCGATGCACGCAACTCTGGAAAGCACTTCCCCTCTCTCTGCCGGGGACGCGCACATAATAGAAATGTTCTCGATCCCGCCCCGCTTTTCAGACAGGCTCCCATACAGGTCCTTCACCTGGATCCGGCTCTTTCTCAGATATGCGAGGATCGGCGTTCCCTCAAACTTCTTCCATAATTGTTCGTGCGTCTGCGGGTCGTGGAATCCATGGCCTTCTGCAAAAAACTCGCGGATGATGCTGTTTTCTTCAGCGGCTTTGAGTATCTCCAGCGCCTTCTCGGCGGGCATGCAGTGCTCTCTGATCGTTCTGTTCTTTGCCCTGTCCGTTATCACAGCGCCGTTGGAGGTGATCACATAGCGTATGAACGGAAGCGCCTCCACCGCTTCGGGAATACCCGAGAGAGGCCGTCCCGTCACCGGAACGATGTGGATCCCTCTGCGCGCAGCCAGAGCCAAAACCTCGCTGTTCTTCTTTGTAAGTCTCTTATCCCTTGTCAGCAATGTGCCATCCAGGTCAAGACCGATCATCCTGATCATAGCTGTCTCTCCTCTGCCGCCCGCACTGTCTCTGCAGGTCAGCATTTATAATTATACCATGCCCGTCTCAAACATGATATAATCCAAATGTCGGTACGCCTTCTGCGTACCGCGCTTTTCTTAAGGAGCAGAGCATGGCAGTTTTTATTCTTCCCAAGACAAGGGAAATCCTCAAATATCATACGAGATGGAATGACCAGGCACTCATGCCTTATATTGACGATCTGATCGACCTCTGGGCTGAGAATGACATAAAGGGCACCCTGGATGTGAGCATTCAGGGGCCTATGATGACACGCTTTGGCATAAAGCCCGCGGATATGCGGAGCGCGAGCCGTATCATCAAGCTTGAATCCACATATAAGGCTGTCTTTCTTCGAAGAGACCTCAAAGTCTACCGCCGCGCGGGCCGGATCTATATCGACATCCCCTGGCAGCGCGACCAGGTCTTTCTGGGCGATCTTCTTACAAGCCGCGAATACGAGTCCTCCCAGGGTCTTCCTCTGGCCATAGGCATGAACATCTACCGCGACTGCATCATGCATGAACTTACGGACGTTCCGCATCTTCTGGTCGGCGGAAGCCCCAGCAGCGGACTGGACGAATTTCTGGAGGGCCTTCTTCTGAGTATCCTGATCCATCAGACACCGGAGGAGATGGAGCTCTATCTCTGTTCTTCCGGTAATCTCGGTTTCGAAGAGTATGCAGAACTGCCCTACTGCCACGTGGTCTCCTCTGTCCGCAATACCATGGCTATGCTTTCGGAGATGAGCCGGGAAGTCGAGAGACGGAGCGAACTGCTCTATAATGCGCGCTGCCGCAATATTTTCCAGTACAACGAGCGGGGCGGAAACCTTCGCCACAAGATCATTATGATCACGGAATACCACAGGCTTTTTACTTCCAACAAGCAGGCTGCGATGGCCTATATCCTGCGCCTGTCACAGTTGGCCGGTCCCTGCGGCATTCACCTGATCCTGGCATCCTCTGAACCTGCGTGTCTGCGCGGCCTCAAGGAAAGTTTTCCCGCCCGCGTCTGCCTGAAAGTCCGCAGCGCATCCGATTCTGTCGCCCTTCTCGACCAGAAGGGAGGCGAAGAGCTGCCCCGCAAGGGCTCTCTTCTCTATATGGACGGACACGATCCGGACCCGCAGATGCTGCAGTCCGGCACGATCACCGCCAAAGAGATCCGCGGAGTCATCAATGCCCTGGGCAGCAACTACATCAATCTCAGGAAGCAGTCCATCTTTGACGAGATCGAGGATGAAGATCCCGAGGACCCGGAAAGGCACGATTCTCAAAAAGGCATATTGTCCCGTTTCAGAAAATGACTCCTCTGGTCAATGGTCAAAAGTGGATAATGTGGATTAATTTGTGGAAAACTTTACACAATGCACACAAATTGCGTGTAAATTCACGCAAATTTGACCGGCACGGTCTATTTTCTCACAATACATCTGCGTTCATCAGGATATATTTGAAAGTCTTCAGCACCGCAGCGATCCCGGTACGGAACACGGCTGTACCTGCATACCTGAAACCGCAAAAAGAAAAGCCATAATGATAAGTGCTTCACTTATCACTATGGCTTTATTCGTGGAGATAGCGGGATTCGAACCCGTGACCTCTGCGTTGCGAACGCAGCGCTCTCCCAGCTGAGCTATATCCCCAAATATCAGCTGCCCGATTATTATATTCGGGCAGCTGTCCTTTTGTCAAGTATGAATCTCAAAGTCATCCCTGCGAAGGAATGCGGTCATCTTCTGGGATTTCTGAGGAAGGAAGGAATGTCCAGGCTTTCCTGTTTGACACTGCCCTTGACAGCGCCGGAATTGTTCACGCTTCTTGAGCTCTGCGTGCTTCTCTGCTGGGAAGATCCCTGATAGCCCTTGTTGTTGAAGGAAGGCATCTGAGAATTGTTCTTGCGTGTATTCTGGTTGTTGAATACATAATTCTTCTCAACTGTGTCCTTGCTTCCGATGCCGGTCGCGATCACGGTGACATCACAGGAATCGGTGTTGCTGTCGTCATACATAGCACCGAAGATGATGTTGACATCATCGCCTGCCTGATCCTGTACATAGCTTGCCGCATCCGATGCGTCTGCCAGGGAGATATCGCCGGAGATGTTGATGATAACATCTGTCGCGCCGCTGACTGTGGTCTCAAGAAGAGGGGACTCAACTGCCATCTTGACGGCGTCAGTAGCCTTGGTCTCGCCCTTGCCGTATCCGATACCGATATGTGCGACGCCCTTGTCTCTCATAACAGTCTGTACATCCGCGAAGTCCAGATTGATGATAGACGGAACGTTGATCAGGTCTGTGATTCCCTGTACGGACTGCTGAAGAACTTCATCAGCCTTCTTGAGTGCCTCAGGAAGTGTGGTTCTGCGGTCCATGATCTCAAGAAGTCTGTCATTGGGGATCACGATCAGTGTATCGACGTTCTCCTTGATGTTCTCAATGCCGACAAGCGCTCTCTGCATGCGGCTCTTAGCTTCAAAGCTGAAAGGCTTTGTTACAACGCCGACAGTCAGGATGCCCATTTCCTTCGCGATCCTTGCTACGATCGGAGCCGCGCCGGTGCCGGTACCGCCGCCCATGCCGCAGGTAACGAATACCATATCCGCGCCTTTGATCGCCTGTGCGATCTCATCCGCACTCTCTTCCGCTGCCTTCTGGCCGATCTCCGGAACTGCGCCTGCTCCAAGGCCCTTAGTCAGCTTCTCGCCGATCTGCAGAAGTCTGGGAGCTCTGCAAAGATTCAGAGCCTGTACATCTGTATTCACGCCGATGAATTCTACGCCTGTTACATCTACATCTACCATTCGGTTAACAGCGTTGTTGCCTGCGCCGCCAACGCCAACGACTATTATCTTGCAAGCCGGTTCCGTATCATTTGTCTTGATTTCCAGCACGGTTGGCCCCTCCTTATTAGAAAATAAAATATTCACGTAAATAATAATACAATTGAACCCTGAAATAATCAATGGATGTTTAAATTTTTTTACGAAATTATTTCAAGATGATATTTTCGTCCGCATCACTGTAATTTGTCATATTGATCGTCCCGCTCCTGCCCTCCAGGTAAGGCATGATCTGGGCAAGCTTCCCGATCTTGAGCTCAAAGTCACTGCGGCCCAGCTGCACCTTGATATGTTTCAGGTACATAGTGATGCTTCCGGTCTTGCCGAGTACGATGCAGTCCGCCTTCATCTCATACTTGCCAAGGATCTGCAGCGCCTCCAGGATCAGGTCAAGACCCGCCCGGTTCTCCGCTTCCATCTTCATGCCCGGCTCCGCGGATGAGACAGAAAGGCCCGTCACGAATGTCGAGCTCTTGACGATCAGAGGGCTGTGTTCCAGAACGATCCCGTCCGACGAAAAATACAGATTCCGGCCGCCGTAGGGGATATAGGCCGCAAGGTCCATGTCCCTGACTTCGATCCGGATCGTGTCATAGCTCTCAATGTGCACGCGGACGCTTTCCTCAAACGGGATCTTTGGCGCAAAGGGAGTCATGTAGAGCGCCGCCAGAAAGATCGTATTGTGGCGGAGCTGCGTGTCGTCACTGATCACCTGATCCGCGATCTCCCTGCTCGTGTAAAGCTTGTTGCCGGAGACATGTACTGTTCTGACAGTGCACATAAAATAGGCTGTCGTAACGGCAGCCGCAATCAGCAGAATCAAAACAGTGATCAGGTTCAGCCTAAGGCTCCCCTCTTCACCGTCTTCAGATTCATCATCTATGTCGATCTCCTCTTCCAGTTCGATCTCATCCAGTAATTCTTCAGAATCTGTTTTCCGTTTCCGCGCCATACTCCTCCAACAACAATCTTCCCCCCTCAGGAGGCATCATCCCGGCAGGATTCATTCCATAAGCGCAAGCTCATCCCTGCGCATTCCTCTCGCCACACTCAGAACGATGCCGATCTCACTCAAAAGGAAGAACACGGAGGAGCCTCCGTAACTGATAAACGGAAGCGTGACACCGGTATTCGGGATCGTATTGGTGACGACTGCAATATTGAGGATGACCTGCACGGCAATATGAGAGATCACTCCCACGACAAGCATTGCTCCGTAGAAGTCATCCGCGCTGTTCGCGATCATCATAAAACGCCAGATCAGCAGCACAAACATCAGCATAATGCTGATCGCGCCGAACAGGCCCAGTTCTTCGCATATGATCGAGAAGATCATATCATTCTGCGCTTCCGGGATAAATCCGAGCTTCTGCATACTTTGGCCCAATCCCTTGCCGAATACGCCGCCTGATCCGATGGCATACAGTGCCTGGATCGTCTGGTAACCCTTGCCGCCCGCATACGCCTGGGGATCCAGCCATGCCAGAATTCTCTCTCCTCGAAAGTCCAGCGAATTAGTGTCTGCGGAATTAACAGTATACCAGACAATAAACGCGCCGACAACAAGCACCGTAACTACAATCCCAAGAAATTTGCCGTAATCCGGACATGCGACGAACAGCATTCCGAATACGATCGCGACAACAATGATCGCGGAACTCAGATTATCCGTGATCTGCCAGATCATAACCGCGACGATCACAGCCGGGATCATAGGGAATATAAAGCCCTTGATCGTTGCAAGGGACCTTCTGCCGAGTTTCTCAATGATCATCGCGCTGAAGATGATAACGCCGATCTTTGCAACTTCGGCCGGCTGCAGCTGCATAGGAAGACCCGGAATGCGGATCCAGCGCTTCGCGCCATTGACCTCCATACCGAAGGGAATGACAAGAACGATCAGTCCTACCGAGACCAGATACGCAAGCACGGATACCCTTTTCCAGAATGTATACGGGATGAAGGACACGCCGGTCATGAGCACAAGCCCGAATAAGGTAAAGACGAGCTGGCGTTTCAGAAAATACGCGGAATCCCCGTATTCCAGCGCCGCTTCGTAGGAACTGGTGGAATACAGCATGACCAGTCCGAAGGACAAAAGGAAAAGCACAATGAAAAGAAGACTGTAGTCCATCAGTCCTCTTCTCCTTCCTATCTTATTTCTGATCAAAAGAGCAAAATCCGGCATTTGTATCAACTAAACCTTTCCCAAAATCGCAATGTACATGAGATGATCAGGCCCAGAGACCCAGCAGCGCAAATGCGCTGAGGACCGCTGTCGTCACAGTAAAGACAGCGACGACTCTGACTTCCGACCATCCGCCGAGTTCAAAATGGTGGTGGATGGGCGCCATCCTGAATATTCTTTTTCCGTGCGTCATCTTAAAGTAGCCCACCTGCATGATCACGGAGACCACTTCGATAAAATAGATAAAGCCAACGATCGGAATGAAAAGCGGCAGCTGTAGAAGGTAAGCCATCGCTGTAACAAATCCGCCGAGCGCCAGAGATCCTGTATCTCCCATGAATACTTTGGCAGGATATGCGTTGTAGAGCAAAAAGCCCAGCAGTGCGCCGATCATAGCTCCGCCTGCTGCGGCCGCGCCGGATCCGGAGAAAGCAGCCGCGATCGTAAAGAACAATGCGGAAGCCACAGTCACGCAGCTCGCAAGTCCGTCCACGCCGTCTGTGAAGTTCGTGCCGTTCACCGTTGCAACTGCAATAAAGAGCAGCGCGGGAATATTGAGAATGCCCAAATCCAGATACTTTCCGGGCAGGAACGGGATCTTCATGGCGAGCGGGATCGCGTTGATCCTGGTCACATATAGGGCGAACAGCAGAGCGATCACGATCTGCAGCGCCATCTTCTGCTTTACGCTCAGGCCGTCCGATTTCTTCTTGACAACCTTCAGGTAATCGTCGATAAAGCCGACAAGACCGAATCCCACAGTGAGGATCAGCACAGGGATCACCTCCGGGCACCTTCCCGCCATGATCAGGCTTCCGACAGCAAGGCCCAGCATGATCATCAGGCCTCCCATATTCGGGGTGCCGGTCTTTCCGAGGTGGCTCTGCGGCCCGTCATCCCTCTCTGTCTGGCCCGCTTTTACCCGGCGCAAAAACGGGATCAGAAATCTGCCCGAGACCGCGCTCACAATAAAGGCCGTCATAAGAGGCGCTATGATCGTAACAAAAACAGTTCCATTTCGCATAACTTGGATCAATCCTTTCTGACGCTGTTAATACATATCCTCGTCATCATCCGCCCAGTCCCATTTATCCGGAGATTCGTCTCCTGTGTAGGTGACTTCAAGTCCCTTTTTATCGAGCCTCTCTCTCTCCTTATCAGTAACCGGTTCTGTCATATAAATTCCCATGTAAGGAAGCACTTCTTCCATGACATTTTTGAAGATCGCGGTCGCGTACATGGGGTTGTCCTGCTCCTCGATGTTGGCGCGGTCAACGACCGCATAGCATACGATCTGAGGATCCTCTGCAGGCGCGTATCCGATAAAGGAAACCACATATTCGTCGTTGCCGCGGGGTAGTGTCTCCGCCGTTCCGGTCTTGCCGCCGATCCGGTAGCCGGCAGGCCTCGCTGTGATACCGGTTCCGTTATGTCCCTCAACGACCATGACCGTGTAGTCGCGGATATGCGCGCTCGTACTCTCCGAGACGGTCTTCTTGAGCACCCTTGGCTCGATCGTCTTAAGAGTCATACCCGAAGGGCTGGTAATCTTCTTAACTACATGAGGCTCATAATAGTTTCCGCCGTTGATCAGTGAACAAAACCCGGCAGCCATCTGGATCATGGTGGCGTCAAAGTTCTGCCCGAACGAGTTGGTAGCCAGCATGGAGTTGGTCATCGTGGCATCCGAGACAAACTGGTCGGTCCTTGCCTCGTCCGCCAGGTCTATGCCGGTCTTGAGGCCGAAGTTGTAGACATTCTGGAACTTTGTGAAATTCTCTTTGCCGATCTTCTCGACCATTTCCATCAGCGCGACGTTGCAGGAGTACTCAACTGCTTCTCCCGTTGTCAGCCATCCGTCGCCCTCTCTGGTGTGGCACTGGATCTTAAAGCCGTCGATCATCTTGTATCCGCCGCAGTAGTACTCGTCACTGTCGCTCACGGTCCCTGTGTCAAGACCCATCGCGACTGTGAACGGCTTGGCTGTCGATCCCGGCTCATAATAGTCGCTGATGCAGAAATTTCTCCACAGCGCGTTCAGGTAACGGGGTTTATCCTCCTCTGTCATTGTCAGAAGATCTGTATAAGTCAGGTAACCGTCCTGTGGCTCGTCGTTCTGGTCGAGTTTGGGCATGCCCCACAGCGCTGCCAGGTCCGAGGGATGATTGAGGTCAAAAAACGGCGTGCCTGCCATTGCCAGCACTTCACCGCTGTTGCAGTCCATCACGATACAGGCTGCGTTGTTGGCGCCGAGTCCTTCCCTGTACTGGTTCTGAAATGCAGCGTTAAACTGATTCAGGGACTTCTGGACAATGCTCTGTATATTGGCGTCGAGCGTAAGGACAAGATTATTGCCGTCCTTGGCTTCGATCATCGTCTGTTCCATATTGAGGCCTTCGTCGAGATATCCGTACTTTCTTCCGACGACGCCGTTGAGCGTATCATTGTAGTATTCTTCAAGGCCGCCCGTTCCGACGTTTCCCGAGCCTGAGAATCCCAGAACGTCGCATGCCAGGTCTCCATGCGGGTAAAAGCGCTGGTATCCGCTCTCGAACCAGATCCCCTTGATATTATCATAGACCCTCTGGGCTGCGGGGACCTTGTCTTCCTTCTCTTTGGCGATCCCTGCCGCCACTTTTTCCAGGTACGCTTTGCGGTCCTGGTAGGAGAGATTCTTCAGCGCGATATAATACTGCGATGAGGCGTGATTGGTGATGTATTCCTTGATGCGGTTTCTATTGACGCCGAGGCTCTCAAGCGCGTCGAGCGTGGGCTCCAGATAAACATCCTTCTGGAGGATCTGCTTGGAATCTACAATGACGTTATAGACCAGCTGGCTGTCCGCGAGCACTGTACCCTTACAGTCCAGGATCCTGCCCCTCTTAAAGGGGATCGTCTGGTTCTCATAGGCCTGCTGCGACAGCACCTGCATGGAATATGTCTGCCCGTTATCCCGGTTAATGAGGAAAAGCCGTACTCCTAATCCAACAAAAGCCAGCAGTACTATTGCAAATAGTACCACCAGCTTATTCTGCATGCTAATAGTGAACCGCTTTAATCCTCCACGGGTATTCTTTCCGTTAACTACCCTTTGTCTGCTCACTTTATATCCTTACTTCACTAAAACCTGATTATCTGCGGTGTACCACCTGCTTCAGTGGTCAAGATCGGCGATCTGATGGACGGAATCGCCTTTAGACTCAGAGTATACCACAATCTGGTCCTGATCCGCATACTTCATTCCAAATTCATTGACCGCAATATTCCGGATCTCTTCGAGATCCACATTTCCGGTGATCTCGTTGTAAACTTCGTTATTCGAAGATTTCAGTTCTGTAAGCTGGGACTCCAGCGAAGAGATCTTCTTGTTGGTACCCGAAATGTCCGCCTTCAGTTTGATATAACCGATCAGGCTGAATGTCATGGCCGCCACCAGGCACGCCATAAACAGTGTATAGCGGAAGTTCATCTGCACGACATGCTCCCGGCTTCTTCTGGCCGCAAGGCGCAGATCCTGGGTGCTTCTGTGTACCTCTTCCTGAGACCTTTCTTTCCAGAAATCATCCGGCGCGGCGGCCCCGTTTACATACTGCTGCTTCGCCCCGGAAAAAGACTCACTGTATATAACATTGCCGCGGCCGTTTCGGTTTTTTCTCGAACTCCTTGTCGCCTTGATCATTGCCTGTGTCTACCTCCTTAAGGATCCCGGGTATTCAGGTCCCGGATACGCAGATCCCTGTTGTTTTTCCGTACTGTTTTTCAGATATGGTCTTCGGGACGGATCACCCTTTCTCGAAAACCCTGAGTTTGGCGCTCGCCGAGCGCCGGTTTACTTCCAGTTCGCGGGCTGTCGGCGCGATCGCCTTGCGGGTGATCACTCTGCCCTTGGACTTTTTGCCGCACACACATACCGGAAATTCCGGCGGACATGTGCACGGATTCTCATTTCTCTTAAACGCGTTCTTTACGATCCGGTCTTCCAGCGAGTGGAATGTGATCACACACAGCCTGCCGCCCGGTGTCAAAAGATCGATCATCTCATCAAGGGAGTCCCGCAGGACGTCCAGTTCCCTGTTGCAGGCGATGCGGATCGCCTGGAAAGTCCTCTTGTCGGGGTTGCCGCCCTTCTCCCGCATTCTGGCCGGGATCGAAGCACGGACGATCGCACTGAGTTCGCCGGTCGTCTCCAGCGGCTTTTTGCTCCGCGCCTTCACAATGTTGGACGCGATCCTGGCCGCGCACCGCTCCTCGCCGTACTCCCTGAGGATCCTCGTCAGTTCCTCTTCCGGGTACGTGTTGACGATCTCTTTCGCGCTCAGTGAACTGCTGCGGTCCATTCTCATATCCAGAGGTGCGTCCGTCCTGTAGGTAAACCCTCTCTCCGGGTTGTCCAGCTGATAGGAGGAAACTCCCAGATCCAGCAGAATGCCGTCCACCTTCCCGATCCCGAGATCGCGCAGCACCTCGCCGATATGTTCATAGTTGTCGTGTACAATGGTGACCGCGCCGCCGAATTCGGAAAGCCGTTCGCTCGCCGCCGCGATCGCGTCAGTATCCTGATCGATGCCAATCAGCCTGCCGCCGGCTGTAAGTCTCTCCAGAATGTGATAGGAGTGACCGCCGCCGCCCAGTGTTCCGTCTACATATATTCCGTCCGGCCTGATCGCCAGATTATCCAGCACCTCCTCAAGGAGCACTGAAGTGTGTTCAAATTTCAAATCCGTTCCCCAGCATCTCTTCTGCTATTTCGTTGATCTCATCACTAGACATATTTTCTTCCCAGGCTTCCCTGCTCCAGACCTCGATCCTGGATCCGACTCCGACAAGGATCACATCTTTCACGATCCCCGCCGCTTCTCTGAGGTTGCCCGGAATAAGAACACGGCCCTGCTTATCAGGTTCCACTTCATTGGCACCGGATAAAAAGAAGCGCACAAGCTGCCGCTGCTTCTTGACATTGTAGGGAATGCTGTTGAGGCGGGATACGAACTTCTCCCAGTCCTCCATGGCATAAATGCACAGACACTGATCGAGGCTTCGCGTGATCACGAACCTCTCTCCCAGCGACTCTCTGAACTTGGACGGTATGATCAGTCTTCCCTTGGGATCCAGAGAATGACCATATTCTCCCATGAACATGTTGCACTTCCCTCCACTTTGCACCACTTTTCTTCACAATCATACCAATTGGAGGGGTGTTTTTCAATAGTACCGGAAGAAAAATGCGTACACAAAACAGAGGGTGCCTCAAAGCCCCATGTCAAAAAAGCTGTTTCCCTTTTTTTTTAAGCTGTTTTCTTCCGGATCGCTGTGCGTATGCATAGGATGGCTATGATCGACACCACCGCCATCACGATGCCGAGCATCATGGAGACCGGAATCGTTGTCCCTGTAATATAGAGCTGGTCTGTACGGATCGATTCGATCAGAGCCCTTCCGATGCCATAGCCGGCAAAATACAGAAGAGCGATCTCTCCGTCAAACTTCTTATGCTTTAAATAGATGAGAAGAAGGATCAGGAGCATCAGGTTCCACATTCCCTCATACAAAAATGTGGGATGGACCTGAATATAGTTGGTTCCTTCCGTCATATGGGCCGCGATCGACGCGGATATATCGCGCTCTCTCACCATCGCGACGGGGATCCGCATTGCGAAGAGACTGTCCGTGTACTCTCCAAACACCTCGCGGTTAAAAAAGTTGCCCCATCGGCCGAGGATCTGCCCCACCAGGAGCCCATAGATCACCGTGTCCAAAAGGAGAGGAAAACTCTTGCCCTTGCGCCTGCAGTAGACAAACAGAGTGATCACGCCGGCAATGATCCCGCCGTAGATCGCAAGTCCGCCGCCCCGCAGATTGAAGATCTGCATGGGATTGTCCTTATAAAAATCCCACATAAAGATCACATAATAGATCCTGGCGCCGATGATCGAGAAGATAATAAGGCTCGCTGCCAGATCCCAGATGGTATCCGGATCCTGGCCTGTCCGGCCGGCGATCTTTGACGAGAGCGTAAGCCCCAGGATCATGCCGATCGCGATGACGACCCCGTACAGTGCAATGCCGAAACTGCCGATCATGATGGTCTTGGGGACATTCGCAAGGTAAATCCCAAGATTCGGGAACGCTATATCCATCTCACCCATCATTTCTGCCATATTTTCGCCTGATCTCCTCACGTTTTTATATCCTTGTAATATGATAGCACAACATTACCCCGTCAGCGGATTTTTCTATTCTAAAATTTTGCTAAATTTTTATCTGAATCAGGAGGAAATTTCTAACTCCCGCCATTCGTATTCATCATTGACAAAACACAATTTATAGCCTTTGCGTTATCAGACTGCCCAAATCTGGGATGTTTGGGCCCATATATACAGCAGAGGCGCATTTTTCCGACATTTTTCGCAGATTTCCGACATTTTTCCGTCGTCACCGCAAAGATACTGTCCGCCTGCAGGCACGAGATGCGCCTCAAGGCTTATCGCACAAAAAAAAGAAGGGCCACGCCCTTCTTTTCATAGTCCTGTGAATGACTGTATTCAGCGGTCAGACGTTGAAGCGGAACAGGATGACGTCGCCGTCTCTGACGACATATTCCTTGCCCTCCATGCCCACAAGGCCTTTCTCTCTCGCCGCTGCAAGGGATCCCTCCCTCAGAAGCACTTCATAGTTGACGACTTCCGCCTTGATGAATCCGCGCTCGAAATCGCTGTGGATCTTGCCGGCCGCCTGCGGCGCTTTTGTACCGATCCTGATCGTCCACGCCCTGCATTCATCCTCTCCTGCAGTCAGGAAGCTCATAAGTCCCAGCGTTCGGTAACTTGCGCTGATCAGCTTATCGAGACCCGACTCCGAGATGCCCAGGTCCTCCAGGAACATGGCCTTCTCCTCGTCATCGAGTTCCGCGATCTCCGACTCGATCTTGGCGCAGATCACGAAGACTTCCGATCCGGTCTGAGCCGCATACTCACGCACTTTCGCGACGCCTTCGTTGGATGCGCCGTCATCCATGAGATCATCCTCCGAGACATTCGCGGCATAGATCACAGGCTTCGCTGTCAAAAGATTGTAGCCCGCAAACCACTTCTCTTCCTCTTCACCCGCAAGTTCCATGGAAGAGGCAGGCTTTCCTTCCTCCAGATGCTCCTTGACACGTTTGAGGAGCGCCATTTCACGGCCGGCCTCCTTATCCATCTTGGCTGTGCGGGCCACTTTGGAGATCCTGCGCTCGAGCACTTCCAGATCAGCGAAGATCAGTTCAAGGTTTATGGTCTCAATATCGCGGACCGGATCCACGGATCCGTCTACGTGTACGACATTCTCATCCTCAAAGCAGCGGACCACGTGTACGATCGCGTCCACCTCGCGGATATTGGCCAGAAACTGGTTTCCGAGGCCTTCACCCTTGGAGGCGCCTTTGACGAGACCTGCTATGTCTACGAATTCAATGACTGCCGGCGTCACCTTTTTGGTATGGTACAGTTCTCCCAGACGTTTGATCCTGTCATCCGGCACTGCCACGATGCCCACGTTGGGATCGATCGTGCAGAAAGGATAGTTGGCCGCCTCTGCGCCTGCTTTGGTCAAAGAATTGAACAATGTGCTTTTTCCCACATTGGGAAGCCCTACGATGCCTAATTTCATGAAACAATGATCTCCTTATTTGCGGTTATTTGCCGGCTCTCGCCGTTCTTTTTGCCGAGTAATCGGGCTTTCTCATCTTCAGCTCTTCATAGAGCTCGCTGTAATTGCTGTAACGGATCCTGCTGATCGCACCTGCATCCACAGCTTCCCGGACCGCGCAGCCGGGTTCTTTCCTGTGCACGCATCCGTCGAAACGGCATTTTCCTTCAAATTCTCTGAACTCGGAGTAATAGTGCCGCAGGTCCTCCGGCTCCATATCCATCAGGTAAAGAGACGTGAATCCGGGTGTATCGACCAGATAGGTCTCGTCCCCGCCCGCAAGCAGCTCCACATGTCTGGTGGTATTCCGGCCCCGCTTGATCTTCCGGCTCAGCTCTCCGGTCTCCATGCGGGCGCCGGGGCAGATCTCATTGATCAGCGTCGATTTGCCTACGCCGCTGGGACCTGTCAGTACCGTTGTCTTTCCTTTGAGGATCTCCCGCAGTTCGCCGAGAGTCTCCGGTGCAAGGACGCTTACGAATAAGACCCTGCATCCGCAGGATTCATAGGTTTCCCGCAGTTCCGCGATCTCTTCCGCTGTGGCCAGGTCCTGCTTGTTAAAACACAGGATAGCCGGAAGATCTCTCTGATCCATGGTGATCAGAAACCGGTCCAGCATATTGTAGCTGGGCGCCGGATGGGTAATGGCAAAGATCAGGAGTGCCTGGTCCACATTGGCAACATTGGGCCGGACCAGTTCATTTCTGCGGGGAAGGAGTTTGACCACATTTCCTTCCATGGGAACGCTGACCGTGTCTGTGACGTCGATCTCCACGTCGTCGCCGACCAGCGGCTTAACTCCGAGCGCGCGAAAAACGCCTCTTGCGCGGCAGCGATATATGTTCTCCCCGGTGTGTACCTCGTAGAACCCCGCTATGCTTTTGATGATCTTTCCCCTGGTACTCAAATGTTCTCAATAATTCCTTTAGTTCTCGGGCGTAAAGGTCAGTTCCCTGGTGACCGTTCTCTCTTCCGTTCTCTCGATCTCCCTGATCACTGTCGTTCTGCCGCCGTCTCCGCCGCCGTCTGTCGAGCCGAGGTCCGCGTCATCGCCGTCTTCCGGATTTCCTTCCACCTCTTCTTCGACCGTCTCTGTGATCGTGACCTCATAATCCATGGTCAGCGTTCCGTATTCCGACGTGATGCCAGTGCATCCCATGCGGTAAGGGAATGCGGAAGTTGTCGTATCGAGCAGCTTCTGGCCGTCTTCCGTTACGATCGTAATATGAACAGAAGTGCCGGGCTTGTAGTCCGGATCCTCTCCGCTTGTCGGCGCGGAAATATCCGCTGAGTAGCTGTAGGTCTGCTGGCCCGCTATATCGAAGTTCACCGCCGTGCCCTCATCGATCAGAGTGCCGGGCTCCACATCCTGAGAAATGACAAGTCCTCTGTTCTCGGAGTCCGCGTCGATGATCGTCCTTACGTTTCCTGCCTTGAGGCCAAATGCGTTGAGGGTATTGCGCGCCTCCTGTTCCGTCATGCCGTAGAGACTGGGCATCTCGGTCTTACCCGAGAGATCAGGGCCTCCGCTTACCTGGATGGTGACGTAGGTCCCTTCTTCCGCCTGTGTCTCTCCCGCAGGATCCTGGCCGACGACTATTCCTTCTTCTACGTCCTCACTGGTGACTTCCATAATATTGACATTGAATCCGGCCTCAGTGAGCATGTCCACTGCCTCCTCTCTGAGAAGGCCTATGACATCGGGGATGATCGACCCGCTGTTTCCGCAGACTGTCAGCACAACTGTCGTTCCTACAGGAATTTCCGTGCCCTCTTTGACACTCGATTCCATTACGATGCCGACTGTGTATTTGTCAGATTCTTCATAAGTCAGTTCAGGGATCAGGCCCTGCTTGACCAGTGCCGACCGCGCTGCCGCAACATCTATTCCGATGACATTGGGCATGACTACCATTTCATCGCTGGCTGCGACCACCGCATTCTGTCCGCCTCCTCCTATAGGAAGAAGTCCGGTCCTTCCGCCGATGATCAGCGCCAGGATCGCGCCGATGATCACGACCGCGAGAACTGCCAGGATCCGCGCGATCCTGTCCATGGAGTTTTCTCTCTCCTCTTCGTCGTAATCCTCTTCTTCGTCGAACAGGTCGTCTTCGCGGCTGTGCCTTACGGGCTTGACCACTCTCTTGACATCATCATCTTCCTCATCAGGAAGACTGACCGGCTTTTCAGTCTCTGCACTCTTAGTGCTCTCTTTGATCTGGCGCTTTTCTTCCTCGGTCAGCATACGCGTGGTGCCCATGTCGTTGGGATTATAGCGCTTCACGAAATCGCCGTCCGGATCGCTGATCGACTTCTTGAGATCGGAAGCGAGCTCCTGCATATTCTGATAGCGTCTGTCAGGGCTCTTCTCACAGCACTTGAGGACGATCTGGTCCACACTGTAAGGGATGTCCGGATTGAGCTTTCTGGGCGACGGCATCGGTTCCTGGATGTGGCGGATCGCGATCGCTACGGTCGACTCCCCGTCAAAAGGCACTTCGCCTGTGAGCATCTCATACAAAGTCACGCCGAGCGAATAGACATCGCTCTTCTCGTCGCTGAATCCGCCTCTGGCCTGTTCAGGGGAGGTATAGTGCACGGATCCCATGACATTGGAAGTGATCGTGTCGCTGGTCGCCGCCTTGGCAATACCGAAATCCGTGACCTTGACCTTTCCTTCGCGGGAAATGATGATATTCTGCGGCTTGATATCTCTGTGGATAATATGGTTTCTGTGGGCCGCTTCGAGTCCCATGGAGACCTGCAGAGCGATCGTGACCGCCTCTTTATAGCCCAGTTTTCCCTTCTTGCCTATGTAATTTTTCAGTGTGATGCCGTCCACAAGTTCCATGACAATATAGTAAATGCCCTTTTCCTCACCGACGTCATAGACATTTACGATATTGGGATGCATCAGGCCTGCCGCAGCCTGCGCCTCCACCCGGAATTTGGATACAAAATTCGCGTTTTCCGAAAACTCCTGCTTCAGGACCTTGACCGCCACATAACGGTTCAGTGTGTGGTCCTTGGATTTATATACATCCGCCATACCGCCTGTGCCGACCTTTTCAAGGATCTCGTAGCGGTCCGCGATCAACATGCCGATCTTAATCATTTCATTCCTCCACTTCCCTGGAAATCACCCCGCGCTTACCGGCACTGAACGTTACAGTTCGGTATCCGACCGGTGTACCGCCGGGGAAGTGTCAATCAGTATCACAGAGATATTGTCGCTGCCGCCTTCGTTGTTGGCGCGCGCGACCAGAACAGCTGCCTTTTCTTCCAGATCCCTGCTGCTTCTCAGGATCTCACAGATCTCTTCATCCTCTACCATGGTCGTAAGGCCGTCCGAGCACATAAGGATGATCCCGCATTCCGATAAAGGAACCCGGAAGAAATCCACCCTGACCTGGTCTTCCGCGCCGATCGCTCTCGTGATCACGTTTCTCTCCGGATGGATCCTTGCGAGCTTTCTGTCCAGCGTGCCGGCTCTGACCATTTCCTCCACCAGGGAGTGGTCCACTGTGACCTGCGTCAGCTCTCCGCGATGGAAATTGTAAAGCCTGCTGTCGCCGACGTTGGCGACAAGGAGCATATCACCGCAGATCGTACAGCTGACGAGCGTCGTACCCATGCCGTAAAATTCTCTGTGTCTTGCGGCCTTGAGACGGATCTGTGTGTTGGCGATGCGGTAAGCCTCCCCTAAAAGCTCCTCCGGATCCTCGCCTTCGGTCCCGGCGACATGGTCGACGACTGTCTCCACGGTATACTTGGACGCATAATCACCGGCCCGGTGACCGCCCATTCCGTCTGCTACGAGATACAGGCACGACAAATTGCCCAGCGGAAGATCGCTGGCGAATATGTAGTCCTGATTCATCTCCCTTCGCAGGCCGATATCAGTTATGGAAAAAGACTGTGGCATAGCTACTCCTCAATACGGCTGGACGCATCCTGTTCACTGCAACCAGAAATATGCCTGTGACGTAATTGACCGCAGGCACCATCGATATCTCTTCCTAATACTCTCCTAATACTAACATTTATACCGCTTTTTTCAAGTTTTTTCTGAAAGGCGCGCACGCCGGAGTCCTGTGTCTGCCGGTATCCGCGCTCCTTGACCGGGTTGACGGGGATCAGGTTGATATGGGCCTTTAAAGGCCTCGCCAGCTCCGCCAGCATCTGCGCGTCCTGCGCGCTGTCATTGACATCCCGGATCAGGCTGTACTCGAAAGTAACCTGTCTGCCGGTCCGGTCAAAATAGTAGCGGCCCGCCTCCATCAGCTCCGCGATCGAATACTGATTGGCGATCGGCATGATCTCCCTGCGTTTTTCATCCGTGACTGCGTGCAGCGAGAGTGCCAGCGTTATGGAAAGCTTTTCGTCCGCAAGGTCATAGATCCTGGGAACGATCCCGCAGGTGGAGACCGTCACGTTTCTCTGGCTTATATTGAGTCCGTTCTCATCCGTGAGAAGGCGCAGGAAGCGGACCAGATTATCATAATTATCCAGAGGCTCCCCTGTTCCCATCACCACGACATGGGAAACCCTCTCCCCGGTCACTCTCTGGATCTCATAGATCTGGTCGAGCATCTCCGAAGGCGTGAGCGAGCGAAAGAGTCCGTCCAGCGTGGAGGCGCAGAAGCGGCATCCCATGCGGCATCCCACCTGTGAGGAAATGCAGACGCTGTTTCCGAACTTGTAGCGCATGAACACGCTCTCCACCAGCGAGTTATCCCCCATTGCGAACAGATATTTCTGCGTCCCGTCCAGTTTCGAGACCTGCCTGTCGATCATCCGGACTGCCGTGAGCGGGTGATCCTTCTCCAGCTTATCCGCCATCGCCTTGGGAATATTGCTCATTTCACTGTAGCTGCGCACAAGACTCACGTGCATCCAGCGGTAAAGCTGCCTGGCCCTGAAGGCCGGAAACCCGTTTTCTTTCATCAGAGCGGTCAGCTCTTCCATAGTCATGGATTTGATATCCCGGACAGAGCCGGTCTCATTGTTTACTCCTGTCTCCTGCATGTTTTATATCCTTTAGTTCTCTGCAGATCCGTTCTCTGCAGATCCGTTCTCTGCAAATCAGTTCTTTATAAATCAGTTCTTAATAAATCAGTTCTTTACAAATCTCGCGAGAAAGAATCCGTCTGTCCCGTGCACGTGCGGCAGAAGCTGCAGCTTATTGTGATCAGTCCCCGGAATGGGAACCGGCAGATGAGGCGCTAAAGCATCCGCGGTAAAGCCGAGCTCCTTTTCGATAAATGCCGCGATCTCCTCATTTTCACCTCTGTTGATCGTACATGTGCTGTAAATGAGGACCCCGCCCTTTTTCAGATAGCCGGCCGCGCTTCTCAATATGCGCTTCTGCAGCTGCGCCAGTTCCTCCAGCTGTCCGGGGGATACGTGGTATTTGATGTCCCTCTTGCGTCCGATGACACCCAGCCCTGAGCAGGGAAGGTCGCAGAGAAGGATGTCTGCTGCGCCGGCTTCCTCCGGTACGGGGACCAGCGCGTCGCGCTGGCTGACCACCACATTGGGAAGGTGCATGCGCCGCACGTTTTTGATGATCTGCGTGGTCTTTCCTTTACTCAGGTCAAAGGCATGCACAGTTCCGGGCTCTTCCTCTTCCCCCGCGATCGCCAGCAGTTTCGATGCGCAGTGCATGGACTTGCCGCCGGGCGCCGCGCACACATCGTATACGGTTTCTCCGCCTTTAAGGCCTGCCGCCTCAGCCACCAGCATGGAGCTCTCATCCTGCACGGTCCAGAGTCCCTCCCGGTATCCGGGGAGCTGCGCGACACTGTCCGTTCCGGTCAGGTAACAGCACCGGGAAAGATAGCGTCCCTTTTCGATCTGAACGCCTTTCTCCCGCATGCCGGCGAGGATCTTGTCCCTGTCCTCTTCGCTGCAGCGCTCATCAAAGCGGATCGAGACAGGCCGTATTTCAAGCAGCGACTCCAGGAGTTTGCGCGTCTCCTCTTCGGACAGCTGCTCATTCCAGAGACGGATGATCCATTCCGGCATGGAATATCTGCGGGATAGAGCCGCGGGATCAGACTGATCTCCGGCGGCCTCCGAAGGCGCTGCAAATACGCCCTTCTCCTTTTCTCTGACGATCGTGCGCAGCACGCCGTTCACAAATCCGGAGAGTTCATTCTTTCCGCTCAGCCTGGTGAGCTTGACAGCCTCATTGCAGGCCGCCGAGTCCGGCACTGCGTCCATATACAGGATCTGAAAGATCCCCATCCGCAGGATATCCCGGATCACGGGGCGGATGCGGACGCCTTTCTTTGTATAGGTCCTGATCACGTTGTCGATCTCGATCCTGCGCTCAATGATGCCTTCGGTCAGTCTTTTGACAAAAGCCCGCTGGCGGCGGTCCATCCCCTCGCGCTCGCACTGGTCCAGCATCTCTCTGACCGCGATGTGACTGTATGTTCCCTCTTCCCGGATCCTTGCAAGGATCGCCAGGACAGCTTCCCGTTCGTTTCGTGAACTCAAAATCGCACTCCTGTTTCTATGTAAACGCAAAGAGCGGCAAAGCTGCTCATATACAGATCTGCCGCTCCCCGTGAATCTGTCTTATCTGTGACGCCGTTTCTTTACGATCAGCGCGATCAGCGCTCTGCGGTGAGCTTCTGCCCCTCTTCGATCCTGGCGCCAAGCAGAAAGGCCTGTACCGGCATGCGCTTTTTGCCCTCATACTGCACTTCGGTGAGGGCCAGCACGCTGTCTTTGCAGTTGACGTAGATGGCCTTTTTGTCTGTGCCGGCTACGGTTCCGGGTTCTCCCTGCGCCTGCATGTCCGTCACCGCGCTTCCCCAGATCTTGAGCATCTTGCCGTTCATGAAAGTGTAGGCGCCGGGCCAGCTGTTGAGACCGCGCACCAGGCGCTCGATCTTGTCCGCGGGCATATTCCAGTCGATGCAGCCCATCTCTTTTTTGAGCATGGACGCATATGTGGAGGCTTCGTCATCCTGTTTGACGGGCTTCAGCGTCCCCTCTTCGATCATGGGCAGCGCCTTGACAAGAAGTTCTCCGCCCAGCTTTGCCATCTTGTTGTAGAGGCTCTCTCCGGTCTCGCCCGCTTCCAGCGGGATCTCCTCCTGCAGAAGGATGTCTCCGGTATCAAGTCCCTCGTCCATCTGCATGATCGTCACGCCGCTCTTCTCTTCGCCGTTGATCACGGCCCACTGGATCGGCGCGGCACCTCTGTATTTGGGAAGCAGGGAAGCGTGCACGTTCACGCATCCAAATCTGGGCAGGTCCAGAATCTCTTTGCTCAGGATCTGGCCAAAAGCCGCCACCACGATCAGGTCCGGCGCCTCCTCGCGAAGCCGCTCGACTGCCTCCGGGCGCTTGACCCTGACGGGGGAGAATACAGGAATTCCCCATTTGTCAGCGCACTCGTGGACAGGCGTCTTGATCACACCGCGGCCGCGGCCCTTGGGCCTGTCGGGCTGTGTCACCGCCAGGCTGACTTCGCACCCGCTTCTCATCATTGTATCCAGTACTTCTGCCGCCAGATCCGGCGTTCCCATAAATACGATCTTCAACTTCTGTCTCCTTTGGCTCTTATGCCTGTGTCACTCTTTGCCGGCTTCTTCCGCCTCTGCTTTCGCGGCTTCCTCCGCGATCATCTCATCCAGCTCCTCATTGGTGTAGAGTTTGCCTTCCACCAGTTCCACGTACATGTGGCCGTCCAGATGATCCAGCTCATGGCAGATCGCTCTCGCGAGAAGATACTCGCCTTCCACGATGAAGTCCTCCATGTTCTCATTGAGTGCTCTGGCAACGACATGGCGGGGTCTTGTCACCTGTCCGGTCTTGCCGGGCACGGAAAGGCATCCCTCCCATCCGCACTGCTCGCCGTCTCTCTCGATGATCTCGGGGTTGATCATGACCAGAGGCTGGTTCTGCTCCTCGCTCACATCGATCACGACGATCCTCTTGAGCATGCCGACCTGAGGCGCCGCAAGGCCAACGCCATCCGCCTCATACATGGTCTCTTTCATATCTGCTATGAGCTGTCTGAGCTTGGGAGTCATCTCCCGCACTTCTTTCGCTCTTTTTCCCAGCACCGGGTCGCCGAGTTCCCTGATGGTTCTAAGTGCCATATCTTCATCTCCATTCCGGAACGCTTTGCGCGGCGGGGCGGCCGGAGATCCGCGAATGCGGTCTCTTGTCTGCCGTCGGGGCTGTTTGCAGCGTTCCTGCACAAACAGCTGCGTGCAAGATCAGCACATCGGTGTGATCTCTGCACTGCCGCCTTTATTCTAATGCTTAAAAAGGACTCACCGGGTCAAAATCGAACTGCACCTGTACCTGCGGATCTCTCCCGATCCGGATCAGGTAGGCGATAAAAGCCTCCGCGCGGTCTTTACATCTCACCAGTTTATCATAATTTTCATCCTTGATATAGAGAACATATCTGTATTGGTCACGGATCTTGGAAAGAGACGCCTGGGCGGGTCCGATCACCAGCGCGTTCGGGTCATCCCGCACAAACAGTTCCCGCAGCTGTCCGGCCAGCCCCTCCGCCTTATCCTCATCCCTGGCCTGGAGCTGCACGCACAGCATGTGGGCAGCCGGGGGATACATAAGAAGCGAGCGATAGCGCATCTCCTCTCTATAAAATCCCTCATAATCCTGCGCCGCCGCGTACTGGACCGCGTAATTCTCCGGCTGGTAGGTCTGGATCACGACCCTGCCCGAGGTATCGCCTCTGCCGGCCCGCCCGGCGGCCTGCGTCAGGAGCTGGAAGGTTCTCTCCGCAGCCCTGTAGTCTCCTGCATAGAGAGAAAGATCCGCCAGCAGGATCCCCACCAGCGTGACACCCGGGAAGTCATGTCCTTTTACGATCATCTGTGTGCCCACCAGGAAATCCGCCTCTCTGTTCGCGAAGGCGGACAGGATCCTGTCGTAACTCCCCTTCTTCGTAGTCGTGTCCGCGTCAAGCCGCAGGACTCTGGCGCCGGGAAACCGCATTTTCAGGTGTTCCTCGATCTGCTCCGTTCCTGCCCGGAAGCCGGAAATATAGGGCGACCCGCACTCCGGGCATTCCCTGACGCCCGGCCTTTCGTATCCGCAGTAGTGGCAGACCAGCCGCCCGTTCTTGTGAAGGGACAAAGAGACTTCGCAGTGCGGGCATTTGATGACCGTCCCGCAGGACCTGCAGGATACAAATCCCGCGATACCGCGCCTGTTGAGAAAGAGGATCGCCTGCTCTTTTCTGGCAAGTCTGTCCTCCAGGAGGCTTTGCAGCTGCTCCGACAGGATAGAACGGTTTCCGTTTCTGAGCTCCTGCCGCAGATCCGCGATCTCCACATCGGGCAGTGTTCCGCCCGTCAGCCGCTCCGTCAGCCTGTACAGACGGTACTCGCCCTTCTCCGCCTTGTAATATGTATCCAGCGAAGGCGTCGCGCTTCCCAGCACAACGCACGCTTTCTTGAGCCTGGCCAGTTCCTCGGCCACTTCCCTCGTGTGATACTTGGGCATAGACTCATTTTTATAGCTGCCCTCATGCTCCTCGTCGATCACGATGACGCCCAGATCGGAAAAAGGCGTAAAGAGCGCGCTCCGGGGACCTATGATCACGTCGATCTCGCCGCGCCTTGCCCGCTCCCACTGATCCGCCTTCTCGCTCTCAGAGAGCGACGAGTTCATCACAGACACCTTCTCGCCAAAATACTGATAGAACCGCAGCAGAGTCTGATAGGTCAGCGCGATCTCCGGGATCAGCATGATCGCCTTTTTCCCGCGCGCGCAGATGCCTCGGATAATGGAGATATAGACTTCCGTCTTTCCGCTGCCCGTAATGCCGTGGATCAGGCTCACTGTGCTCCGTCCCGCGTCAAAATCCCCAAGGACGCCGTCCACGATCTCTTTCTGCGCCGCGCTGAGCTCTCTGTGCGCCGCCTCTTTATTCTGAAATGTGACCGGGTTTCGAAAGGACTCCTCCTCCCGTACTTCGATCACGCCGGCTGCCGCCATTGCGCGGATCACCGGAGCCGTAATGTGGAGTTTACTCACCACAAGGCTGTAAGGCTGTCTGGGCACTTCGAGCAGCTCCCGCAGCAGGCGCTCGCGCGCCACCTGATGTTTGCGCGTATAGACTTCCAGCTGTTTCAGCGCCTCTTCCCGGGAGAGCTTCAGCTCGATCTCCCTTGTCCGGACGGGTTTTCCGGGCTTTCTGGAAGTCAGGACCGTCTTGAGCGCCGCTGCCATCGTCGATCCATAGCGGTTCTTCATCCAGGCCGCCAGGGCAATTGCATCCGCCCCGTCTTCATCCTCGCTGTAACCGCTGTCGCTGACGGGCAGCTCCGCGATCTCCTTGATCTTTTCAGGCGGAAGGTCACAATCGTCCTTGAGCGCTATGACATATCCCTTGCGGATCCCGTTGTGAGTGCCGAAGGGTACCATAACAAGGCTCCCGGGCTGCAGGACCTGCTGCATGCGCCCGGGAACCCTGTATGTAAACGGTCTGTCCAGTTTGTTGTAGGCGATATCGATGATGACCTCTGCGTATCTGCTCAATCTTCCTCCCGATCCATCCGTTTTCCGCACTCCGCGCGGAGAGTCTTTCCGTTCCTGTCAGTTTTACTCCTCTGCAAGGATCTCCCTGATCAGAACGCGCTCATCCATGGGATACTTGTGTCCCTTGATCTCCTGATAATCCTCGTGACCCTTGCCGGCCAGTACGACGATGTCGCCGGGCTCCCCGTTGCGGATCGCGTAGCGGATGGCGTCCTTTCTGTCCGGAATAGTGACATACTTGCCGTCCGTTCGGGATATGCCGGTCACGATGTCCTCAATGATCGCCATCGGCTCCTCGTTCCTGGGGTTGTCCGATGTGATGATGCTCAGCTCAGCCAGTCTTCCGCTGACTTCGCCCATCTCAAACCTGCGGAGTTTGGAGCGGTTGCCCCCGCATCCGAACAGGCATACCAGCCTGTGGGGTTCATACTCGCGAAGCGTCGTAAGAAGGCTCTCCAGCGCCATTGCGTTGTGCGCGTAATCAATCAGAAGCGTGAATTCGTCGCTGACCTTAACCATCTCGATCCTGCCTCTGACGTGTACCTTAAGGAGCGCCTTCTGGATCTCCTCCGGAGTTACGCCGAAGTGTCTGCAGACCGCGATCGCGCAGAGCGCGTTGTAAACGCTGAAGCGGCCGGGAGCCGGCACTTCCGCGCGGAACTTCATAAGACCGTCCACATCAAATGCCACACCCAGTTCACCCGGCTCTTTGATCAGCGTGAGATCTTTCGCGTACAGGTCGGCAGAGGGCGTAAAGCCGTACGTCTCCACGCTGCATGTATGTCCGTCGCAGACTCTCTTGTAATAGGGGTCGTCCGCGTTGAAGATCCCCACCTTGCACTGCCGGAACAGAAGGCTCTTGCAGTTGAGATAATCGTCAAAATCCTTGTGCTCGTTGGGACCGATGTGGTCGGGAGACAGGTTGGTGAAGATACCTATATCGAACAGGAATCCCTGTGTCCTGTGCATCATCAGGGCCTGGGAAGAAACCTCCATGACGACCGCCTGCATGCCCGCGTCCGCCATATCGCGGAAGGTCTTCTGCAGAACAGTGGACTCCGGCGTCGTATTATTGGCGGGGATCCGCACGTCTCCATAGAGGATCTCGATCGTGCCGATCAGGCCGACCCTGAACCCGGCCGCTTCCAGGATGGACTTGACCATATAGGTTGTGGTCGTCTTGCCCTTGGTGCCCGTGACGCCGATGATCTTCATCTCCGACGCGGGGTTCTTGTAGTAAGCCGCTGCGATATAGGCCATGGCATAGCGCGTATCCTGCACGCGGATGATCACCGGCTCTTTGACCGGCGTCTTTCCCTCGATGTCAGACAGATCCAGGTCTTTCTGCACGACCAGCGCCGCAGCGCCGTCAAGAAGAGCCTGTCTCGCGAACTCATGTCCGTCCCGCACCGCGCCTACGATACAGAAAAACAGGCAGTCCGGCGTGATCTTTCTGGAATCGTTGACGATCTCTGTGACCTCTGCCGCGCGGAGCTCGCGGGCTCTGTCGGGGTCTGTAATGACTTCGCCTGCCAGTGTATTGAAATGATAATCCAGTTTACTGATCAGTTCTGCGATCTTCATATGCTGTCTCCTAACTGTGAATTCTATAATCTTTCACCACATACTGCATACTGTCCCTGCCGTTCCATGAATTGATATCGGGATAATATACCATGTCTATTGTAACATTTCCTGCGCCTCTGAGAAGACCCTCGAGGGCTCCTCTTCCGGCTTCTTCCTCAATATTTTGACTCCAGGACTGCGCGTCCTCAAAGCGGATCAGGTCCATTCTGAAGCCCATGTCGTCCTCGGCTCCCAAGCGGATCACATTCCGGTTCCTTCCCATCACTCTGGCAGTCACAAGACGGATATTTCTGGTGACAAACAGAGGCTTGGGATTCTCATTGCCGCAGGGCTCCAGTTTCTCCAGTTCCCTGGTGACCGCTATATTGAGAAATCTGGGAGGAAGTTCCATATCCACCCGGATCACCTCCTGCAGGTCCTCTTCACGAAGACTGCAGTTTTCTTCCACTCTGCGTGAAAACTCAGCCAGATTCTCCTCTTTCATAGTCAGTCCCGCCGCCATCTTGTGCCCGCCGTACTTGATAAAGAGGTCTTCGCAGGCGTTCATCCCCGCGTACATGTCGTAGTTCTCGACGGATCGTCCGGACCCCTTCAGGATCCCGTCTCCGGTATCAGTCAGCACAAAGACAGGTCTGTGGCGGCTCTCCTTGATGCGGCCCGCTATGATCCCGGCAAGTGACTCATGGCAGTCCCTCAGAAGGAGCACCATGATTTTTCTGTCCGCAAGATGTTCTTTTTCGATCAGCTCCTCTGCCGCCGCGGTGCCTTCCAAAGTCATGCTCTTGCGGCTGTCATTGAGGTCTTTGAGCTGCTGAGCGGTCCGCAGCGCGGACGCGGCGTCCCTTTCCATGAACAGTTCCAGTCCTCTGTGCGCGCTGTCCAGTCTTCCGGTGGCATTGAGACAGGGACCAATCATAAATCCCGCATGGTAACAGTTGAGTCTGGTCCCCGCAAGTCCCGTCACCCGCAGCAGCGCCTGCAATCCCGGATTCCGGGAAACAGCAGCCTCTTCGAGTCCTTCGCGGACAAGGATCCTGTTCTCTTCGCGAAGGGGCATGACGTCGCATACCGTCGCGAGGCCGGCAAAGGGAAGAAGATATCTTTCCAGCTCGCGGTATTCCGGTCCGGATGTCCCTCCATAGATCCTGTCGGCAAGAAGCATACAGAGCTTGTAGGCGACCACCGCGCCGCAGATATCCGGGAAGGGATAGGGTTCCGCCCCGGTCACCTCCGTCGGGATCTTGGGGTCGACCACTGCCTGCGCCGGCGGGATGATCCAGGATCTTGTTCCGTCCGGCCGGACCTTGAAGGGAACTTCGTGGTGATCTGTCACAATGACAGTCATTCCCAATTCCCCTGCGGTCCTCAGCGGATCCGAGGCCGCGATCCCGTTATCACATGTCAGGATCGTATCCACGCCATGATCTGCCGCATCGCGGACCAGCCTCTCATTGATGCCGTATCCGTCCGTGAGGCGCTCCGGAAGCACAGCGTCCGCATGGCCTCCGAATTGACAGAGAGAGTACCACAGAATATAGGAAGAGCAGATCCCGTCCACATCATAGTCGCCAATGATCCGGATCCGTTTGCCTTCCCGGATCTTGCGCGCAAGGATTTCCGCCGCTTTTTCCGCATCCGGAAGAAGACGCGGGTCGTAAAGATCCTTCAGTCCGCCCTTCAGAAAGCGCATTGTACCATCCGTGCCGATCACATCCCGGTTGCGGATCAGTCTGGCCAGGATCGGGGAGATCCCGCATTCCTGCGATATCCTGTTAAAATCCGCCCGCTTGGCGGTCACGATCCACTTATTCTTTCTCAAACCACTTGCACCTCATTGGACCTGTTCCTGTGAAAAAGCGAGGGAACGGACGCTCGATCCGTTCCCTCGGGTAACTCATTCTATGTCAGACGGTAATTTTCGCCTTATTCTTCTCCTCGATCTCTTTCTGTCTCTGGAGCTTTCTCTCCTTCTTGGAGAGGTTGGAGCTTCCCTTCTTCTTCTTGGAAGAGGAGTTTCCGCTGCTGCCGCCCTTTGTGCTGTCGCTGCTGCCCGCGGAAGGAGTGCTGTCCTTTTTGGAAGCGATCCTGGTGCGGAGCAGATGCCACAGGGGACCAGCGATACATACAGAAGACCAACATCCTGCTACGATACCTACCATAAGAGGAAGAGCGAACTCCTTGACGGAGGCAACGCCGAAGATGTACAGAGCCAGGACCATAAAGAAGGTGGTCAGGGAAGTAAAGATACTTCTGGAAAGGGTCTGGCTGACACTGGTGTTGACGATTTCTTCCAGTGAGGTTCCGGCTTTTCTAGCATGCAGGTTCTCACGGACACGGTCGAATACGACGATGGTCGCGTTGATCGAGTAACCTACGATCGTCAGCATACACGCGATGAAAGTGCTGCCGACAGAAATTCTGATCAGAGCGTAAGCCGCAAGAACGACAAGGCAGTCATGCGCAAGGCAGATGACAGAGGAAGCGCCGAAGCGTGCATCCTTGAAACGGAACCAGATGTAGATCAGCATCAGGACCAGCGCTACGATGACCGCGTTGAACGCCGCGTTCTTCATCTCGGAAGAGATCGTGGAGCTGATGGTCTCGGATGTGATATTGTCCTTGTCTACCTGGAATGTATCCTGCAGAGCTACTGCAAGTGCTGTACCCTTTTCCTCATCAAGTTCCTGGGTCTTGAAGATCACTTCGCTGCTGCCCGCGACTTTCTGTACCTGCGGGCTGCTGTCGCCGGTCGCTTCCACGATCACGGGAAGGACCTTTTCGTTGATCTCATCAAGGCTCATGTCCTCGTTGAAGGTGACATTTGTAGATGTACCGCCGACGAAGTCAAGGCTGTAGTTCAGAGCGCCTTTGCCGCTTCCGGCGTTCATGCCCATACCGGCAAGTCCCGCGATGATCAGAACCGCGGAGATCGCGAATACGATCTTTCTCTTGGAGACAAAATTGATGACCTTGACATCTCTGCCTGTTCCGTAAAGTTTAGCGTCCTGTGCGCCAAGCGCATAGAAGATGTTCATGAGAAGCCTTGTTACAAACAGGGCTGTGAACATGGATACAACGATACCGATGGCCAGCGTATAAGCAAAGCCCTTGATAGTACCGGATCCGAGGAATGCAAGAACTGCCGCAGCGATCAGGGTTGTGACGTTGCCGTCGATGATCGCGGAAAGCGCCTTGTCATAGCCGCCCTTCATGGCGGTCTTTACGGTCTTGCCCGCGTGGATCTCCTCACGGATACGGGCGAAGATGATAACGTTCGCGTCGACTGCCATACCGATGGAGAGCAGGATACCTGCGATTCCGGGCAGTGTCAGTGTTACGTCAAACGCGTTCAGGACGATCGTGACGATCAGGATATAGATGCAAAGTGCGAGTGCTGCGCAAAAGCCGGGCAGCCAGTAGATCGCGATCATCAGGAGAGCGACCAGCGCAAAACCGAGGATACCGGCTGTCTTACTGGTTCTGATCGCATCCTGTCCAAGCTGTGCACCTACGATCTGGGAACGGAGTCTCTGCAGTTCAACTTTCAGTCCACCGATACGGATGTTGGAAGCAAGGCTCTCTGCCTCTTCGATCGTGTTCTCACCGGTGATGACAGCGCGGCCGTCTGTGATCGCCGCCTGTACTCTGGGAACACTGATAAATCTGCCGTCATAATAGATACCGATCGTCTCGCCTGCTGCATACGCCTTAGTCGTAGCGTCCGCGAACTTCTTCTTTCCCTCATCCGTGAAGGTCAGGGAAACGACGATCTGCTGGTTGTTCATATTGTCATTCTGGTAGCCGGCTTTAGCTTCCTGCACATCGGTACCTTCCAGGATTGCGTCGCCGTCCGCGATGATCTGCTTGAGATCCTTGGTAAGTACATAGTCGACATTGCCGTCAGCATCCTGGCCAAGCTGATAGTTCTGATTTCCGTTCTCATCTGTCTGTCTGATGAAATACAAAGAGCCGGGCTGACCCAGTTCGTTGAGGATCTTGTTGGTCTCTTCAACGCCTGAAATGCCGGGGATCTCGATGTTGATACGATCAGATCCTTCCGTGTAAACCTGTGCCTCAGTGCTGTACTGGTCGACACGCTGCTGAAGCTTATAGACGGTATCCGCCATATCCTCATCAGTCGGAGTCTGTTCTCCCACCGCTTCATACGTAATGCTGGCGCCGCCCGCAAGGTCAAGGCCGAGCTTGATGTTGTGATACGATCCTCTGTGCCCATCGCCGAAACCGACCAGAGCGGTAAAGGCCATAAGACCGGTGATGACCGCTGTTAAGATCAGCGCGATGACTGCTCTCGATTTGTTCATGTTACATCTCCTTCTATCTTTCCTGGCTGTATGTTTTCTAAAAATGGCTACAACCTTTGAAATTATAGCACAAATAAAGATAATGTAAAATGTTTTCTTCCCTGTATCGGGCACAGATTGCGCATAATACGGACGCACGAGCCTGTTTACGACCGGTCTGCCCCGTCCCGCGCTATTGAATTTACAGTCCCGCTGCATTAGACTTGGTCTTGGGAGGACGGAACAGGTATGATTACGAAGGTCACCATACTGCATACAGATCTGCGAGTTGAATGCGGCCTTGCTGCAGACGGGGCTCTTTCCAGGAAGGACCTGGTCCGCCTGGAGTCTGCTTGTGCCCGCAGGCTTACGGCCTCCGCTCTCTCACTTTTTCTCGGAAGGGATCCGTCTGAAGATGACCTCCGCGGAGAAGCGCGAACGCCGGAAGGCAAACCGTATTTTCCCGCTTTTTCTGATTTTCATTACAGCATTTCCCATTCCGGCGGTCTCGTCGTATGCGCGGCTTGGAACCGGCCGGTCGGGATCGATCTGCAAATGATCCCCTCAGATCCGGAGAAGACCCTGAAGGTCGCAGGCAGATTCTTTTCCGTCAGAGAACAGAACGCGCTGCAGAAGCTGCAGGCAGAAGATCCCGAAGCGATGCTCCGCCTCTTTGCCCGTTTCTGGACTGCAAGAGAAAGCTATATCAAGCTGACAGGCAGGGGACTTGCGGAACCGTTTGACAACTATTACCCCGATCTTGCAGAAAACCGCATTTACACAAAAAGCGGCGAGACTTTCTGTCTCACCGCCTGCACTGCATCTGATGGATATTGCATGACCCTCTGCAGCCATGCGCCGCTCTTTCCGGATGATATTGTCTATCAGCCGGTCCTTTGATCACTCCCATTCAGCTCCCGCTCATAGTCTCTTACTCTGCTGTAGAACGTCGACCTCGATACGCTGCACAGCGCAGCTGCTTCGTGCGCCTTGATATCTCCCGCTCTCCATCTCTTATAAATGCGCGAAAAGTTATCCGGCAGTTCCTTGACCGGTCTTCCGAACACGACGCCTCTGGCTTTAGCCGCCTCTATTCCTTCTTTCTGCCTGCTTTTTATATTGGTCCGTTCGTTTTCCGCAACAAAAGAAAGCACCTGCAGGACTATATCGCTGAGAAAAGTACCTACCAGGTCCTTTCCCCTCCTCGTATCGAGAAGCGGCATCTCGATCACGACAATATCCACTTCCTTCACGCGCGTCAGAAACCGCCACTGCTCCACAACTTCCTGATAGTTTCTCCCCAGTCTGTCGATGCTCTTGATATAGACCAGGTCGTTCTTTTTCAGTTTGCGGACCATTTTTTTGTACATGGGCCGTTCGAAATCTTTGCCTGACTGCTTGTCCATGTAGATGCATTTCTCAGGTACTTCTACATTTCTCATGGCGATCATCTGTCTGTCTTCATTTTGCTCTTTGCTGCTGACACGTACGTATCCATATATGCTCATGATGTCTATCCTCCGTTGTATTTATGCATATTCTCAGAGAATAACACGCTCTGAAATATACATCAAACCCCGTAACCGTTACATGAACATGAATTTTTATACATTTATTAAATTAACGTATTTCCGATTATATGTCTACATTTAATTGATTATGTCGCAAAATTTTCTTCAAATCCGTTTATTGGGCCGCTGTTTCGGGCAGATTTATCGTAATAAAAACAGCCGCACTGACGTACCATACTGGTGCGCCGGTGCGGCTTTTCATATTCAATTCTTTTCAAAGCTTTATGCGGATCACTCCGGGTCGCTCTCTACGATCGCGATCGCCAGCTCCTCAAGCTGCTTTTTGTCCACGAAGTTGGGTGCTTCGCTCATCAGGTCTACTGCGTCCTTGTTCTTGGGGAAAGCCATAACGTCACGAATGCTCTCCGCGCCTGTCATCAGCATGACAAAGCGGTCTACGCCGTATGCAAGACCTGCATGCGGGGGAACGCCGTACTTGAACGCTGTCAGGAGGAATCCGAATTTCTCCTGGGCCTCTTCAGGTTTCAGACCGATCACTTCAAACATCTTCTCCTGAATATCGTTCTGGTGGATTCTGACACTGCCTCCGCCGAGCTCAACGCCGTTGAGCACAATGTCATAGGCCTTGGCTCTGACTGCGCCGGGGTCAGAGTCGATCAGGTGCCAGTCCTCGTCCATAGGCATCGTGAAGGGATGGTGCATGGCAACGAATCTCTCCTCTTCATCGCTCCACTCAAGAAGCGGGAACTCCACGACCCAGAGGAAATTGAACTTGTTGTGGTCGATCAGGCCCAGCTCCTCGCCGAGTTTGAGTCTGAGCGCGCCGAGAACGTTCCACACGATCTTGTTCTGGTCTGCCGCGATCAGGAGCAGGTCGCCCTTCTCGCCGTTCATTTTGCTGATGATCGCCTGGATCTCTTCCTCTTTCATGAACTTGGCGAAAGAGCACTTGACGCTTCCGTCTTCCTTGAGCTGGATATAAGGAAGTCCCTTGGCGCCATATCCCTTGGCAAAGGTCACAAGCGCGTCGATCTTCTTGCGGGCCATGCCGCCCTGTCCCTTAACATTGATGCCGCGGACGGATCCGTTCTTCATGGCTGCAGCGTCGGAGAACACTGCGAAATCGCAGCCCTTTACATCCTCGGTGATGTCGATGAGCGTCATGCCGAAACGGGTATCCGGTTTGTCGGATCCGTAGTTGTTCATGGCGTCGATCCATTTCATTCTGGGAAGCGGGAGCTCTACGTCGAGGTCAAAGGTCTTCTTGGCCACATACTGGATCAGTCTCTCATTGACATCGATGACATCGTCGACGTCTACGAATGAGAGTTCCATATCGGCCTGCGTAAACTCAGGCTGTCTGTCTGCGCGCAGGTCCTCGTCGCGGAAGCATTTCGCGATCTGGAAATAGCGGTCAAAACCGGAGCACATCAGGAGCTGCTTGAACAGCTGGGGAGACTGCGGAAGCGCGTAAAAGTTTCCGGGGTGCACGCGGCTGGGAACCAGATAGTCTCTCGCTCCCTCGGGTGTGGACTTGCAAAGGATCGGCGTCTCGATCTCCAGAAATCCCTCGCCGGACATGAACTCTCTCATATTCTGGATCATCTGGCTTCTGAGGATCAGCCGTCTCTGCATATCGGGGCGGCGCAGGTCCAGGCTTCTGTATTTGAGCCGGAGGTCTTCCTTGGTATTGCTGTTCTCAACAATGTGGAAGGGCGGTGTCTCGGATTCGGAGAGGATCCTGGTCTCTTTGACGCGGATCTCAATAGCGCCGGTCGCGATATTAGGATTGACCGCCTCTCTCTTGCAGACAGTGCCGACTGCCGCGACAACAAACTCCGCTCTCATCTTCTCTGCTTTGGCAAAATTCTCCGGGCCGCACTCGGTCTCTTCGTAGATCAGCTGCAGGATCCCGCTTCTGTCGCGAAGGTCCACAAATACCAGTCCGCCTTTATTTCTCTGCTTGGCTACCCATCCCATAACGGTGACGGTCTGCCCGATATTATTCTCGTTAAGCTCCGCGCATCTGCATGTGCGCTTTAATCCCAACATTGATTCAGCCATGTTACGCTCACTTTCTACTCATTAGTTCTGGATCGGATTGCGGTAGAACTCCTCGAACTCCTCGTATCCTCTCTCTTTCATCTGCTGCTTCTGGAACTTCTTGTTCTTGGCCATTCTGGCGATCAGCACCTGCGTGCCTTCCGCTCTCTCCTGCTGCGCCTTGCGGATCACTTCGCAGAGACGGTCTGCAGGCATGTTCTTCTCGATCAGATAAGCTTTCTTGACAGGTCTTCCGGGAATCTGGAAGCCCTGCTCCATCAGGATCAGGATGATCCTCTCAAATCCGATGGAGAATCCGCAGGCGGGCACGTCCTTGCCCGTGAACTTGCCGACCATGCCGTCATAGCGTCCGCCGCCTCCGCAGCTGATGCCGAGCTCGGGCATCGCGATCTCGAAGATCGTTCCGGTGTAGTAGGACATGCCGCGGACGATCGTGGGATCGAATACGATCCGGAAATCCGCCGTCTTCGTGCCGTCGACACTGACCATCACCTCTCTGAGCGAGGGGATCACATCGGGCTCAATAAAGCCCTCGAGTTTCTCCTCCAGATAACCGAGCTGGTCCTCTGTATCCTGCAGTCCCTCAAACAGGCTGACATAGCGGTCCTTCATCTCTTCGGTAAAGCCCTCATCCAGAAGCTCCTGCGCGGCGCCGGAAAGGCCGATCTTGTCCATCTTGTCCAGAATGATGAAGACATCGTTATAGCGGTCTTCCGGAAATCCGCTGTAAGCGGCCATCGCCTTGAGGATGCGTCTCTCGTTGATGCGGATCTGGAAATTCTTAAATCCGAGGTTGCCGAGCGTGGTCGTTGTGGCCAGGATCAGTTCGATCTCAGCCAGGTTGCTGGGCTCGCCGATGATATCGATATCGCACTGCATGAACTGGCGGTATCTTCCCTTCTGCGGGCGGTCCGCTCTCCATACATTGCCCATCTGCAGCGCCTTGAAGGGCATGGGCAGTTCATTCTGGTGGTTGGAGAAGTAGCGTACCAGCGGGACTGTAAGGTCATAACGGAGTCCTCCGTCGACCAGATCCGCTTCGCTCTGCGCGCTCTCCAGTTTGAGCTTCTCGCCTCTCTTGAGGATCTTGAAGATCAGTTTCTCATTGTCACCGCCCTGCTTGCTTGTCAGGTTCGCGATATTCTCTACACAGGGCGTCTCAATGGACTGGAATCCGAATTCCGCATATGTCTTTTTGATGACGGAAATGCAGTAGTCGCGGATCTCCATCTCCGCGGGGAGGATGTCCTTCATGCCTGTGACTGGTTTCTTGATCAGTGCCATGCCGTGATTCCTTTCTCAGTACGGGTTACTTCTGACGTATATATATCACATCTATTTCGACAATATGTTATTGTACATTTTTTCACTACTGAAATCAATAGTTCAGATGCCCATGAAGTGGCCCATCCCCACTTCCCGCGCCAGTCCCCGGATCTGCAGGCTGACCATGCAGCTCATGAACTCCTCCACGCCGATCCTTCTTCCTATTATAAACTCAGCTCTCTGGAGCAGAAATTGAGACTCCATCACATCCCCCAGCCCCAGCACGTCAAAAAATACCGCCTCCAGTCCGGCCAGTTCGCTCCTTCTCGCCAGCCTGCGCTTTCTGTTTGTCTCCGACATATCTGTTCCTTCCGCGGAAACGCCGTAGAAGTGCTCGACCACTGTGTCTGGCGTGCAGGCGATGGCCGCCCCTTGTGAGATCAGGAAATTACAGCCGTCACTGAGGCTGTCGCTGACTCTGCCGGGCAGCGCAAAGATATCTCTGCCCTGTTCCAGCGCCGCGTCCACCGTGATCACCGTCCCGCTCCTTCTTCGCGCCTCGATCACCAGCACTGCGTCAGACAGTCCGCTGATCAGCCGGTTTCGCATGGGAAAGAGGGTCGAGCGCGGCTGGGTGCCGGGCGGAACTTCAGACAGAATGCCCCCTTTTTCCCTGAGAAACCGATAGAGCTGCGCGTTTTCCGTGGGATAGACAACGTCCACGCCGCAGCCGAGCACAGCGTAGGAATCGCCGCCGGCATCGAGCGCGGCGCGGCCGGCGATCCCGTCTACGCCCCTTGCCATCCCGCTGATGACTGTGATCCCCCGCATAGCCAGTCTCTCCGCGTAAACCCTGGCCTGTTCCCGGCCATATCCGGAACAGTTCCTGGCGCCGATGACCGCGACAGAGGGTCTGTCTTCCCGGGGAAGTCCGCCCAGGTAGTAGAGCCCGTAAGGGCTGTCCGGAATCTCTCTGAGCCGGTCCGGAAAGCCGGCGTCCTCCATACAGACAAAGCCGATCCCGCCGCGTTCAAGTTCTGCCTCTTTCTGTGCGGGATCATCACCTTTTGCCCTTGCGATCAGCGCAGCCCTTTTTGCCGCAGACGTTTTGATACCGGCCTCCGTCTGCTCCTTTTTCTGCGTTCTCCCGCTCTTATGCTCCGCTGTCTCCCGCTCCTTTTTTTCCATTGCGGAAGTTATCAGCAGCCTGCAGATCTCACTTTCTTCCATATAATAGATCTCCTCTGCGCCGGAAGCCCTTTCCATCAGCGCGCGGATCGTCGTGCTGCCGATCCCCGGTATGCTGCAAAGCCACAGCGCATAGCGGTTATACTTATTCTCTCTCACCATCCGGATCCCCCTCTCCTGCCTGACGGCACGATCTTCATGCTCCCTCCGTATTCCCCCGAAGCCAGCCCGCTTTCCTCCGTGCTCTCTTCCGGCATGCGGAATCCGACGGCCGTCATCAGGTCTCTCTCCAGGATCTTCTCTCTTCCCTCCAGATCCGCGATCGTTCTGGCCATTTTCAGCGTCTTGTGGTATGCGCGCGCGCTCATCCCGATCTGTTCATAGACCATCCGCATCCTGGCTGCCAGCTGCGTGTCCAGGACACAGTACTTTTCCACAGCATGCACATCCATATCGGCGTTGTAAGAAAAAGGTGTCCCTGCAAATCTGTGCTGCTGCCTTTGGATCGCCTCCATGACGCGAGAGCGCACGGTCTCGCTTCTTTCCTCCTCGTGCAGCCCCTGCAGTTCATCCGCACTGATCCGGTTTACAGTAACACGAAAGTCGATCCTGTCCAGAAAGGGCCCTGACACTCTCTTCTGATAGTTCCGCACCTGAAACGGCGTGCACCGGCACCGGTTCATATCCGGGTAGTACCCGCAGGGACACGGATTGGCAGCTGCGACCAGGAGCATCTTGGCCGGATACCTGTAGGCGCCCTGCAGTCTTCGGATCGTGATCTCATGGGTCTCCAGCGGCTCCCGCAGCAGATTCAGCTCCGCGGCCGCGTACTCGGGGAGCTCGTCCAGAAACAGGACCCCCATATGCGCCAGGGAGATCAGGCCCGGGACAGGTATGTTTCCGCCCCCTATGAGTGCAGCCTTTGTCACGGAGTGGTGAGGCGCGATAAAAGGTCTCTCCGTGATAAGAGCCTCCTCTTCCGGCAGCCTTCCCGCCACACTGTAGATCCTGGTGACTTCGAGGGCCTCCTCCGGCGTGAGCGGCGGCATGATCCCGGGAAGGCATCTTGCCAGCATACTCTTTCCGGTCCCGGGAGGCCCGACCATGAGCACGTTGTGAAAGCCTGCCGCCGCGATCTCCAGCACTTTTTTGGCCTGGCTCTGCCCGTGGATATCAGCGAGATCCGCGTGGTCCTTTTCGCTGTGCCGCGTGAGCAGGTCTTTCGCGTCTACCTCCATGGGAGGCAGAAAGAGGTCCCGCTCCTCCGGATCCCTGCGGAGGTAATTGACAAGCTCCGCCAGCGAGCGCACGCCGACCACGCGGATCCCGTGCACGAGCGCGCCCTCCGCGAGATTTCCGTGCGGGACCAGACAGGTGGTGATCCCCCGCTCCTTGGCTTCGACCACCATGGGCAGAATTCCCTTGACCGGCCTGATCTCCCCGTTAAGCCCCACCTCTCCCGCGACCAGAACGCCGTCCGCGGCTTCTTCCTTTATATATCCGAGGCAGATCAGGAGCCCGACACAGACGGGGATGTCGATCACGATCCCCCGCTTGGGTATTCCCGCGGGGGACAGGTTGACGGTGATCCTTCGGGGCGGAAGATGGATCCCCAGGTTTCTCAGCGCAACGCGGACGCGCTCGCCCGCCTCTCTCACTTCGCCGCTCATAAACCCGACCATATTGAAAGAGGGAAGACCGTCTGAGATATCCGTCTCCACCTGGATCAAGTAGCTGTCGATCCCATGAACCGCGCCTGTTGTAATACTGCTGTACACGATTACCTCCTTTTTTCAATTATCTTTATTCAGCTTTAACCAGCTGCTGGTCAAATGTGTGTGGAATGATCCTCCGGAACCGGAAAGAAAAAAAGAATCTGCGGGAAGACGCCCCGCTTTGGAAAATTGTAAGCAAAAAGACCGGCCTCACGCAATCGCGCGAAGCCGGCCTGTCGCCTTCTTCTTCTATTTCAAATGTAATATTGCAATAAACTTGGCAAAATCCTGTTAATACCTGCCCAAAAGCCTATCGGAACAGATCCGCTGACGGCGGAAAATGCGCTCACAGGATATAGTCCGCCATCACATAATTGGCGACATCCAGCCCGTATTCTGTCAGCGCGAGCCGGTGCTGTGTGATGCCTCCCGCCTCCACAGTCCCGGAACACAGAAGGCCCTGCCGCAAATGTTTTTCGATCACTTCGCCGAACCGCTTTTCCACAGGTTCTCCGAACCGGCTCTGATAGTCCTCTATACAGATCCCGTCTGTCATGCGAAGTCCCAGGAACATGCACTCTTCCATCTGCTCTTCCGGGCTCAGCAGTTCTTTCTCCTGCTGAAGGCCCGCGATGTCTCCACGCAGGACAGATTCCCTGTATTGGTCCATCGCATCCGGATTCTTAAACCGCTCGCCATTCAGAAAAGAAGACGCGCCGAGCCCGAGTCCCAGATAGTCGTGTCCGGTCCAATATCCGCAGTTGTGCCTGCACGCGTATCCTTCCTTTGCATAGTTGGAGATCTCGTAGCGGCGATACCCGTTTTGAGCCAGAAACTGCCTGGTAAAGTGATACATCTCCCGGTCCTCCTCCTCGGAGGGCAGAGCGGGCAGCTGCATGCGGGCAAACGGCGTTCCCTCTTCGATGATCAGGCTGTAAGCGGACAGGTGCTCGGGACCCAGACTGACAGCCTCGCGGAGCGTGTGCTCCCAGGTATCCATCTTCTGTCCCGGCAGCGCCGACATCAGGTCCAGATTGATATTGGCAAATCCGGCTGCCCTTGCAGCACGAAAGATCTCCCGTGCTTCGCCGGCCGTGTGGATCCTCCCCAAAAGCCGCAGTTCTTCGTCGTCAAAAGACTGCACGCCGATCGAGATCCTGTTGATTCCGCTCTCCCGGAAGGACCGGAGCTTTTCGCCGTCCGCCGTGCCCGGATTGACTTCCATACTGATCTCCGCGCCGGGAAAGATCGCAAATGCATCCGACAGACACTCCATCAGTCTGCGCATCTGCGCAGCCGTCATCAGAGAAGGCGTCCCCCCGCCCAGAAAGACGGTGTCCACCTGCCCGGGCACTTCGCTGGACCGCAGACGGATCTCCCTGCACAGGAGGTCTATGTAGTTGTCTCTTTCTTCTTCCGAAGCCGGTCCCGACAAAAAATCACAATACCTGCATTTTCTGACGCAAAACGGAAAATGCAGGTATAAGGAGACCGGTCTGACGGGGCCAATTTCTTTCATCAACACCTCGCGCCTTTCCGGATATAGTTGTGATCAGTTTCCTGCATCGAGTTTCAGGACGTTCATGAATGCTTCCTTCGGGATCTCTACGTTTCCGACGATCTGCATTCTCTTCTTTCCTTCTTTCTGTTTCTCGAGCAGTTTCTTCTTGCGGGAAATATCGCCGCCGTAACACTTGGCAAGGACGTCTTTACGCAGCTGTCTGACTGTCTCTCTGGCTATGATGCGTCCGCCGACTGCTGCCTGGATCGGCACGTCGAACAGCTGTCTCGGGATCTCTTCCTTGAGCTTCTCGCACATCCTGCGGCCGCGGTCGTAAGCGCCGGCTGCATGCACGATAAAGGAGAGCGCGTCCACGGGCTCCTTGTTGACAAGGATGTCCATCTTGACAAGTTCGCTTGTCTCATACCCCTTCAGGTCGTAGTCAAAGGAGGCGTAGCCCCTGGACCTGGACTTGAGCGCGTCAAAGAAATCATAAATGATCTCGTTGAGGGGCAGTTCATATTTGAGAACGGCGCGTGTCGCCTCAATGTACTCGGTGTCGAGATAGCGGCCGCGCCTCTCCTGGCACAGCTGCATGATGGGACCGATGAACTCGGTGGTCACCATGATCTCGGCGCTGACAATGGGTTCCTCCATGTGCTCTATTTTGGCAGGGTCCGGCAGATTGGACGGATTGGTCAGCTCGATCATGGTCCCGTCGGTCTTGTAGACTTTGTACACGACGCCGGGCGCCGTGGAGATCAGGTCCAGATCGTACTCGCGCTCCAGTCTCTCCAGGATCACTTCCATGTGGAGAAGGCCCAGGAATCCGCAGCGGAATCCGAATCCCAGCGCCAGAGAGGTCTCGGGTTCAAAAAACAGAGAGGCGTCGTTGAGCTGAAGCTTTTCCAGCGCGTCGCGAAGGTCCGGATACTTGGCGCTGTCCGCGGGATAGAGTCCGCAGTAGACCATGGGCTGTGCCCTCTTGTAGCCCGGCAGCGGCTCTTCGCAGGGACGGAGATTCTCTGTGACCGTGTCGCCGACTCGTGCGTCCTTGATGTTCTTGATCGAAGCGGTGAAATAACCGACCTGGCCGGCCGCCAGCTCGTCACAGGGAATAAACTGGCCGGGTCCGAAATAGCCGACTTCCACAACTTCCGCCACTGCGCCCGTCGCCATCATGCGGACAGGCATTCCTTTGCGGATCACGCCGTCCCGGATCCTGCAGAAGACGATGACGCCGCGGTAGGAGTCATAAAGGGAGTCAAAGATCAGGGCCTTGAGCGGCGCGTCCGCGTCGCCTTCCGGCGCGGGGATCTTCTCCACGACCGCCTCCAGGACATCCTCGATGCCAATGCCCTGCTTGGCTGAGATCAGCGGCGCGTCCTCCGCCTCGATGCCGATCACGTCCTCGATCTCATGCTTGACCTCTTCGGGCATGGCGCTGGGAAGGTCGATCTTGTTGATCACGGGAAATACATCCAGGTCATGCTCCAGCGCCAGATAAACGTTGGCAAGCGTCTGCGCCTGGATGCCCTGCGTCGCGTCCACGACCAGGATCGCGCCGTCACAGGCAGCCAGCGATCGGCTGACTTCATAGTTAAAGTCCACATGGCCGGGCGTGTCGATCAGGTTGAAAATATACTCCACGCCGTCCTTTGCCTTATAGACCAGACGCACTGCCTGGCTCTTGATCGTAATTCCGCGCTCCCTCTCCAGTTCCATGTTGTCCAGGACCTGGTCCTGCATTTCACGGCTTGTGAGAAGACCCGTTCTCTCGATCATGCGGTCCGCCAGCGTGGATTTGCCGTGATCGATATGGGCCACGATGCAGAAGTTTCTGGTCCTGCGGCGGATGCTGTCGTAGTGATTGTCTGTCATATAATAACATTGTCCTTTCTATGCGGCCTCAAGCCGGGAGCCCTTTGTCAGAGTCCTCAGCTGTTCTCGTTGATGTAGATCTGCACTCTGCTCTGGATGACGCCGGCGACGTCGTCAGCCGACTTCTGTCCCTCGAAGAAGGCAGCGGCCTCTTCTACAATAATATTCTCCACACTGCTGTCAAAATATGCCTCGCTCTCCAGTCCCTTGAGGAAAGCATACATCTGGTCGACCTCTGTGTCGGAGATCCTGGGAAGCGCGATATCCTCGCCGCCGATATTGACGATGATATGATCCTCCACCTGGTTTCCGAATTCATCCTCGTAATAGACGGGCTCCATCGCCTTGTTGGCCATCTCGTCCAGCGCGTTGATGCTGACAGGCCAGTACATCTCCAGCGTCTTCTGGTAGTCGTCAAGAAGGAATCTGCGGACAAAGCTCCAGCAGGCGTCCTTCTCTTTCGAGGAAGCGTTGACCGCGAGCTCCAGCTGCGGGAAGATCACGGCTTTTCCGGGTGTCTGGGAGGGGAATCCGGTCATGGTGATGTCGGTCCCGAATACGCCGTACCGAAGGTTTACATATTCATCAAAGGTTCCGATGGACTGTCTGAGCAGAAGAGATTTGCCGCTTCTGTAGTCCGCGGAAGTGTCCTCCTGAAAATCATCCGGTATTTTGGCAGGGAACTGCGCCACGAATTCCAGCATTCTCTTAAACTCGGGCGAGTCAAAGCGGCAGGTCGACTGGTCCCAGTCGATAAACTGGTCGCCGCAGAGTTCCAGGGCCTGATAGAGCACGTCTTCCCTGGTGCATACGCCGAAAACTCTCGCGGGATCCATTCCCTTGGCTTTGACCATCTGCTCTACCGCGTCAAGTGTGAGGCCGGAGCCGTCGCCGATATCTTCCGTCTTTCCTACGATCGCATTGACATAGAAGGAAGGCGCGATGGCATACATCTTTCCGTCCGTCTTAAACGCGTCGAGCACATTGGTGAGGTACTGGGTGCCCGCGATCTCTTCATCCTGTTCAAAATACGGAGTGAGATCTTCGAAAACGCCCTTGGAAATATAGCTCTTGACCGGCATCACACCGGAGAGCACGAGGATATCAGGCGCGCTGCCCGAAGCAATATCTGTGTTGAGCCTGGTCAGTCCCTCTCCGCCGGCTTCCCCGTCGAACTGGGAGTAATCGACAATGCTGATCCTGACATCCTGATTCTGCCTGTTAAAGGCAAATACCTGTTTGCGGACCTCATAATCGAGGTAGTAGCTGCCGAGAGTGATCGTCTTGCGGTTCGCGAGCGTCTCCGGATCCACTTTCGTCAGGATCTCCACGATCGAAGTACCGGTGAGATCGGATACAACAACGGCCAGTCTGCCGTCATCCATCTCCGCAATGCTGGTCATCGCCGTAATGTCCAGGTCGGAATCAACAAAATCCAGTATCTTCACGGCGCCGGAGCCGTCAAGGTTCATGCCGTATACGCCGCTTGTGCCGGCAAGAAGAAGCTGATAGGTCTTTCCGGGAAATACGCCCGTCATACCTGTCTCTGCGGGAACCGGATAATGGCCGGAGAGCTCTCCGGTGTTAAGATCCACCAGGTCAAACTCCTCACCGCTGCTTCCATAGTAGAGAACGGCGACAGAGCCATCCGAGAGCACATACGGAGTTGCGCCGCGCAGTTCTTCCGCATCGCTGACCGAGCGGATAAAGGAACCGTCCTCTCTGCTGTAGAGGTCCAGTCCGAAGGATCCGCTCACCAGTACGCCGTCTTCGCCGCAGGCAATGGAATTGATGTAGAAATCAGCATCCGGATCCTTCGGCGCCTGCACGGCGGCGCTCCAGAGCTCCTGCCCGTCCGGAGCGATGCATGTCAGCGCGTAGGAAGAGCTTCCCTCTTCATAAGGCATGTCTTCAACTTCTTCCACATCAGTGACTGTCAGCTCATTTTCCGCATTGGCTGCTGACGCTTCATCCTTAAATTCATCCAGAGGAGATGTGACGCCTTCCTCGGCGTCCTCTTCAAAATCTCCTTCGCCGGCAGGTGAATCCCCGCCTTCTGTGACGAACTCTTCCATGTCAGGATCCTCGTCCTCCTCTTCCTCGAAGGGCACGGGACCATCCGCGGTGGAGTCCTCTTCCGCTGTCTCGGGGCCGCCGGGCGCGATCTCTCCGCCTTCCGCCTCCTCAACAGTAATGTCGTCGTTTCCGGGCTCTTCCTCACTGGCATGCTCGTCGAAGGTGACGCCTTCCGCCGAAAACTCAAAGCTTTCGCCGCCGTAGGAAACTCTCGCGACATAGAAATTGCCGTCCGGGCCGACGCTTGTGGCGATGACGTCCTCCATGCCGCTGCCCATCAGCATTGTGTACTGCAGGTCCGATCCGTCAGGCGCAAAATTCAGAAGGATATGGCTTCCGGAATCATAATCTCCAAAGGAGAATCCCTTGGCATATAATCTGCCGTCACAGTATGTGAGTCCTTCCACAGACATATCTTCCAGCATGCCTTCCTCGTCGTTCAGGACAACTTCTTCCGAGCTGTATACATTCTGCGTTGAAGAAGACGGCTCATTGCCGCCGGCGCTGCCGCTGTTCCCGTCACTGCTCCCGCCGCCGCATGCCGTCACGGACAGCGCCAGTATCGCCGCTGTCACTATGCTGATCATTCTGGTGTAATGTTTCATACTCAACCGCCTTTCTGTTGTCAGGAATCCTCTCAAAGGGAATACTTCCTTTATCTTCTAAAAGCGCAGGTTCCTTTTCATCCCTGCCAGTCTGCGATCCGCCTGCAGGGTCATCCGTTCCCGAGGCTTTCGGATCCGCCCTGTCAGGGTCTTCCGCCTGCTCCTCCCGGTCCGGATCATCTTCCCGGTCTCTCCGCTCGTAGTATTCGGGATATTTCTTTCTGGACTGCCGCTCGTATACGCTCTCCTGCATATTCCGGAAGGTGCCCGCGACCGTCCACGTCTTGTGCCTGTACCAGTGAATGATCATCCACAGGATCATGAGGACTGTCATCAGGATCAGGAGGCATTCAAGAAGAAAGAGCGCTGCGAAGATGGTCTCCCATCCCATAGCGGCGTTCTCCCAATAGGGATAGCGGACGCCTTCTCTTCTCATTCCGATCAGCGCGAATTTGCGCAGATCCTCGAAGAGATTCCGCTCTTTATACCGGTTTGTGTTGTCAACGACGATCGCATTGACGTCTTCGCCGATCGCTGTCTGAACAGTTGCGGCTGCATATCCCTCTACAGGATTGGGCATCACGATCTCATAGACTGTGATCTTGCCCGTGTCCTTAAAGGCTGTATTGCTGGTTCCCACAAACTCCGAGCTCTGCGTATTACCGCCCGCTGCGCCGCTTCCTGACTGTCCTTCCCCGCTGTCGCCTTGTCCCGAAGCGCCTTCCTGCGCGCCTGTGCCTGTGCCTTCCGCGCCGGATGCATCTGCTGCGCCGCTGTCCTGCCCGCTTTCATTTCCGCTTCCCTCACCGAGGTTGATATCGACTGATTCTTCCGAAGCCAGAAGATTCCCGGTAGGCCGCGCGGCGGACGGTCTCGACGCTGTTGCGGGCATGCCCTGCCCGGTCGTTCCCGCTCCGCCTCCTCCGTACTGGAGCAGTGTCTTATATTGTACAAATACCAGATATTCCGCGAGGCCGGCTTCATCATAAAGCCTGCCTTCTTCTTTCTTGTAGACGCCCGCGATCCGCAGGTGCATATCCTCGACCTGAACAGTCCTTCCCGTCACTTCGAAGGAGCCGAACAGCTTCCAGGCTGTCTCCTCATCGAGAAGGATCTCGTCTTTCATCAGAGAATCGGAAAGGTAATACGATCCCGCCGAAAGCTTAAGGGGATGAAAGGTGAAGAAAGCGCCGCCTGTTCCCACCGCCTCCACGTCGACAGATTTGCGTCCGGCGTGCAGGGTAAACGATCCGACGCCGCTGTAACAGTCCTGCCAGAGCTTCGCGTCAGGTCCGGTCGCCGTCAGCTTGATCGAATCCTGCGCGAGAGCCGTGTTGATCTTATACTCCAGTTCACGGATGTTTTCCTCTTTCAGGGCGTTTTCCGCAGGGAGAAACGCGCTCACCTGCGCGCAGCTGAGCGAGGATCCCCATCTGGCCGCTTCTCTCTGGTCCTCAAACTTTGAAGACCTCCATATTCGATACAGATGTATGCCCGCCGCCATGATCAGCCATAACAGACAGACCTTGAGGGCAGTCTTTTTCCACGGGGTGATCCCGCGTCTTCGTCTGTTTCCGGTCACTGCTGCACATCCTCCGCAAGCCGCACCTGCATGCCGGCCGCTACCGGCTTGGTGGCGGTCGTGATGACATATTCATATCCGCTCAGGGAGCCCGTGATCGCTGTCAGAAGATCGTCGCTGTCAAGGACCTGTACATCCACGCGGGTCGCGATGTAGCGGTTTCCGAGCGGGCTCTCTTTGCTGCTCACGATCAGGATAAATTTGCCGTTGTTGTCCTCTCTCACCGCGCTGTTGGGCACTGTGAGATCATAAGTCTTGGAGTTTCCGCCCACGCTCAGCTGTACATTGTCGCCGGCCTCCACATCGGGGCTGACGATCGAGAACTTGAGGATCCTGGATCCGGCTGTGTCCGCGGGATCGGGAGAAATGCTCTCCAGTGTGGCGCTGAATTCCGAATAGACCCACTCGTTCTGGGGTTTTGCTTCCAGGCCGGTTTTGAGCATCTGGGCCTGCTCCTTGGTGCAGGTAAAGCTGACTGTCATGCCCTTGCCTTCCTGCTGAATTACGGCGCCTGCCGTATCCGAAGCCGTCGTATCGCCGGCTCCGTAAGTGATCGAAGTGATCGTGCCCGCCACAGGCGCTTTTACGGTCGCGCCTTTTTCCGCCTTTTCAAGCTTCTTGACTTTGGACTCGGCGTCGTCCATGGTCTTTTTGATCGTCTTCAGCTCCAGCTCCGCCTGGATACTCTTGATCGTCGTATCGCGGCTGTTGGTCGCTTTTGTGAGCGCCGCTTCGGTCTCGGCTTTGTAAGCCTGGGCCTCCGCCTGTCTTTTGGCAAAGCGGGCCTCTTCTGCGGCTGCGGCTTCCTCACCCATGCCGCTGGTATCTGCGGATCCGCCGAGTCTCTCCACTGCAAGGCCTGCTTCCAGATCGGTCTGTACAGCGGAATTGTAGTTGGAATTTGCCGCGTCCAGTCTCTCCTGCATCTGGTCCTGGGAGAGGAACTCTCCGTTGCGGATGCGCTCCACCGCCTCATTGGTCAGATCTCCGCTGAAAAGCGCTTTCTCGTAATTGCTCTTGGCTTCGTTAAACTCCTGCTTAGCCGCCTTGAGGTCCTCCGACTCCGAGTCCTGCAGCTCATAGATCACGTCGCCCTTCTTGACCTCGTCGCCGACCTTGACGTTCACGGCTGAGACCACCCTCGCGTTGGGCACGCGCACATTATAGGGGTCTTCCACCTCCGCCGTGCCTGCGCCTCTGACCTTGGGAGAAATATCCCCCTGCTGCACGTACTGTGTCGCCACCTGGGGCAGAGAGTAATTCATAATAGTATTGGAGAAGAATGTCAGAACGAGCATGACCGACAGGAAAATGATCGCAAGGTTCTTGATCCAGTCCTTGCGCGAGGATCCCTGATAATACTGTTCTCTTCTTTCCTTATCTTCAATTCGATCCATAACCAGTCTACCTCATAAAGCCGGCCGGCAGTGTCCTATTCCTTGATGCCGCCCTGATACAGAATTCCCTCCACCAGATACTCCTCGCCGTACAGGAAAAAGAGCATGGGAAGGACCATATAAATGACCGCGACCGCAAATGCCAGCGAGATCTCCTCCGCGTTGATCCTGGACAAGAATACGGACAGCGGGTACAGCTCCTCATTATCCAGCAGGATCAGCGGCTGTTCCACCATATTCCAGTAGTCGATGAAGACCAGGATCGCGATGGACGCAAGACCTCCCCTGCAGATCGGCATGCAGATCTGGGTGAAGATCTGCCACTCTCCGGCCCCGTCGATAGAGGCCGCCTCATACAGAGAGTAGGGGATCCTTCGCATATATTTGGTCAGCATATAAACTGCGAAGGGAGAAAAGATGCCCGGCAGCCAGATGGCCCAGCGGGTGCCCACGATGCCAAGCCTTGACGCAACCATAAAGTTGGGGACCAGTGTGACCTGGTAAGGCATCAGCATGAGGACAATATATAAGAAGAAGAAAAGCTGTTTGACCTTTCCCCGGTATCTGGCAAACCCGAAGGAGGCCAGAGACGCCACAAACAGCTGAAAGATCACGATCGGCACGACATAGATCACGGAGTTCCAGAACTTCATCAGGTATTCCGGGCTCTTAAAAAGCACCGTGATATACTGGCCAAAAGATACCATGTCGGGAATGAACTTGAGATTCACCACTTCAGACACATAGATCTTGCCGCCTGAATTATTAGTGGCAAAGATCGCGCCGTAGTTGGCGTTGATCTCCGACGAAGTCATAAAGGAGTTGGTGAATGTGAGCACTGTCGGCATCAGGAATAAAAAGGCGAAGAACATGGCCGCGAGGGTCCTGCGGACCGTCTGCCGCCGCTCTCTCTTTTTCCTGTCGCTGATCGCGTCGTACTCAAAGTATACTGCCTGTAAGGGCTCCCCCTCCTTGCGCTCTATGGAATTGTCTTGTGATTTTTTGCCGAAAATTCCCATAATGCCTACTGTTCAAGATCTCTGCCGAACCAGTCCTCCAAAAGAAGGAGGATCCCGATCACAACCATCATAAAAGCGGCCATAATGATCGCGGCAGACGAAAGTTTCTGATAATCAAGACTCTGGAAGGTGTTGTTCATATAGTGCTGCATCGTATACAGAGAGTCGAAGGGATAGTTGCCCGCAAGCAGGTAGACCTCCCGGAACACTTTGAAGGAATTGATGAGCGACATAATGATGACAAACATGATCGTGGAGGATAGATAGCGGAGCTTGATCTTCCAGAAGATCTGGGTCTCCGTGGCGCTCTCGAGCCGCGCGACCTCGATCTGGTCCTTGGGGACGCTGGAGAGTCCCGACATGAACAGGATCATGTTGTAGCCCAGATTCTTCCACAGGAACAAAAGGATGATCACGACCGGCCCGTAATAGGACTTCAGCCAGTCCACTTTGCCGATCCCGATCCGCGAAATGACTGCGTTGACCAGGCCGTTGTAGTCAAAGAGAACCTGCCACACCAGGATGACCGACGCGATCGGCACCATCATCGGACTTAAGAAAAAGGTCCGGAAAGTGCTCTTTAGAGGAATACGGCTCTCCATGATCACGGCGAGCCACAGTGACAATACAACTGCCAGCGGTACCGCTGCAAATGAAAAGATGAGTGTGTTGCGGGCCGCGAGCTGAAACGCGTTGTTTTCCCATGTGCGGACAAAGTTGCTGTATCCGACAAAATCATGCTGCACCGGATTGTTGATGAGGGAGTAATAGATGACCACTCCGAAGGGAAGCACAAAGAACAGCCCCACGCCGATCAGGCTGGGGGCAAGGTAGGCCCATGAGAGGGCGCGCCCTCTCCATCTTGAAAATCGCGCGGACCTGTATTTCTTCTCCTGACGGGCCTGCGCGGCGTTGTTCTTCAGGTATCGGTCGATCTTTCCGCCTGTCTTCACACTCATCCGGCAATCTTCTCCAATGTTTCTCTCCCAGAAAATACACATAAAAATGCATATATCAAATTATTTTAACACAACAATACAAAAGCAGACAGGAAATTTTATTCCTGTCTGCTTATATATTGTGATATTTTTGTGAAATTCAGCTGTCAGCCGGCTTCACGCGGGATCATTTGCGGATGATCAGGCTCTTTCCGGTCATTTCCTTAGGCTGCTCCATGCCCATCACGTCGATCAGAGTGGGAACGATGTCCGCGAGAACGCCGCCCTCTCTCAGCTCGATATCCTCGTCATAGTTGGCAAGGATGAAGGGAAGAGCGCCGGTCTCATAGTTGACCATCTGCTCGCAGTTGCCGTGGTCCGCGCAGATGAAGAGAACGCCGTTCTCCTCCTTGATCGCCTCGAGTGCCTTTCCGACGCACTCATCAACGACCTCTACAGCCTTGATCGCTGCCGGAAGGACGCCTGTGTGGCCTACCATGTCGGGGTTCGCGAAGTTGATGACAATAACGTCATATTTCTTGGAGTGGATCGCGTCAACCAGCTTGTCCAGTACGCCGTATGCGCTCATCTCGGGCTTGAGGTCATATGTGGGAACATCCTTAGGGGAGCGGACCAGGATCCTGTCCTCATCCTTATTGGGAGTCTCAATACCGCCGTTGAAGAAGAATGTGACATGCGCGTACTTCTCGGTCTCAGCGATTCTGGCCTGCTTCATGCCGTTGGCTGCCAGCCACTCGCCGAATGTGTTGGTGACGTCGACCTTCTTGTACTCAAAGTCATTGTCGCAGAAGCAGTGTGTGATCTCTCTTGCTCTGTCGGGTCTGAAGTTGTAGAAGATAATGGAGTCTCCGTCCTTCACGGTCGCGAGGGGCTTGCCGTCCTTGCAGATGACAGTGGGCTTTACGAACTCATCGTACTCGCCTCTCTCATAAGAAGCTGTGATGGCTTCATGAGCGCTCTCCGCCTTGAGGCCCTCGCCCTTGGTCAGCGCGTCATACGCCTTCTGTACGCGGTCATAGTTGTTATCTCTGTCCATTGCATAGTAGCGGCCGCTGATCATAGCGATCTGTCCTACGCCGATCTCTTTCTCCTTCTCCTCAAGCTGTGCGATAAAATCGATACCGCTCTGAGGGGGCGTATCTCTTCCGTCAAGGAAGCAGTCGACATAGACTCTGTCGAGACCGTTTCTCTTGCACATTTCAAGGATCGCATAGAGGTGTGTATTATGGCTGTGCACGCCGCCGTCGGACAGCAGTCCGTAAATGTGAAGATCGGAATTTCTGACTTTGCAGTTATTGATGGCGTCAAGGATCTCGGGATTCTCAAAGAATTCACCGTCCTGGATCTCCTTGGTGATCCTGGTGAGTTCCTGATATACAATCCTGCCTGCGCCCATATTCATATGGCCAACCTCGGAGTTGCCCATCTGGCCGTCCGGAAGACCTACTGCCATACCGCTGGCATAGCCCTTCACAAAGGGTTCGCTTTCCATAAGACCACTGACAACGGGTGTATTAGCCATAGCGATGGCATTTGCTTCGGGATTGTCATTGAGTCCGTAGCCATCAAGGATCATTAAAACTACTGGCCTTTGTTTCATTTGATTCTCCTCTAAGATAATTAATAACAGTTACTGTTTGAACGTATTTTACTACTTTTAGCCACAATCGTGAAGTACCGCTGAGAAAAAAGCGCCATGAATCCACGAATTCATGACGCTTTTGCTTA
>CADCIK010000005.1 GCA_902801415.1 uncultured Lachnospiraceae bacterium
TGATAAGTTAGACAGGGTAAAACAGATTATAAGCCTTAGAGAGAAAGAAGTTCAGGCCCTTGATGACCTCATCAAAGCCCGATTTGTCGAGATGTTTGGGGATCCGGTAGCTAATCCGAAAGGTTGGGAAACATATCAACTTAATGATTGTTTAAAATGGATAGATAATGGAAAGAGTTTTGTTTGTTCAGATAAACCAAGGGGTGGAGATTATCCGGCAGTTCTGAAGCTCAGTGCGGCGACTTATGGTGATTATAGGCCGGAAGAAAACAAGGCGTTACTTGATGAGAATCAGTTTGTGGAAGGAGCAGAAGTCCATGCCGGCGACTTACTCTTTACAAGGAAGAATACTCCTGAGCTCGTTGGAATGGCAGCCTATGTTCATGAAACGCCTGAAAGACTTATGATGCCAGATCTGATTTTCAGGCTTGTAACAAATGATAGAATGAATCCCGTATTCTTGTGGCAACTTATTAATTGCAAAGAGTTTCGCCCAATAATACAAGGAATTTCTGGAGGATCCGCGAAGTCGATGTCCAATATTTCCAAGGAACGACTTGGGAGAATCAATGTGATTTGTCCACCAAGGCAGATACAGGATCAGCTGGTTCCATTTGCACATCAAGTCGACAAATCAAAACAAGCACGTGAGTATTCTGGTAAATTAGCAGCCTAAAGCAGCTATGATATAGACAACTGTTCACAAGAGCATTAACACGAAGAATGGATAAAGAAGCATGTTTGAGATATCAAAAGCAGATTGGAAGTTGTTCCGCGCAAGGCTTCCTGAGTGGCAAGAGAAGTATATGGAACGATTGACTAAGGAGTATATTGAGCTGTTGAGCTCGTCCGAGCCTGCATCTACTCGTTTCTGGGAATTAGAAAAGCGGATTAAGGAAGACCGAAGGCATCCGGGAGTCATTCTGGAAATGAGAAAATCTACTGCTGCATGGAACATCGCCAATTTGGTGGCAGGAGACGTAATTACTTTAGAGGATCTGGATGGATTCAGCCAGGATTTGATAGATGGCGTGAAATTAATGCTTAAACGATATTCTTGATAGTGAGGAAGTATTAAGCTGCCTTCGCACAGTCTTTTGACAGGTGAATAAGCATGACCAACTTTGATTTCTTACAAGCAGAGCCAAAATTTCAATCTTTTGCCGACGTTGCAGTATCTGCGGAGAAAATTCTTCCGATCGATCCGGCGACATCGGTTATTAACTGCCGGCGTGCTATGGAATTCGCTGTCAAATGGATGTACTCCGTTGACAGCTCACTTCGCATGCCCTGGGATGATAAGCTGGTCAGCCTGCTCAGCACCGATGACTTTCGCGGAATTGTAGACGCAGATCTTCTGCAGAGACTGGATCTGATCCGCAAGCTGGGCAATCAGGCTGCTCATACGGGCAAACAGATTACAAAAGATGATGCGAGCGTTTGTCTGGAGAATCTATTTTACTTCCTGGATTTTGTGGCGTATTGCTATGCGGACCATTATGAAGAGGGAGAATTCGACCCCAAGCTCCTTGACCAGGAGGAGAAGACGCCGGTCCTGATCGTGAATCCGGAGACAGAGATCAAACTGCAAGAGCTGATCAAGGAAAATGAAGCGCTGCGGGAGAAGCTGACGGCTCGCCGTGAGGAGCAGCAGGAGACGTATGTTCCCAAGCCGCTCGATATATCGGAGTATACGACGCGCAAGGTCTATATTGATGCAATGCTGCGTGATGCCGGATGGATTGAGGGCAAGAACTGGATCAATGAATATAAGATTCCGGGAATGCCCAACAAATCGGAGGTAGGGTATGCAGACTATGTCCTGCTCGGTGATGATGGTCGCATATTGGCGGTGATCGAGGCGAAGCGCACATGCGTCGATGTGTCCAAAGCCAGACAGCAGGCCAGCTTGTATGCGGATCTGATTGGAAAACAGCAAGGCAGACGTCCAGTTGTCTTCCTGACAAACGGATTCGATACGCGCATTGTGGACAACCAGTATCCGGAGAGAAAAGTATCCTCTATCTACTCTAAGCGGGATCTGGAGAAGCTGTTTAATCTGCAGAAGATGCGCAGCTGCTTGCAATACATTAATGTCGATAAGGATATAGCCGGACGCTATTATCAGGAGGCCGCAATCAAGGCTGTATGTGACAGCTTTGGCAGCAGGAACCGGCGGAAGGCGCTGCTGGTCATGGCGACCGGATCGGGAAAAACACGCACGGTCATCGCACTCTGCAAAGTCCTTCTGGAACAGGGATGGGTGCGAAATATTCTGTTTCTGGCAGATAGAAATTCTCTGGTCACGCAGGCAAAGAGAAGCTTCGTCAACCTGCTTCCGGATTTGTCGGTTGCCAATCTCTGCGAGGAGAAGGACAATTATCAGGCGCACGGCGTTTTTTCAACGTATCAGACGATGATGCACTGTATTGACGACGTGCAGGATGAGGAGGGAAAACTGTTCTCCTGCGGGCACTTTGATCTTCTAATCTGTGATGAGGCGCACCGCTCTATTTATAACAAATACCGTGACATTTTTAACTATTTTGACGCACCACTTGTGGGCCTGACAGCGACGCCGAAGGATGAAATCGATAAGAATACATACGAAGTGTTTGAACTGGAAAACGGTGTTCCGACCTATGGCTATGACCTCGCCCAGGCGGTCAAGGACGGCTACCTTGTCGATTACATGTCGGTAGAAACGACGCTTAAGTTTATTCAGCAAGGGATTACCTACGACGAGTTGTCTGATGAGGAAAAGCTGGAGTATGAGAGTAAGTTCACTGATGAAGACGGCGAGATGCCGGAGAGTATTGCCTCAAGTGCACTGAACGAGTGGCTTTTCAACGCAGATACCATCCGCCAGGTGCTGAGTGTCCTTATGGAAAATGGGCTGAAGGTTGATTACGGAAACAAGATCGGGAAGACAATCATCTTTGCCAAGAACCACAAGCATGCAGAAAAAATCCTTGAAATATTTAATAAAGAGTATCCGCATTTGAATGGATATGCCAAGGTTATCGACAATTACACGAAGTATGCGCAGAGTGCGATTGACGAATTTTCCGATGCTAAAAAACTGCCGCAGATTGCCATTTCCGTAGATATGCTGGATACCGGCATCGACGTGCCGGAAGTGTTGAATCTTGTATTCTTTAAAAAGGTCATGAGCAAGGCCAAGTTCTGGCAGATGATCGGAAGAGGAACCCGCCTGTGTCCCGGACTTATGGATGGGGAGGACAAAAAAGGCTTTTATATTTTCGATTTCTGCGGAAACTTCGAGTTCTTCCGAATGAATCCCGGCAAGTCTACTGCTAATATGATCGCTCTTCAAGGGGCGATTTTCGGACTGCAATTTGATATTGTCTACAAGCTGCAGGATCTCCAATATCAGACGGACCACCTGATCGCCTATAGGAAGCTCTTAGTGGACAACATGGTATACAAAGTGCAGGAGCTGGAAAGAGATAGCTTTGCAGTGCGTCAGCACATTCGCTATGTGGATCAGTATTCAAATAGCGATAATTACAATGCGCTCACGTATGGCGATACTTTGGCTGTTCGTGAAGAATTGGCCCCGTTGATCCTGCCGGAGAAGGATGACGCCAAGGCACTTCGTTTCGATGCGCTGATGTATGGGATTGAGCTAGCATATCTTGCTGGCAAAACATACAACCGTGCCAAAAACGATCTAATGAAAAAGGTGTCTGCGGTAGCTGGTGTTGCAGCGAATATTCCTCAGATTATGGCACAGAAGGAACTTATTGAAAAGATTCTGCACACAAACTATGTGGAAAATGCGGGTATCAATGAGTTTGAGTATATCAGAGAAAAGCTGCGAGATCTGATGAAATACATACCCACTCAGGTCAGTAGGTACGATACGGATTTTGGCGATGAGATCCTTTCCATGGAGTGGAAGGAATCGGAACTGGAAAACGATGATCTCAAGAATTATAAAGCAAAGGCTGAGTATTATGTGCGGCAGCATCAGGACAACATTGTCATTGCCAAGCTTAAGAGCAATAAGCCACTGACAAGCTCGGATGTGAAAGTGCTGGAAGATATTCTCTGGGGTAAAATCGGAACGAAGCAGGAATATGAAGCCGAATATGGTGAGAAACCACTGGGCGAATTCGTTCGGGAAATCGTCGGACTGGATATGAACGCCGCGAAGGAAGCCTTCTCCGAGTATCTGGATGAAACGAATCTGGACAGCAGACAGATCTATTTTGTCAATCAGATCGTGGAGTATATCGTTCACAACGGTATGATGAAAGATCTGTCTGTATTACAGGAGACACCTTTTACAGATCAGGGGAGCATTGTCGAGATATTCACGGACCTGTCGGTATGGATGGGTATTCGCAAAGCAATTGAGCAGATTAATGCGAATGCGGTCGCAGCATAATAGTGAATTGTGCCCATTGCTGAAAACAATAAAAGAGGAAAGGATGTGGTGACATCTTTTCCTCTTTTTTACACACAATTCATCTTCACAATTCAGCTCATCGCCTTAGCGCTTTCTCCACCTGGTCCGCCGTCGCCTGATCGCATTCCGCAGTGATCTTCGTTCCCTCTGCCGTATACTCTGTCTGCAGCACAACCGACTGCTCCATCAGCAGTGATACCAGACTTCCGCGGTCATACGGAATGAGAAAAGTTCGGACGGCGCGCTTGGCGTGGAGAATGTCAAAGATCGTTTTGCACAGGCAATCGATCGAACTGCTCTCCTTGGCGCAGAGATAGAGGTTTACATTGGTTATTCCGTCGACAGTCTGCTCTACGGCGCCAACGACGGGGTGAGCGGCAGGCGGATCGCACAGATCCGCTTTGTTGTAGACCGTGATCATGGGAACATGCCCCGCACCGATTTCTGTGATGATCCTCTTTGTAACTTCTATGTGCTTGCGGCAATGCGGGTCGGATCCGTCAACGACCTGCACGAGAAGATCTGCCTGCGTGGTCTCTTCGAGCGTCGATTTAAATGCCTCGACAAGAGAGGTGGGGAGCTTATGAATGAAACCGACTGTGTCGGACAGCAGGAATTCCTGTCCTCTGGACACAGTGATGCGCCGCACGGTCGTATCCAGGGTGGCAAAGAGCATATCTGCTTCAAAAACCTGCCGTTTATCCGGCTCGCCTTCCGGCGCCATATCGGATGAGTACTGTGCCAGCATTGCATTCATGATCGTGGACTTGCCGGCGTTGGTATATCCCACAAGAGATACCAGGGGAAGTCCGGATCCCTGTCTTTTCTTGCGTTGCGTAGCACGCTCACGGCTGACACCCTTGAGTTCTTTGGCCAGCTCGCTGATGCGGTGGTCAATCGTCCTGCGGTCGATCTCCAGCTGGGTCTCACCTTCACCCTTGGCAGACATGGAACCTGAGGCGCCGCCCTGACGGTTCTGGGTCTCCCACATGCCGATCAGCCTGGGCTTTAAGTAGCGCAGCTTGGCAAGTTCCACCTGCAGTCTCGCCTCTCTTGTCCTGGCCCTGCGCTCGAAGATCTCCAGGATCAGCGCTGTCCGGTCCATCACCGGCAGTTTCAGGAGTTTCTGCAGATTTCGGATCTGGGACGGGGACAGTGTGTCATTGAAGATGACCCGCTCCGCTTCGAACATTTCCGCGCAGACCCGGATCTCATCGGCCTTTCCGGCGCCTACATACAGACCGGTATTGATATGGGCGAGCGGCTGCGTAATGGTATCCACAGGATTCATTTCACAAGCCTTGGCAAGCTCCGCGAGTTCTGACAGGGAGTGCCGGAATTCTTCTTCCGAAACCGGCTCCTTTGCATCCAACTCGCGTACGCCCACCAGGATCACGGGCTCCCTGCCGTCTCCCTCATACGTTTTCCATATTTCATTTGCTCCAAAAAAGGCTGCCATGCAGTAAAGACCTCCTACGTGTGCTTTCCAGATACTATATGATAGGTATTATAGCAGATTTTGGGAAAAGACAAGCTTACTCTGTCTTTTGACCCCATCGCTTCGCATTTCTCTTCCGGGGCAGATATGATATACTTTTCATGGCATTCTTTTGACAAAAGCGCAAGAGAGTGCTATGTTTTCCTCTTGCCGGCATGGATGTATACCGGGAAGAACGTAAACATAGAAAGATCAATCAATGAAAGGATAAGAGCGAGAAAATGGAAACAAACGAAGTCAAAAAATGGAAAACCATAGCGATCGCGGCGATCCTGGTCGCAGTGATCGGCATTTCTTCTGTTGCTGTCATGGCAGGCAGAGGCGGTAAGACCGCAGCTGCAGGCAGTGAGCAGAATGCGGCAGCGGTTACGGAGACAGAGACCGGCACAGCGGAGGCTGAAGCAGGCGCGGAAGTGACAGAGACCGAAGCAGTGGAGACGGAAACAGTTGCACCGGCAGTTGACGCCAATGAGATGTTGTCTCTCTGGAATGAAGACGCAGAGGCAAGAAAGCAGCTGATCGCCTATATGGAGACGATCACAGACGAGACAAGTCCTGATTTTATTCCTGTAGAGAACCGTATTGCTGTCTTCGATTTTGACGGAACACTGTTCTGCGAGACAGACCCCAACTACTTTGACTATACATTACTGGTATACAGAGTCCTGGAGGATCCCGAATACAAAGAGATCGCTTCTGAGTTTGAGAAAATGGTCGCAAACAAGATCGTAGACCAGAACACAAACGGCACCAAGTATGAAGAGCTTCCCGTGGAGCACGGCCAGGCGGTCGCATCCGCTTTCAAGGGAATGACGATCGATGAGTTCTACGATTACATCCAGGAGTTCAAGAAGCTCCCCATGCCCAGCTATGAAGGCATGACACGCGGCGGCGGTTTCTACGAGCCCATGCTGCAGGTGGTCAAGTATCTTGAAGCGAATGATTTTACAGTTTATGTCATCAGCGGAACAGACCGTTTCATCTGCCGCGGTCTCATGTTAAACAGCCCGCTGGAACTTCCTGCCAACCAGATCATCGGTTCCGATGAGACGGTTGTATCCACACAGCAGAACGGTGCGGACGGCCTGAACTACACCTTCGTGCAGGGCGACGACCTGCATCTGGGCGGCGAGTTCATTATCAAGAACCTCAAGATGAACAAAGTCACCGTGATCAACAAGGAGATCGGAATTCAGCCGGTGCTGTCTTTTGGCAACACGACAGGCGACGCTGCTATGGCAAACTACACCATCGGCAAGAACCCCTATAAGAGCCTTGCATTCATGCTGTGCTGCGACGATCTCGAGCGCGAGAACGGAAAACTATCCAAGGCACAGGATATGTATAACCTCTGCGAGGAGTTCAACTGGATCCCGGTTTCCATGAAGAACGACTGGAAGACCATCTATGCAGACGGTGTTACATACATCGGCAAGAAGGCGGCGGAGCCCGCAGCGGAAGAGGCTGAAGAGCCCGCGGCTGAGCAGGTTGAAGAGCCTGCAGAAGAGGAAGAAGAGCTGGACAACGCAGCGTAATATCTGGGGTCTGACCCCATTACGAAGTTGTTAAGAAAGAAACATAATCGTAATGGGGTCAGACCCCTTGTATACATGTATATGGAGGTTGACGAATGAGCATTTTGAAACTGAAACCTGCCTGCAAAGACTATCTGTGGGGCGGCCACAGACTGGTCGACGAGTACAACGTGGATTATGACGGCGAGATCCTGGCGGAGGCGTGGGAGCTGTCCTGCCACCCCGACGGCCCGTCCATGATCATGAACGGCCCTTACGAGGGCAAATCGCTCCGGGAATATCTCGACATCGTGGGTATGGAAGCCTTGGGCACGCACTGCCGGAGATTCCGCGAGTTCCCGATCCTGACCAAGTTCATCGACGCCAGGGACAACTTATCGATCCAGGTCCACCCCAATAACGGGTTCGCGCTGCAGAATGAAGGCCAGTATGGCAAAACAGAGATGTGGTATGTCCTCGACGCGGAGGAAGGCGCATTTCTTTATTATGGGTTCAAAAGAGAGATCACAAGGGAGGAATTTGCCCGCCGGATCGAGGAGAATACCCTTCTTGAGGTGCTCAACGCGGTGCCGGTCAAGAAAGGCGACGTTCTGTTCATCGAGTCCGGGACGCTCCACGCGATCGGAAAGGGCATCCTGATCGCTGAGATCCAGCAGAATTCCAATGTCACTTACCGCGTCTATGATTACGGAAGAGTCGGCAAGGACGGCAAGAAGCGCGACCTGCATATTGAAAAGGCATTGGCTGTGACCAGCCGGGTCCCGATCATCCGGAGCGGCAGCGAATATCCGCATGTAGCAGACTGCGATTATTTCACAGTGGATAAGCTCAACCTGGACGGAAACCTTACCTACAGGATGCAGGGAACCGTAAGTGAAGCTTCGTTCCTGAGCATTCTGATCCTGGACGGCGAAGGGACGATCAGCTGCAAGGGAGAGTCTGTAACCTATAGAAAGGGCGACAGCTTTTTCCTGGCAGCCGGCAGCGGCGACTGGCAGATCGAGGGCAAATGTGACGCGCTCCTGACAACGATCCGCGAGAAGGCGAGTCCCATCCGTGTGGGTATTACGATCGGCAGCTCCGAGACGCAGATCGGTCTTGTAAATGACCGCCAGCAGATCATCGCGATGCGCAAATTCCCGACCGATACAGAGAAAGAAGCGGAAGTATTCGCCGGCGAGGTCGCGCAGGCCACACTGGATCTTCTGGTGGAACAGAATGTGCCGCTGGACCAGTGCATCGGCGTTGGCGCGGGTGTTCCCGGAACCATCGACAGGCGCAAAGGCAAGGTCCTCTATTCCAACAACCTCCGGTGGGAGGATGTGGATCTGGTGAAAGAACTGGGACGTGTCATCCCCTGCCCGGTCCGCATTGCCAATGACGCAGACTGTGCAGCGCTGGGAGAAGCGGTCGCAGGCGCCGGCAAGGACTATTCGGACGTCGTTATGTTCACACTCGGAGGCGGAGTCGGAGGCGGCATTATCCTGAACGGCCAGGTCTTCGAGGGCGGCATTATGGGCGGCAGTGAAGTCGGCCATCAGGTCGTGCGCGTGAACGGGAGGCGCTGCACCTGCGGCAGAAAGGGATGCCTGGAAGCTTATGTATCCGTACCGGCATTGATCCGCGCGGCCAGAGAGGCCACGGAGCGCGAACTGACGCCGGAAGAGATCTTCCGCGACGCGGAAAAGGGAAACATCGATCTGCAGGAGGTCGTGCAGCAGTATGAGGAGATGCTGGGATGCGGCATTGTCAACATCGTCAATATGTTCCGTCCGCAGCTGATCCTTCTGGGCGGCGCCATGTCTGAATACGCACAGGATATGATCGGACCCATCCGGGAGATGATGGAGCGAGACTGCTTCGGCGGCGAGCACGGGATGATCCCGGAAATCGCGGCAGCGGAACTGGGCAGCAGCGCGGGTATGATCGGTGCAGCGAATCTGTGAGGCTTCAAAACTTCCGGATGCGGCCCCTGAACAATTCACAGACATGATTTTTCAATCTTTTTACTTCGGTTTTACAGCAATGACAGTCAGAGGGAATACCCCTTTGACTGTTTTTTGCTATAATGAAGGGCAGCAGGCGGAAAGGAGCAGGCGCGATGAAAAGGGCATTTTTCTACGGCGATTCCAATACATACGGATACGATCCCGCAGGATACTGGGGAGGGAGATATCCGCGCGCGCAGAGGTGGACGACGATCCTTGCGGAAGGGCTCGCCGGCGAGTGGGAGATCGAGGCGGACGGCATGCCCGGCAGAGTGATCCCCGCGCAGGGGCGCCCGCTTTTCTATCTGCAGGATCAGCTTCGGGCGGAGATGCCCATTGATCTCTTCGCCGTCATGCTGGGCACCAATGATCTTCTGGGGACTCTGAGGCCTGACGCGGAAAAGACGACGAAGGATATGGACGCGCTGATCACCGGCGTGAAAGAGCTCGGCGTTCCTCAGATCCTTCTCATTGCACCTCCCGAGATCAAACTGACAGACCTGTCCTTTGAAGCGTCCTACGTGCGCGGAGACCGCTCCTATGCGCAGCGCTATCAGGAAGAGGGCAGGGAACTCACGCGTCGCTACAGGGAACTGGCATCCCGGAGGGGGGTCCTGTTTGCGGATGCGTCCTCCTGGGATCTGGATTTTGCCTTCGATGCGGTGCATCTGTCGGAAACAGGACACGCGGTATTCGGCAGGGAAATGATCCGGGTCATGCAGGCAGCTTACAAAGACCGGTGATGCGGAAACGGTATGAAAAGGTTGAAGATTGTAATATACAGAATCCCTCCCCGCCGATATAATGGAAACTGGTCCGGCTGTAAAAGCCGCGGCACAAATCATACATAGAAAGTGTGGCAAAATATGCTCAAAGCAGTATTGTTGTTTATTGTCGGCCTTGCCTGCCTGATCAAGGGCGGCGACTGGTTCGTAGACGGAGCCAGCGCTTTGGCAAGAAAATTCAAGCTCCCGGAGCTTCTGATCGGCGCGACGGTCGTCTCGATCGGCACAACGCTCCCGGAGGTCATGGTCTCCACCATGTCTGCCCTGTCCGGACACGGCGAGATCGCTTATGGAAACGCAATCGGATCCGTTATCTGTAATACGGCTCTCATCGCGGCCATCACGATCGCGGTAAAGCCGGGTCCCGCGGATCCCAAGACATTGAAAGTGCCGGTGGCCTTCTTCTATATCGCGGCCGCGATCTATTGCGTAGCCGCCTATCTGATGGGCCGCTTCACAAGACCTATGGGACTGATCATGCTGGCAGTATTCATCGCCTATATGATCGTCAATGTGCGCTCTATGAAAAACAGCCCTGTGCCTGAGAAAAAGCACGATGAGGAAGAAGCGGAAGAGGATTTGCCCATGGGCAAGATCCTGCTTTTCCTGGTAGCCGGTTCGGCGCTGATCGCAGTAGGCGCGAATCTTCTTGTCGAGAACGGGACCCTGATCGCGCAGACGCTCGGCGTGCCGGAGTCAGTCATAGCGCTGACCTTCGTGGCGCTGGGAACGAGCCTTCCGGAACTGGTCACAGCGATCACGTCTCTGCTCAAAGGACACGGTGCGCTTTCCCTGGGCAATGTCATCGGCGCGAACGTCTTCAACCTGGTGCTTGTCAGCGGCGTTTCTGTTACGCTTGCCCCCTTCCAGGTTCCGCAGAGCGCTGTGTTTATGGGACATAACGCAAGTCTGGTGCTGGAGATCCCCGTCATGATGCTGGTCATGTCGCTCCTGACCATTCCCACGCTGATCCGCGGAAAGCTCACAAGAAGCCAGGGAATTCTCCTTCTGGCCATCTACGCGGTGTTCTGTATTATTCAGTTTACAATGTGATGATCAATCGGCCGGGAAACCGGCTTTGATGTAAGGAGGCGGACGCACCGGGGACACTTCCCGGTGCGTTTGTTTTGGGAAAGGATAAAAGATACGTATGAATGAACTGTTGGATCTGTATATCACATTCGTGAAGATCGGCTGCGTCAATTTCGGGGGCGGATACGCGATGCTTCCGCTTCTTGAACGCGAGCTCGTCGACAAGCGGCACTGGACGACGATGGATGACCTGCGGGACTATTTCTCGATCGGGCAATGCACGCCCGGCATCATCGCGCTGAACGTCTCCACCTTTATCGGCGAGAAGAAGGCGGGCGTGATCGGAGCCCTCTGCGCGACGACCGGATTTCTCACCGGCCCTATTGCGATCATCCTTGCGATCGCCGCGTTTCTGTCCAATTTTGCGGATCTTGAGATCGTGCAGCATGCGTTTGCCGGCATCCGCGTGTGCGTCTGCGTGCTGATCCTGCAGGCTGTGATGCGTCTGTGGAAAAAATCAGTAGTAGACAGATTTACGCTCTTCCTCTATCTTGTGATCTTCGCGCTGCATGCCTTCTCAGGCGTCCTCCCGGTCAAAATACCGGCAGCCGTGCTGGTCATCTGCGCCGGTGTGATCGGCGTCCTTGTCTCGATGCGAAACAGGAAAGCGGCGTCCGCGAAAGCGAATGCTGACACAGGAAAGGAGGCGGACAGATGACAACGATCCTTCGTCTCATGCTTGAATTCTTTAAGACCGGACTGTTTTCCGTAGGCGGCGGCCTTGCGACACTTCCTTTCCTCTATGAGATGTCGGACAAAACGGGATGGTTTTCCCATGCCGATATCGCGGATATGATCGCGATCTCGGAGTCCACACCGGGTGCCATCGGCATTAATATGTCCACCTATGCGGGCTTTAAGACAGCCGGTTTTCCGGGAGGAATTCTGGCAACTCTTTCACTCGCTGCGCCGTCGGTGATCATTATTCTGATCATCGCGAAGTTCCTGAACAAGTTCCGGGAGAATCCCAATGTGGAAGGCGCTTTTTACGGTCTTCGCCCCGCGTCTATCGCTATGATCACAGCGGCCGGACTCAACGTGGCCAAGGTCGCGCTGGTGAACCTGTCAGCTTATGAAGCGAGCGGAAATCCTGCCGATCTGTTCCTGCCCAAAGCGATCGTGCTCGCCATTCTGATCTTTATCGGGCAGAAGAAGCTGAAGTGGAGTCCCATTGTGTTTATCCTGATCTCAGCGGTCGTTGGAATAATACTCAGATTCTGATAATTGAAAGAGCCGTGCTTCCCGTCTATAAACGGGAAGCACGGCTCTTTCTTTAAAAGCATTGGAAAATGTGTGGGAACAAGATCAGGCTGCCTGATCCGCTGTATCTCTGGCTGCCTCTGCCATGTTGATGGCGTGGTCGGAGCAGCGCTCCATATCGATACAGAAGTCTGTAAACAGGATACCTCCCTGCGGGTCGCAGGCTTTCTTGGTCATGCGGTCGATGTGAGCTGCCTCGATCTGCTCTTTGGTCAGGTCTACAAGGTCCTCCATGGCCTGTGCATCATCAAAGCGGTCCAGCAGTTCCTGTTCGAAGACGATCATGGAGACATTCAGTGACCGCATGGTGATATTGGCGAGCGTGCGAAGATCGTCCAGCGCTTCCTGATGCATGGAAGCCTTGCCGGAGCGCATCAGTTCTTCGTATCCGATGATGTTTTCCGCGTGATCGGAGATTCTCTCAAGGTCATCAACGACCTGGATCAGCCTGTAGAGCTTGTTCAGATGCTTGGAAGAAAGATCCAGGGAGCGCAGTTCAACGAGCTTGTTCAGGATGGCGCCGGTCAGGTAATCGACGGTCTCTTCACCCTGCATGGCGCGCTTGCCCTTGTTGGCATCGTGCTCAAAGAAGCAGTCAATAGCATTCTGAAGGTTATCGACCGCGAAATGCGCCATTCTGCAGACTTCGCGGTGAGCCTGGTCCATTGCGATTACAGCGGGGATCTGCGAAGTATTGTTGAGGTAGACAAGTCTCTGGTCTTCGCCCTTGCGGGTCTCTTCCTCGGAAAGAGGGATCAGACGCTGTGCAAGCTTGACAATAAAATTGGAGACAGGAGCGAGGACCAGTACGGCAATGATCGCGAAGCATGTGTGCGTATTCGCGATCTGTCTGGCAACGTTGTTGGGCGACAGATTCTGGATAAAGGTCAGGATCTGCGGGAACACCGTGATCAGGATCAGGATCAGGATCGCGCGGAAAGTGTTGAACAGAAGGTTCAGGACCGCGCAGCGCTTACCGTTCCTGTTCGCCGTCAGCCCTGCGAGAAGGTTGGGCGTTACCGAACCTACCGCGGCACCGATAATGAGGTACACGGCGGTCGAATAGGTAATGATATTCTGCATTGCGAAGGCCTGGAAGATGACCGTCGCAGAGGAAGAACTCTGCAGAAGCGCGGTGAATGCCACACCGAACAGTACAGTCAGGATCGGATTCTCAAGAGAAGTCAGGAGCGCACGGAAAGCAGCTGTCTCGGCGAGAGGCGCGATGGCGGACTTCATCAGAGTGATGCCCTGGAAGAGCATACCGAATCCGAGAATGACGGAACCGACTTCTTTAAGCGTTCTCTTTTTGAGAAACAGGTTCATGACAGCGCCGATGAACAGGATCATAGGTGCGTAAGCGCCAATGTTGAACGCAGTGATCTGCGCCGTCACGGTCGTACCGATATTAGCGCCCATTATGACGCCGATTGCCTGAGCCAGCGTCATGAGGCCGGACGTAACGAAACCGATGACCATGACATCGGTGGCAGAGGAACTCTGCACGAAGATCGTCACGGCAATACCCGCGAGGATCGAGGTGACTTTGTTTGTGGTTGCTTTGCCCAGGATTACCTTGAGATTGTCTCCGCAGGCGTTCTTAAGCCCGCTCGACATGATCGTCATGCCGTACAGGAACAATCCCACTCCTCCGAGCAGAATGAATACATCATAGATAGACATGGAAACCCCTTTCTCAGATGTACAATGGTGATATACTCTCAAATCTATATTACGCTGTAAAGGTCAAAAGCAGGCACACTTATTGTAAAGTTTTTGTAAAACCATCCTGTTTGGGAAACAGAACCGTAAAGACAGACCCCTTGCCCAGTTTACTGGTCACCCGGATCTCGGCGTCATGGATCTCCGCCGCGTGTTTGACGATGGAAAGACCGAGGCCGGTGCCGCCCACTTCCTTGGAATGGCTCTTATCCACTCTGTAGAAGCGTTCGAAGATCCGGTCCAGATCCTCTGCCGGAATACCGATTCCTTTATCGGAAACAGTGAGCTGCGCTTTACCGGGCAGATCGCGCACGGTCACGAGGACCTGTCCGCCCTTATTGCTGTAATTGATCGCATTGCTGCAGAGGTTATAGACAATGCTGTACAGAACAAGGGGCACGCCATAAAGGATCGTCGGGCTGCCTTCGACATTCACGGTCACATCCGCGCTTTCCGCTTCGATCTGCAGCGCCTCGGCTGCGTTGAGAGCGATCCGGTACAGGTCGGTCAGTTCGCGGGGCATACCGATCCCTCCGCTGTCAAGACGGGAGAGGTCAATGATATCTCCGACCAGCTTGGACATACGCTGGGACTCAGCCCGGATTTTGCCCGCGAAGAGCCGGCGCGCCTCTTCCGTTGTGACCATGCCGCTCTCGAGAAGCTCCGCGTATCCCGATATGACGTGAAGGGGCGTCTTGAGCTCGTGGGAAGCGTTTGCAGTGAATTCCTGCCGGATCTGGGACGTCTTCTCCAGCTCCTCGCGGTCGCTGGCAAGCTGGCGGTGCTGATCGTCAAGACGGCGCAGGAGAGGAAGGATCTCTGTGTAGGCTGTGTGGTCCGCGTTCTTCAGAGGATGATCCAGATCGAGCGTATTGAGCGGCTCGACGATCCTCCTGGAAAGGCTGAACGCCAGAAAGAGCGAGGTTAAGAGTGCAGCGACCAGAATGCCCGCCATCGGAAGAAGAAAGTGCAGAAGAAGGTTCCAGATCGTGGCCTGTGTGATGGAAAGCCTGAGAACTGTGCCGTCCGGCAGTCTCTGGGCTGTGTAGAGCTGTCTCTCGAAAAGGGTGGAGGAATAGCGGCTGCTCTCGCCGTAACCTTCGCGCAGCGCGTCGCGGATCTCCTCGCGCTCCAGGTGGTTTTCCATGACGGACGTATCGGCTTCATTATCATAGATGATGGTCCCGTCCGCCGTGATCCATGTGATCCTGAAATCCGCCGCGCCTAATGTGTCAAAATAGTGCGTTCCGTCAAGCGCAAGAGACTGCGCAACGAGTCTGGTCTCGCTGCGCAGCTGGTCAAGCTGTTCATTTGTGAAATGGCTGTATAGAAGCGCTGTGATCAGTATGAAGCTGAGCGTCAATACTGATGACAGCGCGAGCCAGATTGATCTGAATATTTTGCCGCGCATATAGTCGTCCTGTACTGATTATCCCAAACGGTACCCCACGCCGCGCACTGTGCGGATCGCCTCGCCGCTCTCACCCAGTTTGGTGCGGAGCGTGCCGATGTGCACGTCGACCGTCCTCGTCTCGCCGGAGTAATCCTGGTCCCAGACGGAGGAGAGAAGCTGGTCGCGCGTGAAGACAAGGCCGATATGTTCCATAAAGAGTTTAAGAAGATCGTATTCTTTGAGCGTCAGCGGGACCTCCCGGCCGTCTACCATGGCGACATGTCTGGAAAGATCCATGGTGATGGCGCCATAGGACAGGAAAGTGCGCTTGTCCGCATATGTCGTGCGGCGAAGGACGGCTTTGATCCTGGACACCATTTCCATCATGCCGAAAGGCTTGCACAGATAGTCATCAGCACCCAGGTCGAGACCGATCACGCGGTCATATTCGCTTCCCTTGGCGGTGGCCATGATCACAGGAATCGCAGCCGTGGCAGGCGCGCTGCGGAGCTTTTTGAGGATGGAGATCCCGTCCTCACCAGGCAGCATGATATCCAGAAGGATCAGCTCAGGTATAGTTATATTCATTTCCTCCCAGAATTGTCTGCTGTCCGCAAACCCTCTGGCCTCAAAACCGGCGATCGTGAGCGTATAGATCATCAGGTCCCGGATGCTGTTGTCGTCTTCCACACAGTAGATCATGTCGTATTCTCCCATAAGTGCAGGGTTGATAGTCTTCCTGATATTATGACCATTATGATGCCGGTTTGTAATCGATGTTATCAAAAACGCGTAAAATCCATGTAAAGCGCAGGCGGCGGCAGCTGTATGCATTATAGCATGCCGGAAGGCAAAAAAACCGCTCTTTCGTATCATGGCGCTTTCGTATTACAATAGTAGGCAGAATGAGCCATTGCGCAGACAAAGGGGCGTACTGTTAAGATATGAGAGATACCGGAAATTATAATCTGAATCAGAATAAAAAACTGAACCGGCAGGCCGGCGCGGCCGGAGCGGAAGAGCGGATCAGAAAGCTGCAGAGAAGGCAGAACCGTCTTCGCAGAAAGGCGCTGACAGCTGTTCTTCTGGCAGCGGCCATCCTGATCGCGGCCATAGCCGGCAGCAATGTGGCTGCGGATAATGAGCAGGCGATCCGCCTGGCGCTGGGGGAGAAAAATTACCAGTTGGAAGGCAAGGAGGGGCCTCAGTATTTTGAGGCGGACTACAAGGATTCGGAGGAACTGCGGGAAGACAGTGAAGAGCTGACGGCGGAGATCCTTCGGGAGGGCATTGTACTTCTGAAAAATGAGGAGAATGTGCTTCCTCTCAGAAAAGGGGCATCCGTCAGCGTCTTTGGAAAGGCGGCTGCCGATCCGGTCTGCAGCAGCTCGGCACAGGTGAGCGGCGCCGCGGACCTTCGGACAGCTCTGGAAGCGGAGAAGATCAGGGTCAACGATAAGCTATGGGATTTCATCAGCCGCGGCGGCGGAAATTCATTCTCCAAGAAAGTGGAGAAGAGCTTTGAGGAGTATTCGGAAGCAGCGATCGTCGTGATCGGAAGAAGCGGATCCGATGAGGATCTTTATGAGCCTGCATTCGCAGAGGCAGAGGAACAGGAAGAAGCGAGGCCGGAAGAATCTGCGGACAGCGTCTCCGCCATGGGCAGTACCACAGCGATAGAAGTGCCTGCGGAAGAAGAGCAGGCACCTGCAGAACCGCAGGTGACAGGCGCCAAGGAGCTGCAGCTGACGGAACAGGAGAGAGATCTGCTCGCGTATGTCACAGACTGTTTTGACCGGGTGATCGTCGTGCTCAACACAGAGAATCCGATGGAAATGGGGTTCCTGCGTGAATATCCGATTGATGGATGCCTGTGGACGGGATCCTGGGGACAGAAAGGCGTCACAGCGCTGGCGGAAGTGCTCAGCGGCAAAGTCAATCCGTCCGGCGGACTTCCGGACACTTATGTTTATAACAGTTTCAGTGCGCCTGCGGCAGCAAACCTCGGCGATTTCACGATCAAAAACAGCAAAGAGGACTACGGCACCAGGTATATGGCTTACGCCGAAGGGATCTATGTCGGCTACCGGTATTACGAGACCCGGTATGAGGACGCGGTGCTGGGCACCTCCGGCAGAAAAGGCTTCGACTATGCAAATGAAGTGGCGTTTCCGTTCGGATACGGCCTCTCCTATACAGAATTCGAGCTCCGTAACATGAAGATGGAAATGGGCAAGAAAGGGTATGAGGTCACGGTCGACGTCTATAATACGGGAGACCGGGCGGGAAAAGAAATTGTACAGCTCTATCTGCAGAAACCTTATACCGCCTATGCGGAGAAGAACGGTCTGGAAGTCCCTTCCGTGGAACTGGCCGGTTTCTACAAGACCAAGGTGATCGAGCCGGGAGAACACGAGTGCATCAAGATCGTGATGAGCGAAGAGGCGCTCAAATCCTTCGACGCGTCCGGAAAGGGAACCTACATCATCGATGAGGGGACTTACCTGGTTACAGTCGCGCAGGACGCGCATACTGCCGTCAACAATATCCTGATGTATAAAGGAAAAGCGAGATCTGCGCTTCTTAGCGGGACCGGAGACGGCGGTCTGGTGGAAGTGATCGAGAGAAAGCGGGACAACAAGAAATACGCTGTGACCGCGCAGACAGGCGCGAAGGTGCGGCGCCGCTTTACAGAAGCGGATCCATCTGAATACGATCCCGATTTCCACGGACTGAGCAGAAGCCTGTGGACCAGCACATGGCCTTCCACATGGCAGGACGGATCTTTTGCGGCATCGTCTTCGTTTCTGGGGCTCCTGCGGGTTTCAGCGGGAGAAGACAGCAACGCGTCATCACCGGTCTATAACACGGCGCACGGCGAGAAGAATGCGGCGCTCGCGGAACTGCGGGAAGTGGACTTTGGCGATTACAGATGGGGATCCCTTCTGGACCAGCTTACATGGAGAGAGACTTATTCACTGGTGCGCAAGGGAGGCGGGCTGGTCAACGACGTGATGTCCTGCAGTTCTCCGCAGGCGTGGGTCAGCAGATATGAAGCGGGCCTTGCATACAAATACAATGACAGCCGGGGCACTGTCTACCCCTCCGCGACTGTTTTGGCGGCGACGTGGAATACGGAGCTCATCAATCAGACGGCACAGATGATCGGAGAGGAAGCGCTCATGGCGGAAGTCTCTTTCCTGCAGATCCCTTCCCTGAACCTGCACCGTACTGCGATGGGAGGAAGAAACTGCGACAGCTTCTCCGAAGACAGCTGTCTGACAGGAAAAATGGCAGCAGCCTTCTGCAAAGGTCTTGCCAAAAAAGGAGTGATCCCGGTTCTTGGCAGGATGGTACTTGCCGATCAGCAGACCAATTACACGGGACTGGTGGTCCTTGCGGGCGAACAGGCGATCCGCGAACTGTATCTGCGGCCGTTTGAGATCGCGCTCAGAGAAGGCGGCTCCGGAATGAAGGCAGTCATGGCAGGCATGAACCGCGTTGGCCCCAGATGGTGCGGAGGGCATATCGGTCTTTTGACAGAGGTGCTGCGTAATGAATGGGGATTTGAGGGATTTGTCATGACCGATTCGATCACCTCCGGGATCGACGCGTACGCGGATATCCTGGAAGGGCTCGAGGCCGGAACGGATATGTGGCAAAATACCTCCAACAGTCGCTACAAGCTTAAAGGCGGTCAGCTCACATACGGAGTCCGCGCGCGATTCCGCACTGCGGCAGAGCGGATCCTGCGGACTGTTTCCCGCAGTAATGCTATGAACGGTATAGGCAAGGATACGACGATGAAATATGTGTCCCCTGCATGGAGACTGCTGAGGATCGCGGTCATCCTTCTGAGCGTCCTGATAAGCCTCCTGTGTCTTCTCTACGCAGTGAAAAAGGCCAGGAGCGAAGCGCTTGTCAGAGACAAACTCACGCAGCTCAAACGCGAATATAAGAGAAATCGAAGAGGATCATGAGTGAAGAAAGCCCGGAATCCGCAGAACAGAACTGCCGGATGCCGGGCTTTTTGAACGATTGAATTCAATATGGATCGGGGATCATTTCCATTATTCCTGCGGCGTGAAGAGTCTGCCCCGGAAAGGCAGCAGCGCGCTCAGAAGGATCTGTCCCAATAACATGCAGGAGATCACTTCGCCTGCCCCTACGGTCAGCATGAAATAAGGAATGCCGCCGGGGATATGGTAGGCGTAGGAGAGAACGAAAGGAATGATCAGCGCGTTGGAAACGACAGGAGGGACGGAGCAGAGGAAACGGTTCCTGCGAAGAGCGTAAGAGCCGATCGCGCCGATGAAGGTCGCCAGAGTTCCGAAAATGATATCCGGCAGCGCACAGCCCGTCACTATGTTGCTGATCAGGCAGCCCAGCGTCAGTCCGGGAACAGCGGCTGACGTAAAGAACGGCAGGATGGTAAGCGCCTCGGAGAAGCGGACCTGAATGGCGCCGCTCGCCAGGTCAAAGCCCGCTGCGATCATGGTAAGTACGGTATAGATTGCGGCGATCACGGCCGCTTGTGCGATATAAAAAGTCTTATTGTCCTTTGTGTTCAAAAAAATGCCTTCTTTCTATTAAATATGATCATCTGTTTTACGACTTAGTAACATACCATAATGAAACGCAAATAACAAGAAAAAAGCGATCAACCCATTGTCCTTTTGCTATAATAAAATGCGAAAACAACAGAATTATCTTCTCAGAGGTATACAGAGATGATCACTATTAAAGAAATCGCATCCAGACTGGGACTCAGCACAACGACGGTATCCAACGTCATTCACGGCAAGACCAGAGAAGTGTCCGCAGAGACTATCGAGCGTGTACAGAAATTTCTCGAGGAAGTGGAGTATGTGCCCAATATAAACGCCCGCAATCTCGCGCAGGGGCAGTCCAAGATCATCGGGGTGGTCCTGAAATCGCTGGAGTTTCGTCTCTGGCACAGCGACAATATCCTGAGTGATCCGTTTGTATCCGAGATGATCGGCGGTATTGAAAAGGCTGTTCGTGAGGCCGGCTACTATATGATGCTGTATATTTCCGATGATATCGCGGAGATCATTCAGCACATCTCGACCTGGAACGTGGACGGACTGATCCTGTTCTGTATGATGGACGACGACGCGAACCGTGTCGCGGCCAAATATCATAAGCCCATGGTCTGCATCGATACATACAGCTCTGAGAAGAGCGATGATTTCATCAATGTCGGTCTCGACGATGAGCGCGGCGCTTATGAGGCTGTGCGCTATCTGACTGACAACGGACACAGGAAGATCGGCTTCCTCACAGACAACCGCGTGGGCGTCGACAGGGCGAGATTCTGGGGTTTTCGAAGAGCGCTCAGGGAGGCCGGCATTGAGTACAGCGACCGCAGTTTCTTCTTATTAAAACCGGACAGAGAGAATATAGAGGGAAACACGGAAAAGCTCTGCCGGAAAGCGCGGGACTATACGGCGCTCTTTTGCTGTTCAGATATCTATGCGATCATGATGATGGCAGCACTCAAGGATCGGGGATTCCGGATTCCCGAGGATATCTCGATCATTGGATTTGACGATAATCTCTACTCACGCATATGCACGCCGCGCCTCACCACTGTTCATCAGGACGCGGCGGAAAAGGGGAGAGTCGCGGCAGGGATCCTGTTTGACCTGATCCGCGGCAAAAAGCCCGCTTCGAGGGAAATACGGCTGGAGACACGTCTGGAGATCCGGGATACAGTGAAAAAAATCGATTGAGTTAAGCGCACAGTAATTGCAAAATCCGTTGTACAAAATGACGAAAATTAGTAATCATAATGTGATTTATGCGAAAATGTAGAAAAAATACTTGTCAATATTTTTAGAAATGATACAATTCTACTGTAAACTTATGCGCTAAAGTATCTAAGAAAGGTATTTTGGCACAGAAACTGTAGTTTATTTTAACAAGGAGGAAACTATGAAAAAGAAACTTATGGCACTGGCATTGGTTTCTGCTATGGTGCTCGGCCTGACAGCTTGCGGCGGCGGTGCAAGCAGCAGCGCACCTGCAGGCGACGCAGGAACAGGCGAGGCAGCTGCTCCCGCAGCTACTGCTTCCACTGATGGCGACATCCGTCTTGTCAACGGCAAGATCGAAGTTGATGCAGCTCTTAAGGCAGCAGCTGCTGCTTACAAAGAGGAGACAGGCGTCAGCGTAGCCATCGAGTCCATGGGCGGCGGCGTTAACATTCAGGATACCCTGAAAGGTTATTATCAGGCAGACAATATGCCCGACATCTTCGTTTGCGGTTCCGACGCAGACTTCGGCAACTGGACAGGCCTCCTGGCTGACCTCAGCAATGAGCCTTGGGCAGCTGACACAGATGCAGGCTACAAGGATGCAGACGGCAAGATCATCGGCTTCCCTTACACAACAGAAGCGATCGGCCTTGCTTACAACGCGGATATCCTTGAGAAGGCAGGCATCGATCCCGCTTCCATCACAGGCCCCGAGAGCATGAAGGCAGCTTTCGAGACTCTGGATGCCAAGAAGGATGAGCTTGGTCTTACAGCTGTTATCGGCTGGTGCTGCGAGGCGAAGGATCTGTACTGGTCCACCGGTTCTCACAGCTTTGCTAACTACCTCGACGCAGGTCTCGACAGAGACGACACCACATACAGCGATATGCTCGCTGACGGCGGCAAGATCGACGCAGAGCGTTTCCAGCACTATGCTGAGATGGTAGCTCTGTTCAATCAGTATTCCGATCCCGCTCTTCTTACTTCCGGCACATATGATCAGCAGATCCTCGGATTTGCTTCCGGCAAGTACGCATTCGTAACCCAGGGTTCCTGGATCGGCGCTACAATGACAAGCGACGACAAGGCAGAGTATGAGGCAGCAGGCAACTTCAAGGTTGGTATGATCCCTTACGCATTCGAGGAAGGCATCGACACCATCCTGACCAACTCCCCTTCCTGGTGGGCAGTATTCGAGAGCGACAACACTCAGAAGGCCAAGGATTTCCTTACATGGCTGGCAGGCGATGCAGGCCAGAAGTTCCTGGTAGAAGATGCCGGCTTCATCAGCCCCTTCAAGAGCTGCGCATATGTCGCGGACGATCCTTTCGCACAGACCATCACAGATTACACAGCAGCAGGCAAGACCTCCTCTTGGCACTGGCTCAAGAATAAGGCTTCCCTGGACCAGAACGTCCTCGGCCAGCTCTATCTTGACTATGCTCTGGGCAGCATCCCGGATGCAGCTACATTCACACAGGTTGTTTCTGACCAGGTTGCAAATTACTACGCTCAGTAATTGAGAGGATCTCTGAATCCATTCTGTAAAGCCGATCCTGTATCAGGCCGGAAGACTATGGATTCAAGCAGGTAAACAAATGCAGGGGCGGCGCTTGTCGCCGCCCCTTTATTGTTATCAATAGGGGGATTTACTAATGAAAACGAAAACAGCAGGTTCTAAGGGATTATCCCTGATCCTGATGATCGCAGGCGCAGTCATGACTGTTGCCGCGCTCGCGCTCGATTTCATGGGCAATAAGGCTTCCTTCAGGGGACCGCTCCTTGTAATCGGCGTAATCGCGTTCTTCCTCGGACTCTATCTGTTTCCGACACTGGCGCACCACAGAAAGATCGTCTACGTGATTTTCCTGCTCCCGCTGCTCTTTACATTCGCTGTAACGGTTATCATCCCGCTGGTCCTTGGTATCTTTTATTCCATGACAGACTGGACGGGTATCAAGTTCACACATTTCGTCGGACTTGCCAACTATGCGGCCATGTTTAAGGACCCGGCGTTCATCTGGTCCGTACTGATGACATTCCTGTTCGTTGTCATCAACATGGTGCTGGTCAACCTTGTCGCATTCCTTCTGGCTCTTCTGTGCACATCGGGCCTCAAGGGCGACGGATTCTTCAGAGCGGCTTATTTCCTGCCCAACCTGATCGGCGGTATCGTCCTGGGTTACATCTGGCAGTTCGTATTCAACAACGTTCTGATCAATGTCACGAAAATCTCCTGGCTGGTCCAGACCAAGACGGCGATGCTGGCCATCGTCATCGTATACGTCTGGCAGTACGCCGGTTATATCATGCTGATCTACATCACGGGACTGACACAGGTTCCCAAGGATGTGCTGGAAGCAGCTTCCATCGACGGAGCAGACGCCAAGCAGACCCTGTTCCAGATCAAGATCCCTATGATCGCGTCCACGATCACGATCTGCACATTCCTGACCCTGACATCCGCGTTCAAGCAGTTCGACGTCAACCTGGCGTTGACGGGCGGCACAGGTTCTGTCCCGAACTTCATGGGCGCCTACCTGACAAACGGTACGCAGATGCTGGCATTGAACATCTACAATACCGCGGTATCCAAGAACAACTATTCTCTTGGTCAGGCCAAGGCCGTGCTGTTCTTCATCATCCTGGCATGCGTATCCCTGATCCAGGTGCGTATCTCTAACTCGAAGGAGGTGGAACTGTAATGGTAGGAAAGGAAAAAAGAACAAGATCCTATATTCTGACAGCAGTCGGCGTATTGATCGCGCTGTATGTCCTGTTCCCGTTCTTCCTGGTCGTTCTCAACTCCTTCAAGGCGCAGTCCTCGATCGTCGCGAGCCCCGTGGCCTTCAAGGGCGCATCCTTCGGACAGCTGATGACTAACCTGAACGCGGTCATCAACAACTCGAACTTCCAGTTCTGGTACGCATTCGGAACATCTGCAGTCATCACGATCATCTCGCTGGTGCTGCTGGCGCTGCTGGGCTCCATGGCAGCATGGGTCATCAGCCGCAACAACAAGACCAAATGGGCATATGCGATCTATATGATCTTCATCGCTTCGATGATCATCCCTTTCCAGGTCGTCATGCTGCCCCTGATCTCCACATTCAGAGATGTGGGTAAATTCGTCGGCATCAGCATGCTGCAGTCCATCCCCGGCATCGTATTCGCGTACTGCGGATTCGGCGGCGCCATGACTGTATTCATCCTGACCGGTTTCATCAAGGGCGTTCCCTATGACCTTGAGGAAGCGGCGGCGATCGACGGATGCTCCCCTGAGGGAACATTCTTCCGCATCATCCTGCCTCTTCTGACCCCCGTCATCACGACCGTCACGATCCTGAACGGCATGTGGATCTGGAACGACTACCTGCTTCCTTCCCTGATGCTGGGACAGAACGGCAAGGTCAAGACCCTGCCCGTAGCAGTGCAGGCGTTCGTAGGTTCCTACGTCAAGCAGTGGGATCTGATCCTGACAGCAGCGCTGCTGGCGATCATCCCCATGGTCGTCATCTTCCTGATCGGCCAGAAGCAGATCATGAACGGAATGGTAGAAGGCGCAGTCAAGGGCTGATATAGGACTACATTGCAATTGGGAGAGAGGCTGTGCCGGAACCGGTGCAGCCTCTCGATTCGTATAACTTGTGTTGCTGCAAAAACAAGAGGAAAAGTATGAAGAATCTGTTTGGCCAGGATGGGCCGGTGATGCGTGCGCTCACGGATCTGAGCACACTCATGTTTCTCAATATTTTGACAGTCATTTTCTGCATCCCGGTGGTAACGGCAGGCGCCTCTCTGGCAGCCATGCATTATATATTCATGGAGATGATCGAGGAGAGGGGAGGGCCGCTTGTAACGGAATTCTGGAAGCGCTTTAAAGAGAACCTTAAGAACGCTACGCCGATCTGGCTGATCATGCTGGCTGCTGCAGTGTTCCTTTATGTGGATTACAGGATCATTTCCTCCGGGCAGGCAGGCCTGCCGAGAGCGATGCTGATCCCGATCTATGCGGCGGCGTTCGCAGCTGCTTCGATCTATGTATATGTCATACCGCTGACAGCCCGTTTTGTGTATAAAACCGGCGCGGCTTTTAAGAATGCAGGGATCCTGGCGATCGCTTATTTTCCAAGGACGATTCTGATGGTCATCATCAGCGCGGCGGTCCCTTATCTGCTTTATAATGTGACACGTCTGCTTCCGCTGTTCTTCTTACTCGGTTTATCACTTCCCGGCTACTTCTGCGCACTGATCTATATGCCGGTTTTTGATAAACTGATGGGGAAACCGGAAGTGGAAGAAGAGAAACCCTGGATACTGGAGGATGAAAACACGGAAGGAAAGGAAGGATAAAGATGCGTACAAGCGGAATTCTGTTCCCGATCTTCAGTCTTCCCGGCAAATACGGGATCGGCTGTTTTTCGGAGGAGGCGTATAAGTTTGTAGATTTTCTGAAAGAAGCGGGTCAGACCTATTGGCAGATCCTGCCGCTGGGCCCTACCGGATACGGGGATTCGCCCTACCAGTCTTTCTCGACCTTCGCGGGGAATCCGTATCTGATCAGTCTGGAAGACCTGATCGCACAGGGACTTCTGACAGAGGAAGAGTGTGACGCGGAGGATTTCGGGGACGGCAGGGAAGTCGACTACGGCAAGCTCTATAACAGCCGCTGGGACATGCTCAGGAAAGCGTATAAGAGAAGCGGGTATAAGGAAACCGCAGAGTTTGCGGCGTTCGTGAAGGACAATGCATTCTGGCTGACCGATTACTCCCTCTTTATGGCGGTCAAGGATGTCCACGGAGGTGCGGGAATGGATGACTGGGAGCCGGCCATCCGGGATCACAAGGAGAAAGCAGTTGCCGAGTGGTCTGAGAAACTTCGGGAAGAGACCGGTTTCTATGAGTACCTGCAGTTTGAGTTCGCGAGGCAGTGGAAGAAGCTCAGGGATTACGCGACAGAGAAAGGAATCCGGATCATTGGTGACATTCCGATCTATGTGTCGGCCGACAGCTCGGACTTCTGGGCTCACAGAGAGCTCTTCCAGCTTGACGCCAGGGGCCGCATCCGCATGATCGCGGGCGTCCCTCCGGACGGCTTCTCTGCAACCGGGCAGGTCTGGGGCAATCCGCTGTACAACTGGGATAAGCACAAGGAGACCGGATATGACTGGTGGATCCGCCGCATCGCCAAGTGCAGAGAACTCTATGACGTCATCAGGATCGATCATTTCCGCGGGTTTGATGAGTATTTTGCCATTCCGGCAGAATCGGATACGGCAGCGACCGGCCATTGGGAGAAGGGCCCCGGCACAGACCTGTTCGACGCCATCAAGGCCAGCCTTGGTGAGACGCCGATCATTGCGGAGGATCTGGGCTATGTGACGGAGACGGTGCGTCAGCTGGTCCGCGATACGGGCTTCCCCAACATGAAGGTCCTGGAATTTGCGTTTGACTCGAGAGACTCGTCCGGCGCTATGGAGTACCTGCCCTATCGCTATCAGCGCAACTGTGTGGTCTACACGGGAACGCATGATAACGAGACCTTGCGCGGATGGATCGACAGCATTCTCCCTGTGGAGAGAAAGCAGGTCTGCGAGTATCTGGACGTCAGGACCAAAGACCCGCAGGAGATCGTGGAAAAGATGATCATCGCGGCGTTTGGTTCCGTTGCGGATTACTGCATCATTCCGCTGCAGGACTACCTGGGGCTGGACAACAGCGCGCGCATTAACCAGCCGTCCACGAACGGCAAGAACTGGAAGTGGCGCGTGAACAAAAAGGATCTGTCCGCCAAGCTGGCCGGCCGGATCGCAGCTCTGACAGCTCTATATGGCAGAATGCCGGAAGAGAACTGACCGGAGGAGAAGGTACCGAAACCAAGGATTAACCGTGAGACAATAGGCAGGCTCTTTGATTTGGAGGTAAGTATGAAAAAGACCTGGTGGAAAGAAAGTGTAGTATATCAGATCTATCCCCGAAGCTACGCGGACAGCAACGGCGACGGAATCGGCGACATTAACGGGATCACGTCCAAACTGGATTACTTAAAGCTGCTCGGTATTGACGTCATCTGGCTCTCCCCCGTCTATAAATCGCCCAACGATGACAACGGCTATGACATCAGCGATTATGAGGCGATCATGGATGAGTTCGGCACCATGGAGGATTTTGACCGGATGCTGAGTGAGGCGCATGCCCGCGGGATCAAGATCGTGATGGACCTCGTTGTCAACCACACGTCCGACGAGCATGAGTGGTTCCTGGAGAGCCGCAGCAGCAAGGACAATCCCAAGAGAGATTATTACTTCTGGAGAGAAGGCAGGGACGGCAAAGAGCCCAACAACTGGGGCTCCTGGTTCTCCGGTTCCGCGTGGAAGTACGATGAGACGACGGATATGTACTACCTGCATCTGTTCTCTCCCAAACAGCCCGACCTCAACTGGGACAATCCCGCTGTCAGAAAGGAAGTTTTCGATATGATGACCCGCTGGTGCGAGAAGGGAATCGACGGCTTCCGCATGGACGTCATCAGCCTGATCTCCAAGCCGGCCGGCCTGCCCGACGCGCCGCTCATGAACGAGCTCTACGGTGACTGCGGATGCACGGCCAACGGGCCTCACGTCCACGAGTACCTGCAGGAGATGAACGAGAAAGTTCTCTCCAAATTTGACATTATGACCGTCGGCGAGACGGCGTGCGTCACGCTCGAAGAGGCCAAAAAATACGCCAACAGCGAAGGCACCGAGCTCAACATGGTCTTCCAGTTCGAGCATGTAGGTCTCGACGGAGACGCGGAGTTCAAATGGTCCACCAGAAAGATGCCGCTCGTGCCGCTCAAGGAGAACCTTACCAAGTGGCAGAAGGGTCTGGATGAAGTGGCCTGGAACAGCATTTTCTTCTGCAACCACGATCAGCCCCGTGTGGTCAACCGTCTGGGTGATCCTTCCGACGAATATCGCGAAGTATCTGCCAAGTGTATCGCGACCTGCCTGCATATGATGCAGGGAACGCCATACGTATACCAGGGCGAAGAACTGGGCATGACCAACTATCCCTTCCAGTCTGTAAAGGACTTCAACGACCTTGAGTCGATCAACGCTTACTATGAGCTGACGGAGAAGATGGGGTGGAAACCCAGTGAGATCTTCCCCAAGATCGCCAACAAGAGCCGCGACAACGCCCGCACACCGATGCAGTGGGACGATTCGCCCAACGCAGGTTTCACTACAGGAAAGCCCTGGCTGGCCGTCAATCCCAACTACAAGAAGGTTAACGCCGCCGAGCAGGTTGCGCGCGCGGATTCCGTCTTCAACTACTACAAGAAGCTGATCGAGCTGCGCCACAAGTACGAGATCATCGTCTATGGCCACTACGATCTGCAGCTTGCGGAGGACCCCGAGCTCTATGTCTATACGAGAGAGCTGGATGGGAAAAAGCTTCTGGTCGTCTGCAATTTCTCTGACAATGAGAGAGAGTTCATGCCGGATGAGGAGTTCAGGAACGGCGAAGTGCTGATCCAGAACTATGAGGGAAGCGACGTCTTTGACGGAATACTTTCGCCTTATGAAGCGTATGTCATTTATACTGAATGAATTTGAATAAGCGGAAGGACTGCTGTATCAGGAAGCGATTCCTGATGCGGCAGTCCTTTTGTTGTGAGGAAAGACTGTCCCGCATAGCATCTAAATCCTTTCAGTCCGTTTTGTGCAGGAAAATCTGCTATAATGTACTAAATGTGCCTGTAATAAAAAGCTGCGAGAAAGAGGAGATCCGAAAGCCGTGATATGGTTTCAGCGCTTTTACCTGGATAAAGAAAAGGATGTGATCGTGGATCTGTACAGAGAGCGCGGGGGGATTATGCGCTTTGTCCTTTCTACGCCTAACCACGGGACCGGGAATCTGATCCGGAACCTGGCTGCGCTCTGCGGGCTGCCGCTCTCAGAGGGAAGCGACGGACTCCTGGTCATCCGGGGAACCGTTCCCAGTTATATCGACGGCTATAACAGACAGCTTTATATATTCCGGCTCGGAGATACGAAGGTGGCCAACATCTACCCGGACGGGCGCGTTGAGATCAAGGCGCAGATCCCGGCGATCTCCAAGACGCTGATGAGCCAGACCAAGGACTACCGCCTCGACGAAAAGAGGACCATCGTCAAGACATATATCCGCACCGAACTCAAATTCCGCACGGATCTCCATACACATATGAACGCCAATCTCCACCCCGATCTTCTGATCGCGCTGGGGATCTGTCATCAGATCCGCTATCCGCTCTACTATATCAAAAAGCTCGGCCTGCGCTGTACCAAGGCGCAGCAGGAAAAGCTCGCAGAGCGGCGCAGTCTGTCGGAGGCGCAGTACAAGGACTGCGGTCTGACCGGCAAGTATCTGACCCGAAGGATCGATGACAATACATTTCTGAATTTTGCCGACCTGATCCTGAATGATCCGGAGGACGCGGCCTGCAATATCCCAAGGATCCGGAGATCGCTTGCCATCCTCAAGGACGGGCAGGCCGTATTCACCAATCTGGAAAAGGTATATCTCTACCGTTATGTTTTTGCCAAGGGCGTGAAAGCTGACGACCCTATGCCGCTTGACCGCGAAAGTATCGATCAGATTCCGGACGCGGACATCAGGGCCGCTGTGATCCAGATCCTGGAGGACCGGAAATCTCCGGCCTACCGGGACAATACGCTGTTTCAGGACAAGCTCCTATGGATCGCGCGCAGCTACGCGAAGCAGGGAGTCTGCTATGCGGAAATCTCGGACACGACCCTGGTCAAAAAACAGGGAGCAGCCCAAATGCTCTCTCAGGTACACGCCGTCATGCCTGCCATTACAAAGGAGACCGGCGTGCTGCTCCGTTTTCTGGCAGCGATCCGCCGCATTCCGCTGACGATCGTCAAAGACCAGGTGGAGACGGGAGACTATTTCCGGGAGAATCTGGAGACATTGGAAGAGGTGATCACCGATCCCTATGTGGCGGGAAGCGATATCATCGGAGAGGAACTCAACGATATAAGGGATATCGCACCGGTAATCCACGAGATCGTGCGGATCGCGCAGGCAGATCCAGGATTTGTGATAAGGGTCCATGCCGGTGAGAATGACGGGCTGCGCGACAATATCGCCAACAGTCTCCGATGCATAAAAGAAGCGCTGGCTCCGGGGCAGAAGATGCCTGTAGTCAGGATCGGGCACGGTCTGTACACGCCGGACCTGCGCCGCGGCAAGGGAAAGGCGCTGATCAAAGAACTTACGGAGAGCGGCGCTGTTCTTGAGTTTCAGATCACCTCCAATGTGCGGCTGAACAACCTGAGCGGCATGAGGAACCATCCGCTTCGCCAGTATCTGGCCTATGGAATCCGATGCGTGCAGGGGACAGACGGAGGCGCGATCTACGGGAGTGACTCGATCGACGAACAGCTCTCGCTGGAGAAGATGCTGGGCCTGTCCGATGAGGAGATGCTCCGGATGCGGAAGGCGGAGGACGCCGTTCTTGAGGCGAGCCTTCACACTTTTGAAAGAAAAGTCGCGGAATTCGATGAGAAGAACCGGACTGAAATGCACGAGATCGATCACAGGATCTCCCTGATCGGAAAGCGCTCCCTGCGGGCGGCGGACGCTCTGGCGGAGCAGATCCGCGAGCTGCCATTGGACGGTGAACCGATCGTGATCATCGGCGGAAGTTTCAGCCATGATAATCACAGGGTCAGGATGACAGAAGAGAATAAGAGGAGGATCGACCGGCTGCTTGAGAGGGAAGATCCGGAGAAGGTGTTTTTTGTCATCGGTCACGCGCTGCGCGGCTACGAACAGTACCTGGTCAGGAAGAACCGCGGCCGGTTCCGCATCTTCGCAATGGTGCCGTCTATGATCACGGAGGCGGAGTGCCGGAAGCTGCGCGGAAGCAAGGCAGGTATCCGCGTCTCCATTGAGCCGGTTCCAATGGGCACGTATAAGAGCTTCGCCTATGAGATCTTTAAGAGGAGACCGTCCAGGCTGATCGCGTTTGACGGAAACATTGCCGGCGCCAACATGATCCAGGAGGCGAGAAACAGCAAGTATCCCTGCACCATCTATGTGAGCGCGGGATGCAGAGCGCTGAAAGTGAAAGCCGATTCCCTCGAGGGATATGTGAGATTGTTCTGACGAAAGTGACAGCTGTTAATGTCGATTTTTAGGAAATAAATCTGTAAGAAACGGAGTATCGCGCCGTCAATACAAGTATAAGCGGTGCATAAAGCCCAAATAAAAAAGGAAAATCCATGGAAGATACCGCAATCATCGATCTGTACTGGAAGAGGGACGAAAGAGCCATCGAAGAGACAGACCGCAAATATGGAAATTATTGTTACACAGTAGCGGACAACATATTGAGAAGCCGCGAGGACTCGGAGGAATGTGTCAGCGACACATGGCTGCGGGCCTGGAATTCGATGCCTCCTCAGAGGCCTTCTATTCTGCGCGCTTTTTTGGCCAAGATCACGAGAAATCTGGCTTTTGACCGCTACAGAGCAAGAAGCGCCGCCAAGCGTGGAAACGGCACGATGGAGGCGGTGCTCGACGAGCTGGCAGAGTGCGCGGATACGTCCGGCAATTGGGACGCGGTGGAAGCGTACGAGGCCAAAGAACTGGGAGAGGCGATCGGAAGATTCGCGAGAGAACTCCCGGACAAGGAGGCAAGGCTGTTTGTGAGGAGATACTTCTTTTCTGAGGCGACTTCTGACATTGCCCGGCGTTATCAGATGACGGAGAACAATGTCACGGTGAGCCTTAGCAGGATCAGAAAGAAACTCCGCAAGTACCTGACAGAGGGGGGATTTATGTAATGAAAGCGGAGGACCTTTACAAAGCAATGGAAGGGATCGACGATGAGTTGATCCTGCGAAGCGAACACAGAATAGAGACTGCCCGGGAAGAGGAAGAAGAGGCGGAACGCAGGAAAAAACGCAAAGCGAAGAACAGCAGAGCGAGATTTCACCGGTACTTTACGATCGCCGCGACGACAGCGGCTGCCGTTTTCCTGCTGCTTATGGCCAGAGAACTGGCAGGCGCCCGCGGTCTAAAGAGCGCAAAGAGCAGCAATCTGACCTCCGGTACGGTGGCGCAGAGCCAGGATGACCAGTATATGGCGGAGGCAATGGAAGAAGCGGCGGCAGAGGAAGAAGCGATGCCGGAGACTTTCTCCGAAAGCGCCGAAGATACTGTACAGGATAACGATTCTGTACAGAGCGAAGAAGCGGCCGCTCCCGTCGAGGCAGAAGTGCCTGCTGAAGAGAGCGTGCAGGATAAGTCGCTGGCAGAAGATGCCGGAAAGACTGCAGTGGACCTGCTGGGAGAGATGGCGGATGAATATGTCGCCCTCGAGTATATCTCGGCAGAGGATGAAGCCAAGGGCGGAGCCAGGACCGTGCCCGACTATACCAAAGCCGGTGAGGCGGCGCTGTCAGCCGCATTTGAGAGCGGCAGGGCCGAGCCTTCTTTCCTGGCCAAGAAAGGAAAACCTGTCTACTATGTTTATCTGACCCGAAAAGGCGGGCAAGTGAACAAGGCTACATTCTATGAGAATGAATATATCAGTCTGGACAGTATTCCCGGCGTGGTCATGAAGATTTCACATGCGGAATATGAGGCGGTGATGCAGCTGTTCCGCTGAAGGGAGGAGTAGCATGAAAAAGAGATTTGTGGTGCCTGCGGTTCTTGTAATGGCGATGTGCCTTTCCGGATGCGGCCATTCCGCTTCCTACAGCGAGGCACCGTCTGCATCGTATATGAAGGAAGACATGGAATACGCGGCGGAGGAAGCGGCGTATGATGTGGCGGATGGCACATACATGGCCGATGCTGAAGCTGCCATGGAAGCGGGCGGCGCCATGAAAGACAGCGGCTCGAACGGCGAGGAGACGTCCGCGCTGCGGGCGCAGGACGGCCAAAAGATCGTCTACACGGGAAACCTCAGTATTCAGACACTGGAATATGACAAGTCCGCGGCGAGCATCCGCAAAAAGATCCGGGAAGCCGGCGGCTTTTCCGAGTCGGAAAGCGAAAGCGACAGAGACTATAACTGGTACAGATATTCTACCGGATCAAGCAGTACCAGAAGCCTGAGCATTACGGCAAGGATACCTTCCGAGAAGTTCGAGTCCTTCATGGACTCCCTCAGCGGTGACGGAAAGATCATGAACCGCTCTATGAACGCGGAGAATATCAGCCAGGTCTATGCCAACAAGGAGACCTACAAAAAGGCGCTCGAGAAGGAGCAGGAGAGACTGCTGGCTATGATGGACAAGGCGGAGACGATCGAGGATATGATCGCCGTGGAGTCCAGACTTTCGGATGTGGAGCGTCAGCTCAACGCGTACAAGACCGATCTCTCGGCTATGGACAAAGATGTCCAGTATTCCACCATCTATATTGACCTGCAGGAAGTCAAGCGTTACTCCGATGAAACGCCTACGACAACATTCCCGGAAAAGGTCAAATATGCCTTTGAAGACGCGATCAGCACCTTCAGGGATTTCTGCGAGGGCATTATTCTGTTCGTCGTCAGATCCTTCCCCTTCCTGATCCTTCTGGGAATCGTGATCGCACTCCTCATCAGGCAGGCTAAAAAGAGCCAGGCTAAGAAGATCGCCATGATGTCCGATCCGGAATACGCGAAGATGATGAACGAGAAGGCGCGCGCAAAAGCGGAAGCGGATGCAAGAAAACGGGCTGCCAGAGAGGCAAAGCGCCGGAACAGAGGCGGACTTTTCGGAAAGAAGAAGGAGACAGACCCGGTTCTTCCCGCGCAGGAAGCGCCGAAGGACAAGCCTGATACAAACCCGGATGAAAATGAGTAATAAGTGATCCAAATGATATTAGGGCTGCCGCATTTTTGCGGCAGCTTTTTTGATGCAGTCTGCTACCGCGCCTTTCGCCGCAATTAGGCACAGATGTGGGTTTTTCTGAATTCAGATCCCATGGATTTCCTGCCTTTCGCCGCGATTAGGTACAGATGTGGGTTTTTCTGAATTCAGATCCCATGGATTTCCTGCCTTTCGCCCCGATTAGGTACAGGCAGGAGTTTCTCTGAATTCAGATCCCATGGATTTCCTGCCTTTTCCTCACGGTTGGGCACAGAAGCATCTTTGTCGGTATAAAGTTCCACAAATCGCAGCTTGCTTTGGAGACTTTTTTACGTAAAGACTTGTATATGCCCAAAATAGCTTTAATATCACTCAAGCATTGGATGCTGAATTGTCAAAATACAGTCTGTGTACCCAAACAATCAAAATCCATGTGGTTCCATTTTAAGAAAATAGGACTTCTGTACCCAACCCATCAGACCATGTGGTTCCAATTTAAAGAAACAGGGCTTCTGTGCCCAACGCATTATCCATGCGGGCCAATTTTACAGCTCTTCCCTGCTGTATCCAAGGAAGCCCTCTCCGCGGATCTCCTGTGCATCGGTGAGGATCATGAACGCGTCCGGATCGATTTCCGCGACCAGCTCCCGCAGGATGACAGCCTGCTTCTTGGAGACGGCGACCAGAAGAACCGGTCTGTCCTTGCCGGTATACATGCCCGTTCCGGATAGCCTTGTGGCGCCCCGGTTGAGTTCGTGCATAATGCGGTTGGCGATTTCCTGGTGGCGGGGCGAAATGATAAACGCCGAGTAAGCGTTGCGGAAACCGCTGGTGATGCCATCTGCAATCCGGCTTGACAGGACTACAGAAATGACAGCGTACATGGAAATCTGCACGCCAAAAATCCAAACGGAGAGAAGGATCACGGCCGCATCCAAAAGCTGCATCAGTTTTGCCGTGCTCATGTGCGGAAAGGCTCGTTGGATGAGGGCGCCCAGCGTATCTGTGCCGCCCGTAGTGGCTTTGCCTAAGAATACAAAGCCCAGTCCGGCGCCCATCAGCGCACCGCCTACAATTGTTGTAAGAAAGAGGTCATCGCCCATCAGGGCATATTCGGGAACGACCAGAAGCCAGAGGGAGAAGATGATGGACGCGGCGAAGGTGCGCCGCATGAATTTCCATCCCCGGACATAGATCGCCGCCAGGATCAACGGCACGTTGAGCATTGCGTTGGAGAGCCATGTGGGAAGCCCATCGGAGAACTCCGCCGGCATCCAGGCAGGCATGATCGGTGCGGTTGCATATTTGATAATGATGGCAAGACCCGTAAAGCCGCCGGGCACCATTTTGGCCGGCGTGAAGCACAGGTTGGCGGATAACGCCATGAGAAGAGTACCTGTCAGTACCCAGAAATAATCTCTACGCCTCTCGTATTTGCTGCCGATCTCCATTCTTGTAAGACCGGCTTGCAGCCTCCGCAATCTGCTGTTCATCGACTTTACCTCCTCACAATTTGACTTCAAAACTCTTTTTATCGAAAGAAAAACGGGCACATTCCCAAAGGAAGTACCCGTTTAATCATCGCATATGGATTCTTTTCTCTGTCAGAACATTGCTGTCTGATAGTATTATACCGCCGCACAAGTGGGCGTCAAGCCGGCGCATTAGCATGGCAGAGTACCAGTGCGGCCACAGTCAGATTCATACACAGATCCGTGCCCAACACTGCAGTCATGCAGATCATGCGTATAGCCGGTCAGTCGTGCCGCTGTGTGTAGTCGCTGTAGATATCGGTGAAAAGCGCCGAGTGGGGGAGTCTCTCAGGTTTGAGACCCGCCATTGTCAGATGTGTGGTGTCTCCGATCCTGGTGGCGCGGAAATGCGCGAAGCCCCGCTGTCTTTCCTCGGAAAAGCACTCTGTGACCGAGGAAGTGGGCATGCAGAGAGACTGCAGTGTCACAAAGGGCGAGACGTTCCACATGTGGGAGAGAAGGACGCAGGTGATGCCGAAATGGCAGAAGAAAGTGAGAGTCTCCCGGCTCTCTTTCTCCACGCGGTAATGGCGGTCCTCCCGGACATAACCGTGCTCAGCAAGCAGCGCGTCAAAAGAAGCAATGACGCGGTCATACACGGGCAGCATATCGGAATTGTGGGCGACCAGGGTTGTGCGCCATGCATCAAAATCGGAATAGGCGGGGTGTTCGACGTAATAGGAGGGATACATGTCCCATACGATCCTCTTTTTGTAAGTGCCATCGGGGAGTGTCTTGAGGTAGTATGCCTCCTGCAGCAGAGGTACGTCATTGACATCAACCTGGGCCGGGAATTCCCGCAGCCAGTCCAGCGTCGTGAGGACGTCGCCGCAGGCAGTGGCCGCTTGCGCGCCGCGCGCGCCCGGAATCGCTTTTCCCAGAGCGATAGCAGCTGTCTCCTGCGCCCTGCCGAGAGGAGAGGCGAAGCAGGTTCCCACATCCATTCTCGGAATGAGCGCCGCCAAGGCGCGGGCCTCCCTGAGCCCGATCTCATTGAGACGGTCGTTTGCATAATCCGGATCTCCGTGCCGGACAAAAAGTAATCTCATGTAAGGTCTCCATTCCGGAGCGCGATCTGCGCCCTCTTCATATGTCGTCCGCCGCCGGAAGGCGGCAAAGATACGCTTTGTATGCATATCGCAATTGTGCGATAATGAACTGGTAGAGTAATAAACTGGTAGAGTAATAAACTGGCAGGGTAATAAACTGGCAGGGTAATAAACTGGCAGAATAATGAACTGATAATATTATTTTACTTGATGCAGGCGGCAAATGCACTGCCTGTTTTGCTGCAAGTGATAATGAAGAGCAGATTATCGGAGACAGATTTCAAATGGGCAAAAAGGAATCAAACAGCTGGCCCGCACTAAGGGCCAGACTCTTCAAAATGGTCTCGGTCGGCGTGATCGACGACCCCATCAACCAGAGCTATGACGTGATCAGTACAGGCGCGCTGATCATCAATCTGGCTGTCAGCGTGATGGCCACATTCGAGAACCTGAACGCGGTTTACGGGGATATTTTCATAATGGCGGAACAGATAACGGTGCTGTTTTTTGGCGTGGACTACGTCCTGCGTGTCCTCACCGCACCTGAACTCTATCCCGGAAAATCCCGGGCCAGGTCGGCGGCTCAGTACTGTCTCTCCGCGACGGGTATCATTGACCTTCTGTCCTTCCTGCCGTACTACCTGCCGGTGTTCTTCCCGTCGGGGATGGCGGCGTTCAGAATGTTCCGCGTCGTGAGGATCCTGCGTCTGTTCCGGATCAACGCCTATTACGACTCGCTCAACGTGATCACGGAAGTCCTCAACAGCAAAAAGCAGCAGCTCCTGTCATCGGTTTTCATCATTGCGACACTGATGCTGGGCTCGAGCCTCTGTATGTACAGTCTGGAGCATGAGGCGCAGCCGGAGGTCTTCGCCAACGCGTTCTCGGGAATCTGGTGGTCTGCCTCGACCCTTCTCACAGTCGGCTACGGGGACATTTACCCGATCACGCCGATGGGCAAATTTTTCTCGATCTGCATCACTTTCCTCGGCGTCGGAATGGTGGCTATTCCCACCGGTATCATCAGCGCCGGATTCGTGGAACAGTATACGCAGTTCAAGCAGATGGGAGAGCACGGAAAGGAGAGAGACATCCAGTTTCTCAACTTCCTGCTGCTTCCGCAGGACGCGTGGACCGGGAAATGCATCCGGGATCTGGAGCTGCCAACCAATACGCTGATCGCGGCTATTCGAAGGGGAACAGAGACCATCGTACCCAGAGGGGATGTGGTCCTGCTGGCCGGTGACAAGATCGTGCTCGGCGGGGAGCCCTTGCGGGGGTCAAAGCCGTTGGAGCTCAAGGAAATGGCCATTGGGAGAAAACACAGCTGGAACGGATACGCCATTCGCGAGCTGGACATCTCGCGCAGGGAGTTTATCGTTCTCGTCAAGCGGAACGGCAATATGATCGTTCCGCACGGGTCTCTGATCATCAGAGAGGGAGACACGGTATATCTTTACAAAGAACTGGACGCAAGAAAGGCGTGAAGAGTACTCTTCACGCCTTTTGCTTTTACCAAAAAATCGAGATTTTTATTGCACTGGGAGATCCGATACTGCAACAGTCTATGCGGCAGCCAGCAGGATCAGCAGCTCTGCGCATTTCTCCAGCTCCTGCACGGAGGCATATTCGAAACGGCCATGGAAATTGTAACCGCCGGTGCACAGATTGGGGCAGGGAATGCCCATATAGGTGAGTGCCGCGCCGTCAGTACCTCCGCGGATGGGAGAGACGACGGGCTCGATGCCGAGGGTCTGCAGCGCTTCTTTGGCGCGCGTGATCAGTTCCATGTGATCCTTCAGATGGATCGCCATGTTGTAATACTGGTCGCGGATCGAGATGGAGAGCACATCGCCTCCTGCAGCTAGGCGGTACCTCGTGTTGATCAGCGCGGCGGCCGCTTTCATGAATTCTTTTCTCGCCGTGAACTTCTCACTGTCGTGGTCGCGAATGATATATTTGAGCTTGGCGCTGTCAACGCCGCCCTTCACTTCGCTCAGGTGATAAAAACCCTCATACCCCTCAGTGTACTCGGGACGCTCGTTGGCGGGCAGCAGCGCATTGAATTCCATGCCGATCAGGATCGCGTTGAGCATTGTGTTCTTGGCGTCGCCCGGGTGGACGCTTCTGCCGGTGATCTCTATTTTGGCAGCTGCGGCGTTGAAGCATTCGTACTCCAGCTCGCCGAGTCCGCCGCCGTCCACGGTATAGGCTTCGCGGGCGCCGAACTGCTCGATGTCAAAATTCTCAGTGCCCCGGCCGACTTCCTCGTCCGGCGTGAAGGCCGCGCAGATCGTGCGGTGTTTCTGTTCAGGATGGGTCGTGTAGTATTCAAAGAGGTTCATGATCTCCGATATGCCGGATTTGTCATCCGAGCCGAGGAGGGTTGTTCCGTTCGTTACGATGAGATCCTCACCGACGTGATTTCTCAGTTCCGGGAAGTCGGACGGGCGGAGCAGGATGGCGTCAGCGCCGGGCGCGGCTTCGCGAAGTACAATATTGCCGCCCGGATAGTTCTCTACGATGTGCGGCGTCACACCGCAGCCGCTTGCGGCAGGGGAGGTGTCCATATGGGCGACAAAGCCGATCGCGGGCTCTTCGCCGGGTAACTTCGCGTAGACGTAGCAGTGCTCTTCGTCATAAACGGCCTGTACGCCCATCTCACACAGTTCGCTGTAAAGGAGCCCGGCGAGGTCGCGCTGTTTGGAAGTAGTAGGCTGTTCGGCGGATTCCTCGTTGGACTGGGTGTCGATCCCGACATATCTGATAAATCGGTTGATCAGGTTCTGGTTGGTTATCATTTGCATTTCTCCGGATGCTGTAAAAGTACCAAAGATCGATACGGGTTGATAGTGACAATTCTGTGATTCTTATGATAGCACTGAAGTGGCTGACAGTGTTATACTTATTGACACTAAAAGGTGAATACGATTTAACAAAGCCGGAGAACAACAATGACTCACAACTTTTTTGCGACTCTGTCGCGGATGAAATATATAGAGAGATGGGCGCTCATGAGAAATGCGCGCACAGAGACGCTCAGCGAGCACACACTGGATGTCGCGATGATCGCACACGCGCTCTGTGTGATCGGAAATGTGCGCTACGGAAGGTCTCTGGACGCGGACAGAGCGGCGCTGATCGGACTCTACCATGACGCCTCCGAGATCATCACCGGGGATATGCCGACGCCGGTCAAATACTACAACCGGGATATACGGGACGCCTACAGGGAAGTAGAGCATGTGGCGGAGATGCGCCTTCTGGAACAGCTTCCCGAGGACATTCGCGGCGTCTACGCGGAGATCTTTGACGGCACCGGCGCAGAGGAAGACAAATATATGCGAAGGCTTGTAAAGGCCGCGGACAAACTGTCGGCACTGATCAAGTGCATGGAAGAGTCGGGGGCCGGCAACGGCGAGTTCCGCTCCGCACAGATCTCCACGGAGAAGTCGGTGCAGAAGATGGCAGAGGAGCTGCCGGAGGTCAGGGTATTTCTGGATGAGTTCCTGCCTCCTTACGGAAGCACCCTGGATGAACTGTTGGGAAGATAGCTGTTTGGGAGATGAACCTCCACTCCTATACGGTGCAGTGGCTCCTATGGATGAGGTGTTCTGCTGCTACGCTTTATAGAATTGCTTGTAACACATACCGGGAGGACTAGGATGAAAGTTCTTGTAGTTAGTGATTCTCACGGAAGACATGACCTGCTGCGCAAGGCCATCGGACAGGAAGCGCCGATCGATATGCTGATCCACGCGGGTGATGTTGAAGGGAATCTGGAAAAGATACTGGGCCCCAAGAGGGAGTACAAGATCTACGCGGTGGCCGGGAACATGGACTGGGGAGACGGAATGGAGTCCGCGCTGACTTTTGACATGGGAGGCCACAAGGTGTTCCTGACCCACGGCCATCACTACGGCGTGTCCTGGACAGTCGCGAACCTGCGGGATGCCGCGGAGGATTGCGGCGCCGAGGTGGCGATTTTCGGGCATACACACAGGCCTTTTCTGGAGGAACAGAATGATATCCTTCTGCTCAATCCGGGAAGCGTCGCCAAGCCCAGGCAGGTGGGATACAAGAAAACCTATGCCGTCATCACGATCGATGACAAGAGCGGTGATATGAAAGTGCGGTTCAAGAGCCTGCGCGGCACGGGATGGTCCTGAAAACGCACAAAGACAGTCCTTCTTCTGCGGTACAGAAGGAATAGTATGGTAAAGATAAGAAGAAGCACGGGGAAAAATCCCGTGCTTCTTTTTTAATTGGATTGTCCGTCTCATTTGGAGCGCCTCTTTCCGGCACCTGTTCCGGCGCGCCTTACGCCTCTGTCGGTTTTCGCAGGTCTTCCCGCAGGCCGGACCGCTTTTTTTGTGCCGGGTTTTCCGGTCTTTCCGACCTGCCTTGGCGGGATCAGGAACTGGTCGCCGAATCCGATCAGGTCCTGCCGGCCCTCCCGCACCAGTGCTTCTTTGACCAGTGCGTAGTTCTTGGGATCGCGGTACTGAATCAGGGCTCTCTGCATAGCCTTTTCGTGGGGGTCGCGCGGCACATAGACGGTCTGCATGGTGGAGGGATCATCGTTCCGGAGCGTAGTCGGGTCAAGACCCGTGTAATACATGCAGGTGGAGATCGTGCCGGGCGTCGGGTAGAAGTCCTGCACCTGCTCGGGCATGTAGCCGAGGTCGCGGATATATTCCGCCAGCGCGATCGCGTCCTTCATGGTGCTTCCCGGATGGGAGGACATCAGATAGGGCACTATGTACTGATCCTTGTGAAGCTTCTCGTTCATCTTTTCGAATTCACGGCAGAAGGCATTGTAGGTATTCACGTCGGGCTTGCCCATCTTGGAGAGCACGTTATCTGAGATGTGCTCAGGCGCCACACGGAGCTGCCCGCTGACATGGTACTGGCAGAGCTCGCGGAGAAAAGTTCTGTCCTTGTCGGCCAAAAGATAGTCAAATCGGAAACCGGAGCGGACAAACACTTTTTTGACGCCGGGCAAGGCGCGGAGCTTTCGAAGGAGCGCAAGGTAGTCGCTGTGGTCCACCTTGAGATTGGGGCAGGGCTTGGGATAGAGGCAGCGGCGGTGCTTGCAGGCGCCCTTTGTCAGCTGCTTGTCGCAGGCGGGGCGGCGGAATTCCGCAGTGGGGCCGCCGACGTCGTGGATGTAGCCCTTGAAATCGGGATCTTTGAGGCAGGTCTCAGCCTCTGCCAGGATGGATTCGTGGCTTCGCGCCTGCACGATGCGCCCCTCGTGGAAGGTCAGCGCGCAGAAATTGCAGTCGCCAAAACATCCCCTGTTGGAAGTCAGACTGAACTTGATCTCGGAGAGCGCAGGGATCCCGCCGTCCTTCTCATAGGAGGGGTGGTAGGCGCGCATGAAAGGCAGCGCATAGACGTCGTCCATCTCTTGTGTGGTCAGGGGCTTTGCAGGAGGATTCTGCACGACAAATAACTTTCCGTCGTAGGCCTCATATAAGCGTTTGGCCTGGAAAGGATCAGTGTTCTGATGCTGAATGGCAAAGCTGTGGGCGTAAGAGCGCTTGTCCGCCTTAACCTGCTCAAAGTCGGGAAGGCGGATTGCATCATAGATGTTCTCTTCATCGCGGGTCTTGTAGACCGTTCCGTCAATGTAGGTGATGTCGCGGATATCAAGGCCGGAGGCCAGCGCGTCGGCGATCTCCGGAATGCTGTGTTCGCCCATTCCGTAGGAAATGAGGTCGGCGCCGGAATCGAGAAGGATGGATCGGCGCACTCTGTCGGACCAGTAGTCGTAGTGGCTGAGCCGCCGCAGACTGGCCTCAATACCGCCGATGATGATCGGTGTGTGTTTGTAAGTCTGCCGGATCAGGTTGCAGTAGACAATGACGGCGTAGTCCGGGCGCTTTCCGATGATGCCGCCGGGCGAATAGGCGTCCTGATGGCGGCGTTTCTTAGCAACCGTATAGTGGTTGACCATGGAGTCCATGTTGCCGGAAGAGACCAGAAAGCCAAGCCGTGGCTCGCCGTATTCCGTAACGCTCGCGGGATCGCGCCAATCGGGCTGGCAGATGAGCGCGACGCTATAACCGCGCGACTGCAGCAGGCGGCAGATAATTGCGGTGCCAAAGCTCGAATGGTCCACGTACGCGTCGCCGCTGACGTAGACGAAGTCGGGCTGTGTGATGCCTTCCGCTATGAGATCCTTTTTGGAAAGTGGTAAAAAGCCGTTGGACATGGGGGCTCCTTGGTGGTGTCAAAAGATTGCCGGGTTAAAGATTGCCGGGTTAAAGATTGCCAGGTCAAAAGATTGCTGATTGGGCAATCGTTCCGATGTATAATCATTACAGATACTTGTATTCTAACATATTTCAGAGCGTAGGGCTTCAGGGATCAGTGCAGGCACGGAGTGTGATGCGTGATCTGCAAGAAATCCAAAAGGGAGATTGAAATGACTGGAACAGAAATGGTGGCTGCGGCAAAGCTTATCGCGAAGCTTGCTCACAAGGGGCAGAAAGATAAAGCAGGAATGGATTACTTCACCCACCCTGAAGCAGTGGCGGCAATGTTGGACACGCCGGAAGAAAAGACAGTCGCTTATCTCCATGACACCGTAGAGGACACGGATGTCACAGTGGAAGAAATCCGGTCTGTGTTCGGAAATGAGATCGCAGACGCAGTCGCCCTTATGACGCACGCAGACGGCGTGCCCTACTTGGACTATGTAAAAGAGATCGGGAAGAACCCTCTGGCCCGCAAAGTCAAACTGGCCGATCTGACCCACAACATGGACATCAGCAGGATCCCGGATCCGACGCAGAAGGATTACAACCGGATCGAGAAGAAATATAAGCCTGCGTATGAGTGCCTGAAGGGGCTGTAGGCCGTTTCACGTCATATTCAGGCCATAATTATATCTTAAGAAAGGAACCCAAAATGAAAGATATAGCGCGTGATTTAGAAGCACTTATAAAAGAGATGAACGCAGTAGATCAGATGGATGATGACCTGTTCATTCAGTATTTTGAAAAGGAAGAGGCGATGCAGGAGAGGCTTGAAGCGCTGAAAGATTCAAACAAGCTGACGGCGGAAGAATACGAGGACTACTCGGGAAGGCTTGTGGAGGCTTTTGGCCGGCTCAAAGGGAAACTGTCATTCTGCAGCCTCGGCTGAAGAAGAGGGCAATGAAGAAGGAGATTTTCCCTTCACACCTCCCGGATCTTGCGGCTGAGCGTGTTGAGAACCCGCTTCTTGTCGGCGCTCCAGAGAGGCGCGATAAGCAGCCGCTTGGGGCCATCTCCAGTGAGCCTGTGGACGACCGTCTCCGGCGGAAGCAGCTTCAGGCAGTCAACAATCAAATCGCAATAAGAATCCAATGTAAACAAAGGGAACGGATCGGCCTCGTATTCGCGGGCCAGTTCGGTCCCTTTTAGTATGTGCAGAAGCTGGAGCTTGATGCCGTCCGGTGTCGGCGCCAAAGAAGAGAGATAGCGCACAGTATCCAACATATCCTCACGGGATTCTCCCGGGAGCCCCAGAATGACGTGGACGATGACTTCGAGACCATTTTCCTTCAGTTTCCGGTACGCATCTTCAAACACCGGAAGTTCATACCCTCTCCGGATGCGGCGGGCCGTCTCCTCATGAATGGTCTGCAGGCCCAGTTCCACCCAGACAGGCTTTCCGGATGACAACTGTAGGTTTCGGAGCATCTCTACCATTTCAGGCGGCAGGCAGTCCGGTCTTGTACCGATGTCCAGAGCGACAATCTGCGGATGGGAGATTGCCTCGGTGTAGAGCGCGCGGAGACGGTCAACATTGCCATAGGTATTGGTGTAGGACTGGAAGTAGGCGATATAGCGGCGGTCCTCGGGGGCTATGGATGCAGGGACCTTGGCGTCCACCCGCTTTCTGGCCTCTTTAATCTGCTTTTCAATGGGCACAAAAGGCGCGGCAAAATCACCGGAGCCGCCTTCGGAACAGAAGGTGCAGCCGCCGGTGCCTATGGTCCCGTCCCGATTGGGGCAGGTGCAGCCGCTCTGCAGAGAGAGCCTATATACTTTGGTGCCGAAGCGCGCGCGCATGGCGTCATTAAAGGAAAGATAGTGCATAATGAGTCCTCTCTGACGGTAATCATAGCACATTGGAGGATTGGACAGCAAAAAAGGAATACAGCGGAAGGATCTTCATCAGCGACATTGATGAGGAGCAGAGATGGCTTGACTGAAGCGCCCCATAATATGATTTTCAGCACTGTGGAGCAGGCGGCATAGCCGCCTGCTCTTTTTACACATAAAACCCCTTGATTAAGTAGGATTATCTGCTATACTAATCATAGCATATCTGTAGGGTATGAAATAACAACAAAGATAAGAGATGATCAATAAAATTCTAAGGAGATATACATGAGCCAGAACATACTTGAAGTAAAGGACCTGCACGTCAGCGTACAGGATAAAGAAATCTTAAAGGGCGTGGACCTTACAATCGGCAGCGGCGAGACACACGTGCTGATGGGCCCCAACGGCGCCGGCAAGTCGACGCTTGGCTTTGCCCTGATGGGGAATCCCCGATACGAGGTCACAGAGGGAGAGATTCTCTTTAACGGACAGAATATAGAGGACGAGCCGGCGGACAAGCGCGCCAGGGCGGGCATGTTCATGTCCTTCCAGAATCCGGTGGAGGTGCCCGGACTTTCCGTCTCCTCCTTTATCCGCAGCGCTATTGAGCAGCGAACCGGCAAGCGTCCGCTCCTGTTCAAGTTCCGCAAGGAACTGGATTCCAAGATGGACGCACTTCACATTGAGCGGTCTTATGCGGAGCGCGACCTCAACGTCGGCTTCTCGGGCGGCGAGAAGAAAAAGGCGGAGATCCTGCAGCTCCATATGCTGGCTCCATCACTGGCCATCCTCGACGAGACGGACTCCGGCCTCGACGTTGACGCCGTGCGCATTGTCTCCGAGGGAATCCGCGCTTATCAGGAAGAGAAGAAGGGAAGCCTTCTGATCATCACTCACAATGCCAAAATACTGGAGTCCCTGCACGTGGATCACACATATGTCATTGTGGACGGAAAGATCGCAGCAGAAGGCGGTGCGGATCTGATCGAACAGATCGGCAGCGAGGGATTTGCTGCTTTTGAGGGATCGATATGAGCGAACAGACAAACGATACAAACAAGAACAAAATGAAAAATATCGAAAAGACCCAGGTCGCGGACATAGACCGCAGTATCTATGATATCCGCAACGACGGCGCGGACGACTACCGCTTTGACGCGGGTCTGTCCGCAGAGATCGTTGAGCGCCTGTCCCGGGAGAAAAACGATCCCGACTGGATGCGGGAATTCCGGCTGCGTTCTCTGGAGATCTACAACCGTCTCGAAGTGCCGGATTGGGGACCGGATATCTCGGGTCTCGACATGGATCACATTGCGACCTATGTCCGCCCCAAAAACAATAAAATGCAGAACAAGTGGGAGGATGTGCCGGAGGAGATCCGCGACACGTTCACCCAGCTGGGCATTCCGCAGGCGGAGCACAAGTATCTGGCCGGCGTCGGCGCCCAGTACGACTCCGAGCTTGTCTACCACAATGTCCGCAAGGAAGTGGAGGGACAGGGCGTCGTCTACATGGACTTCGAAGGCGCTCTGCACTCGGAATACGAGCCCATGATCCGCGAGCACTTCATGCACCTGGTTCCGCCGGAGGACCACAAATTCGCGGCGCTCCACGGCGCTGTCTGGTCCGGCGGTTCCTTCGTGTATGTGCCTAAGGGCGTCTCCGTGGAGATCCCGCTCCAGTCCTACTTCCGCCTGAATGCGAAAGGGGCAGGCCAGTTCGAGCATACGCTGATCATCGTGGATGAAGGCGCAGACCTGCACTTCATCGAAGGCTGCTCCGCCCCGCGCTACAACGTGGCAAACCTTCACGCGGGATGCGTGGAGCTCTTCGTCAGAAAGAACGCGCGGCTCCGCTATTCGACCATCGAAAACTGGTCCAAAAACATGTACAACCTCAATACCAAGCGCGCCATCGTCGAAGAGGGCGGCAAGATGGAATGGGTCTCGGGATCTTTTGGCTCCCATGTATCCTACCTGTATCCGATGACCATCCTCAAAGGAGCCAGCTCCCACATGGAGTTCACAGGTATCACATTCGCGGGCAATGGCCAAAATCTTGATACAGGCGCGAAAGTCGTGCACACGGGCGCAGATACGTCGTCGTATATTAACACCAAGTCCATCTCCAAGGATGGAGGCGTCAGCACTTTCCGCAGCTCGGTAGTCATCGGCCGGGAGGCGAAGCGCTCCAAGGCGTCGGTCTCCTGCGAGTCTCTGATGTTGGATTCCATCAGCCGCTCGGATACCATCCCTGCCATGGAGATCTACACATCGGACGCGGATGTGGGACACGAGGCACAGATCGGCAGGATCAGCGATGAGGCGGTGTTCTATCTGATGTCCCGCGGGATCAGCGAGGAAGAAGCCAGAGCCATGATCGTCAGCGGATTCGCGGACAACGTCTCCAAAGAGCTTCCGCTGGAATACGCGGTGGAGATGAACAACCTGATCAGGCTGGAGATGAAGGGATCGATAGGCTGAGCGCTTCGCGAAGCCGGGAGGAAGAAATGGCAATTGCAAATTCAAATACAGAAATGACAAGGATCAATCCTCTTGCCGCGCTGACCTGGCACAGGCTGAAGGTAAACGACACGTCTGTGCGACTGGAGAATCCCGCCAGTGTTAATCGGGCTGTGTGCCGGATTGAAGGCAATACCGGGGCCGTCCATCAGATGAGCGAACTGTCTGGCATTTTGCCCGGAGCACTATCTGACAATCTGTCCGGGGCGCTGTCTGAGATCCGGACCGGAGCAGGCGAGGCATTTGCGGACTGGATCAGAAAAACAGAAATTGAGGCAGTGAGGATAAGCGCAGATGATAACAGTGAATCTGTGCGGATGCATATAGGACCTGCGGAAACGGTACATACGGCGGTCCTCCCTGTGGAGATCACCGTGGAAGATAATAAAGAACTGACCGTGATCATGAAACTGACCGATGCTGCAAAACCCTGCAGGGGAGCGCTGGCTGTGCAAACCCGGATCAAAGCAGGCGCCGGAGCGCGTGTGAAGCTGGTCCAGCTGCAGCTGACCAAGTACGCGGCGCAGGTGTATACCGACATCGGCGCGGATGCAGGCGAGAATGCCCGTATCGAGATCGTACAGCTCTTCGCGGGCGGTGCGGATGTATATGCAGGCAGTGAGATTGCCCTGCGGGGAGACGGAAGCAGCAGCCAGGTATTCATCGGATACCAGGGGGCCGGCGAAGGAAAGCTGGATTTTAACTACAATGCAGTCCATATCGGAAAGAATACAGACAGCGGTATGACAGTCAACGGCGTTCTGCGTGACAGTTCTCAGAAGACTTTCCGGGGCACGATCGATTTCAAGACCGGCTCTTCCGGTGCGGTTGGCGCGGAGACTGAGGATGTCCTGCTCCTCGGAGAAACTGTCGTCAACAAGACTGTACCACTGATCCTCTGCGCGGAGGAAGACGTGAAGGGAAGCCACGGCGCAACGATCGGCCAGCTGGAGGAGGAGATGCTGTTTTATCTGGGCTCTCGAGGAATTTCCGAAGAAAAGGCAGTGGACCTGATGGCCGGAGCCAGAATCGGCAGGATCATCCGCGAGATCGGCGACGAGACCGCTGAGCAGGAGGCGAAAGCATTTCTGGGGATCGAAGAGGAGTAGCTATGAACACGAAAATAACTGATTGCATCCGCTGTGATTTTCCGCTTCTTATACAGACGAATGAGGCCTATCTGGATAATGCGGCCACGTCCCAGAAGCCGTACTGCGTGATCAATGCGGTGGAGGACTTTTACAAACACTCTAACGCCAACCCTCTGCGCGGGCTCTATGAACTGAGCGTCAACGCGACGGACCGCTACGAGGACGCGAGGGAAGCCGTGGCAAAATTCATCCACGCCGGGGAGAGCGCGGAGATCATCTTTACCCGCAACACAACGGAGAGCCTGAATCTGATCGCCTACAGCTACGGGCTGTCCAATCTCCGCGAAGGGGATGAGATCGTGGTGTCGATCACTGAGCATCACAGCAATATTTTGCCCTGGCAGATGGTTGCTCGCAGCACAGGTGCGAAACTGAGCTATCTGGAATGTGAGCAGGACGGACGCATCACGGACGAGGCGATTGAGAAGACGATCACAGAGAAGACCCGCCTTGTGGCCGTGGGTGAAGTGTCCAATGTGACAGGGCGGCGGAATCCTGTGGAGAAGATTATTGAGAAGGCGCACAGCGTTGGTGCAGTCACGGTAGTGGACGGCGCGCAGAGCACGCCGCATATGGCAGTGGATGTGCAGGCTATGAATACGGATTTCTTCGCATTTTCAGGGCACAAGCTGCTGGGGCCCATGGGCATTGGCGTTCTGTATGGAAGGCGGGAACTCCTGGAGGCCATGCCTCCGTTCCTGACCGGAGGAGAGATGATCCAGACGGTCTCCAGAGAAGGCGCCGTCTGGGCGGAACTGCCGCACAAGTTTGAGGCGGGAACTGTCAATGCTGCTGATGCGGTAGGACTTCATGCGGCCATCGACTACATCACCGGACTTGGATTTGATGCGATCACGGAAAGGGAAGACGCATTGACTGCATATGCCATGGAGGGGATGAAGAAGATCCCCCATCTGCATCTGATCGGATCCGAAGACCCGGCAGAGCATAACGGCATTCTGAATTTTGTCATAGACGGCGTACATCCCCACGATATCAGCGCGATCCTGGACGCGGACGGAATCGATGTGAGAGCCGGTCATCACTGTGCGCAGCCGCTGCTGAATCATCTGGGCTTCCGCTCCACAACCCGCGCAAGCCTGATGTTCTACAACACAGAGGAGGAAGTCAGGCGGCTTCTCGGAAGTCTTGCATCGGTGCGCAGCAGAATGGGATACGAAGACTGATCAGCCAATATGATATGGACACAGGAGAGAATATGAGCAACCGAAGTTTTTATAATGAGATCTTGACCGAACACAACATGCATCCCGATTTCAAGCACCCTCTGCCGGACGCGGACCTGGTGCTGGAGGGCATCAATCCGACCTGCGGAGATGACATTTTCCTGCGTCTGAAAGTGGATGAGAACGATAACATTGTCGACGGGGCTTATGACGGAGACGGATGTGCCATATCCCAGGCCTCAGCTGATATCATGCTGGGGTTGATCGTCGGTCGTCCCAGAGAAGAGGCACTGCACCTGGCGGATATCTTTATCCGCATGATCAAAAAGGACGCCTCGGAAGAGGAGATCGAAGAGCTTGAGGAGGCGTCAGCCCTGCGGGATATTTCCCATATGCCGAGCCGTGTCAAATGTGCGGTTCTGGGATGGCATACCTTGCAGGAGATCTTCAAGCCGGGCGGCAGAAAGACGGCGGAAGAGAACGCGGTCAGGATGAGACCCAGAAGATAAACAAATAAAAGCCGGAAGAGGCTGCCCGGAAGGGCAGCTCTTTTTGATGTAAAATAACGTGGATAAAGAGCAGCTATTTATTGCGCGGCTTTCTGCAATGGTGTATCTCCGTCCTTTTTCATGGCATCAGGTCTCCTTGTGGTATTTCTTTAATCTGTATATAAATGCCGAACCCGTGCAAATACTTTATGAAAGTCAATACGACATGTTCCATTTGATATTGCGACAGGCACTTCATCCTCGAAGCTATAGGAGGTCGGAAGTACATCATGTTCAAAGTCAAAAACAAGGATTTTCCTGCCGTCCGGATCCACAATCCAGTACTCCCGCACTCCGCTGCGCCGGTATAGATTCTGTTTCAGCCAGAGATCATATTGAGGATTAGAAGGGGAGAGGACCTCTAATACAAAATCAGGGGCTCCGTGATGCGGAGAACGCAGTTCTCTTTCCCTGCTGCAGTGAATATACAAGTCAGGTTGGACAACAGTGTTGTTATCGTCACCCAATTCGACGTCAGAAGGCGCGAGATAAAGAAAGCAGGTATCTCTGTGATTTTCAATACAGTTGTCAAGCTGTACGAAGATTCCCTGAAGGACTCCCTGATGCAGCTTGGAGGGAGAGGCCATATTATAAAAAACACCGTCTATCAGTTCTACGCGCTGATTGTCGGGAAGGTCATAATAGTCGTCAAGAGTGTATTCTCCTGTCCGCCCCATTGCTAAATTCGAGTAACTGTAACCTGTTAATGCCTCTTTGACCATCCCTTTCATGCTATGATCCGGAAGGTCGTCATAGATGAAACCGGCATTCTCGGACAAATCTGCAGCGGAGGACTGCGCTTTCCTGCCCAAACTGTCTTCACAACAGCTTGAACCATACAGGCGAGGTTCCGCCCTGCGCTTCTCCTCCGAAAAAAGTGCTGATTCAATAGCCTCCAGAGTAAGCTTCCTCGGGGCCTTTGTAGCACCGCTCATGATCTTCTGCACTGTGCTCAGCGGAAGATCAGCGGCTTTCGCGATCATTTCATTAGTGAGGCCTAAAGCGGTTTTCCTGTTCTTTAATTCTTCAATTGTCATAACAGCCTCCAACAGAAAAAACAAACAAACGTTCTGCCTGTAATATAACTGCAAATCACACAAAAGTCAAGGTGAATATTATTAATAGATCAAATAAAATGCAATAAAACAGCAAAATGGGCATATTATGGTGCTCTGACATTCCACCCGGAACAATGCTTTTAAAGAACATTTGACCATGTGCTGAGAACGGGGTACTATCGTAGGAAAAGGACGCCGATGCTACCATGAATACAACAAAGCAAACATTACTTGCACACTAATGGGAGGTAGCACATGAAAAGACTTATCGCACTTCTTCTGGCAGCAACAATGACAATTTCCCTTGCAGCCTGCGGCGGATCCGGAGCGGCATCCAGCGCGCCTGCACAGGGCGGTACAGCTGCAGCGGAAACAGAGGCAGAAGCACCTGCGGAGGCACCCGCAGACAACACCGGCAAGACACTTGTAGTAAACATCTGGGACAACAACCAGCTCGAAGGACTTCGCGCCATCGCGGATGAGTGGTCCGCAAAGACCGGCGTCAAGGTTCAGATCAACGTCATCACCTGGGTTGAGTACTGGACACTTCTGGAAGCAGGCGCATCCGGCGGAGAAATGCCCGATGTATTCTGGATGCACATCAATGAAGCACAGAAGTACATGAGAGCAGATATGCTCCTGAACCTCAACGATTACATCGCAAAGGACGACGCGATCGACCTGAGCAACTACTACGAAGGTATTGTTGATATCTACAGCCTGGACGGCAACCAGTACGCTCTGCCCAAGGATCACGACACGATCGCTTTGATCTACAACAAGGAGATCTTCGACAAGTACGGCGTAGAATATCCCAACGACACCTGGACATGGGATGATTATGCGGCAGCGGCTGCACAGATCAAAGCGGCCGGCGAGGCTGACGGCGTCTATGGCACAGCGATGAACACCAACGACGGCCAGGATGGCTGGTACAACCTGATCTACGGCTGGGGCGGCAAGATCATCTCCGACGACAACAAGACATCCGGCATGGATGATCCCAAGACTATCGAAGCGATGACATGGCTGGCTGACAATCTCTTCCCTTCCATGCCTGAGCAGAACCTGATGGCTGACACTGATCCCGACCTGATGTTCATGTCTGGTATCGTAGGCATGATGCTGCAGGGTTCCTGGATGGTCAACACCTTCTACAAAGCTGAGCAGAGCGCCAACTATGCATGGGCACAGATCCCTTATCATGACACAAACGGCAACGGCCAGTGTGATGAAGGCGAGAGAGTTACGATGTACAACGGACTTGGATGGGCAGCAGCTGCCAATACCGAGTATCCCGATGAGGCATACAGCCTGATCTCCGCATTCTGCTCCGAAGAGGGACAGAAGAAGCAGGCAGAGCTCGGCGTTACTATGGCAGCTTACAAGGGATGCTCCGACGCATTCGTAGGTGCCTTCGAGGGAATGGACATCTCTCCTTTCCTCACTGTTGAAGAGAGCGGCACGCTGATCAAGCACCCCGCTTCCCGCTACACAACTACATGGGAAGGAAACTTCACAACCGGTTTTGTCGCTGCATGGCAGAATCCTTCCACAATGGCAGATGTCTGCAAGGAGATGGCCGCTATGATGAACGAGGTCCTCGCATCTGAGTGATCAACATAATCACAGACAATGACAACATGGAAGTTCCAAGGGCCTGGGCAAAATATTGCTCCGGCCCTGGAACAGTTTACAGGAATGGAAAGAGAACAAGGCCGAATAGAGCAGGGAAGCGGCAAGCTCCTGATGTCTGATGGACAGATTCCTGATCGGAGGGAAAAGATGAAAGCAGTAGATACGGCGAAGAGAAACAAGCATTATCGCTGCCTCGAATATGATCACGACCAGACAGGTGATATATGTCTGGTTGCGTGCGGCATGGAACGCTGCGATCCCGGGGTGAATTTTGGCCCGGAGGTGCGCGACTGCTATCATCTGCACGCCGTTCTTTCCGGAACAGGCACACTCTGGGCAGGAGGCAAGGTCTTTCACCCTCATTTCGGACAGATGTTTCTGCTCAAGGACAACGAAGAAGTGCAATATACAGCGGATGTGGAAAATCCCTGGCGCTACTGCTGGGTGACTTATAACGGCACAGACGCTGCGCGGATCTCCGAGGAGATCGGGTTCACAGACGGAATCTACTGCATCGATACATCCGCGGACGCCCATGAATTCTTTGAACTGGTTGCCAGAATGCACGAAAAGCCGGAGATGAATTACATCAATGACCTGCGGCGCAGGGGTATACTGCTGGAGTTTCTGGCCCTGGCAATGGAAACATCTGAGGCCAGGCAGATTAAACGGGTGGTACGCCGTGAATACAGCACAGAGGTCTACGTGCAGCGCGCGATCAATTTCATCGATATGAACTACGCCACGATCCGAGTGAGCGACGTGGTCGAGTATATCGGATTTACCAGAAGCTACTTTACGACGATCTTCCGAAAGCACACAGGCGTCTCCCCGCAGGAGTATCTGCTGCAGTGCAGATTTAAAAACGGCTGCAGGCTTTTGATCGAGACGGATCATCCGGTTCAAAAGATTGCCGAACAGGTGGGATATGAAGATCCCCTGGCTTTTTCCAAAGCCTTTAAGAAAATGTATAAAATGAGCCCAACAGCATATAGGGAACAGAACTAACGGATACAGGAGGCCGCACGTATGCGAAGCGATTTTTACTTAACAGCCCCTCCCATGGGCTGGAATTCATGGAACACGTTTTACGATCAGGTCAGCGATGAACTGATCCGCTCCACAGCCGACGCAATCGTCGACAAGGGACTGGCGAAGGCGGGTTATGAATATGTCATTATGGATGACTGCTGGAGCCGGCGGACCAGAGATGAGAAGGGAAGACTGGTTCCGGACCCCGATAAGTTCCCGAACGGGATCAAGGCGGTAGCGGACTATGTCCATGAACGAGGTCTCAAGCTGGGAATCTACTCCTGCTGCGGCGTTCACACCTGCGCCGGCTATCCGGGCAGCTTTGAACATGAATTTGAGGACGCGAAGCAGTTCGCAGAGTGGGGCGTCGACTACCTCAAGTATGACAACTGCTACCATCCGGCGACGCTTTCCTCCGAAATGCTGTATCGCAGAATGAATCTGGCGCTCAGAAGCAGCGGCCGGGATATTGTTCTCGCGGCCTGCCAGTGGGGACGCGATGAAGTGCATCAGTGGATCCGCTCCACGGGCGCCCAAACCTTCCGCTCCACGATCGATATTCAGGACGCGTGGAGGTCCATTGAGCAGATCGCACTCAGCCAGCTGGAGAAGCAGCAGTACTGCGGGGCGGGCTGCTATAACGATATGGATATTCTGGTAGTGGGCATGCACGGCAAGGGACTGAACCCCGAGACGTCCATCGGCGGCTGCAATGATACCGAGTATCAGACGCATTTCGCACTGTGGGCCATGATGAATTCTCCGCTGATCATCGGCTGTGACGTCCGCAATATGGACGATGCGACCTGTGCGATCCTGACCAATCCGGATCTCATCGCGATCAACCAGGATCCGGAGTGCCGCAGCTGCCACAAGCTCAGCACCTATGGAAGTCCGGACGCATTCATTCTGGTCAAGCAGCTCTCCGGGGGAGACATGGCTGTCGGTTTCTTCAATTTCGGAGACAACAACGCGCATGTGGAACTGCATTTCTGGGATCTGGGTCTGCCGCTAAGAAGCGGATTCGGCCTGGATTTCCATGACTGCCTGACAGGCGAGGAACTCGGCGTGCAAAGAGAGAGTTTCGCACAGAAAGTGGAGCCCCATGGATGCAGAGTGTACCGGTGCAGGCTCAGTGCGCTGCGGAATGGAGACTGATATGGACCGCTACTGCAAAAGATGCCAAAAACTTCTGGAAGGCGATGAGATCGCCCTCTACAGGAAACTGATCTGGCGGGAGGCGACGGAGTATTTGTGTCTGGAATGTCTCTCCAGGGACCTCTCCTCTACTCCGGAAAGACTGAGAGACCTGATCCATTACTACAGGACGAAACAGAAGTGCTGTCTGTTTGTGTGAATTACACCCGCCTTAGCTTACTGCTAAAGGCGGGTTTTTTGCGGGAATCCGGACAAAATATGGATATTTAACTCCACACTTATCAGAAAATGGTATAATGATTTAAATTTTTTTTGATAAGGAGATCTTTATGGAAACCGATAAGGAAATAATGGAAGAAATGGAAAGAGAAGCCGCACCGGCGCAGGAGCCGGTTCCGGAACCGGCCTCACCTGTTACACCGCCGGTAAGTGAGCCGCCCGTGGACGAGCCTCCTATACCGGAACCGCCGGCGGAGATAAAAACTAAGAAGACCTTTCTCCGTGATTCAAGGAGCTGGACGGATATCATTCCGATCGCGGCAATGCTCTCATTACTGGTTTTAGAGTTAGGAGCATTACTGAGTACGATCCTGATGAACAGATTCATTCCAGTGTACCGGATCGGACTGAGTCTGTTAGACGATATAGACAGCGTAGATTTCCTGCTCCAGTACTTTAGCTTTTTCGGAATCTGGATCTTCTTTCTGCTGGTCGCCCTTGTATTCAAAGACAACTGGCCTATGTTGAAGGCCTTTTTCTACAATAGGCACGGCAACAACCTGAAGTCAATTCCGGCAGGTATTTTGCTTGGTTTTGGCATGAACGGTTTCTGCGTTCTCATGTCGTGCATTATGGGGGACATAAAACTCTCCTTTAGCGGTTTTAAGCCGGCAGCTTTCTTTGCCTTTTTGTTCTGCGTGATGATCCAGTCAGGCGCGGAGGAGATCGTGGACAGGTGTTACCTATACCAGAAACTGCGCAGGCGGTATCGCTGGCCGGTGATCGCTATAGCAGTAAACGCGCTGATCTTTATGGCGCTGCATATGGGAAATCCCGGCGTCACGAAGCTGGGTCTTCTGCAGGTATTCCTCTTCGGCGTCCTGGCTTCACTCCTCGTTTACTACTGGGACAGTCTCTGGGCAGCGATCTGGACCCACACAGCATGGAATTTCTCCCAGAGTATTGTGTTCGGCCTTCCCAACAGCGGAATTGTGTCCAAGTACTCTGTTTTCAAGCTCGAAGCAGCTTCCGCACGCGACGGTATCTTCTATAATACAAGCTTCGGCGTCGAGGGAAGCCTGGGCGCGAACGTGATCATCGGTATTATTATCCTGGTGATCCTGATCTACGCATTTGCGACAAAGCGGGGCGAGAAGATGGACTACTGGGAGGAGATGGAGAAGCGCAATGCAGGTAAGAGCCACATCTGGGAAGCGGTTGTATTGACGATCATCATGGCGGCGGCTCTTGCGGCAGTTTACTTCGGTATACAGTGGGTCAACAATCATCAAGAGCAGATCATGCAGATAGAGCAGATGATCCAGGAGGAGCAGGCTGCGCAGGAACAGCAGGCGGGAGAGCCGGTTATTGAGGAACAGCCTGTAGTAGAACAGCCCGCAGCAGAAACGCCCGCGGCAGAAACACCTGCAGCAGAAACACCTGCAGCGGAAACACCTGCAGCGGAGAGTCCGGCAACAGAGAACTCTGTTACGGAAACTCCTGCAGCGGAAGCGCCCGCAGCAGAACAGCCTGCCTCAGAAGAACCGGCTGCGGAACAGCCGGTGAATGAGGGTCAAGGCGGATTATAACGAAGCGCTTTTCAAAAAAGGAGCAGTCGCAGTGAGCGATATGCTCCTTTTTTTGATTGTGTCACAGTAAAAATAAACCACCTGCTATGCAGGTGGAGGGAAGATCTTTAGATTAAAGCAAACTCCCGTGTTAGATTAATTGTAGGTCTGCAAA
>CADCIK010000006.1 GCA_902801415.1 uncultured Lachnospiraceae bacterium
GGATTCGAACCCATGTGCCCGTGAGGACAAACGGTTTTCAAGACCGCCGCGTTATGACCACTTCGCTACCTCTCCAAAACGGTGGCGCAGCACCTTTTTTAGTCTTGATTCGCACTCGATGTTCTCGCGCGAACAAATGATATATTATCAGAACCATTTAGCATTGTCAATGATGAATATTAAAAATATTAGAGAATTTTAAGCGCCGCCGGAACGATATCCGGCGACGCTTAAATCACTGCGCTCATGGCAATCCTATACACGATTTTGGCGAGTCAGAAGCCGCTTCTTTCTACGCACCTGCCTGATTGATGCCGCTCCATTCTACGCCTCCACCCGGTTGATCGCCGGCGTCTCTACGCGCTTTGCAAGGTACAGACAATAGCTGATTGAGAGAACGAAAACGATGATGTGGATGATCCAATTCAGCACGACAGAACTTCCCGAAAAGAATACAGAAGTGACGTCGATCACGCTGTGAGCCAGGATACAAGGCCAAAGGCTCCCGCCCTTATAGAAAGTCATCGTAAAGATAAATCCGACAGCAACAGCAAATACCATCTGCACCAGTGTCTCAACGAGATCCTGCCCGTTCAACAAGTTAGAAATGTGACCGAGTCCGAATGTGACGGATGCGATGATGATCGCTGTCCTTGCATTGCCATCCTTCAGGATAGCTTTGAACAAAAAGCCACGGAAAATCAGTTCTTCGGCAAATCCGACGAAAGCCATCATCACAGCCGCATAGAGCAGCCCCGGCATCGGGTAGTCGGGGGAGAACCCGCCCCAGATATTGATACTGGATATGATCCACAGAGGGATAAACCACAGCATAGCCCTGCTGTTTTTGGCCCAGCCGGTCAATCCATAGTATTCCATTGTCCCAGTGATACGGACGCAAAGGAATATCAGCGCACTGACAACAATCAGACTGATCATCAGGACCGGGCTGTCGTCTCCCAATCTGCGCAGGTTTCCCATGCAGACCGTATAGATTATGATCCACATGATTGCAAATGTTATCTCACTTTTTTCATACAGTTTCTTCATCTTCTCTCCTTCTGCGCTGCTGCCAAAAAAGCGCCGTTCCATGCACGTTCCAGATGCTCTGCGATCAAGTCTTCGTCATACTCCAGCCCATTGTTTGCAATAATGCTGGCATAACCATGCGCAAACAACGCAACGGTCAGAAACACCTGCCTGGTTTTTTCCATACTTAATCCTGCACCTTCCTGCATGGCGGCGAGGACCGGGATCAGTTCCTCAGAATCAATCATTTCCAACAGGCTTTTTTCCTCCGCATAACCGGATTGGAACAGAAACCGGAATAACTGTGGTTCCTCCACGGCAAAACGGATATAGTTCAGTCCGATTCCCAAGATCGGGTCCTGTTCTTCCGGGATGTTCATAAGGTATTCCGAATGCAGCCGGTCAGCCTGTGCATAGGCAGCCCGTTTCAGACTGTCGATGGTCTTGAAATGATACATGACCGGCTGGGTTGAGCAGTGCAGACGGGCGGAGACCGTCCTTGCATTGATGGCTTTAAATCCACTCTGTCTGGCAACTTCAACAGCTGCATCTATGATCATATCTTTCGGGATCTTTATTCTGGGCGGCATCGCAGCTCACTCCTTTTCAAATTATAATCGTCGTTATATAACAACAATTATAATATAAACTATGACAAAACCTGTCAATACTGTGCTTCTATCCATATGACGTGCGAACTGTATTCAAGCACGAAACAATATCGGGGAAAGAAAAAAGGCATGACTATGAAGTCATGCCTTTTCCAAAAATATGAAACTTTCTTAATTGTCCAAACTTCCTTTTCAGAGTTCTTTCTTCAGCTCCTTGACCTTGTCCAGTCTCTCCCAGGGAAGGTCGAGGTCATTTCTTCCGAAGTGTCCGTAGGACGCCGTCTGCTTGTAGATCGGGCGGCGAAGGTCAAGCATCTTGATGATGCCGGCCGGGCGCAGGTCGAAGTGTCTTGCGATCACATCTTCGATCTTCTCCTGCGGTACGTGTCCGGTGCCGAATGTGTCTACCATGATGGATGTAGGCTTTGCAACGCCGATCGCGTAGGAAAGCTGGATCTCGAGCCTGTCAGCAAATCCTGCCGCAACCATGTTTTTGGCAACATATCTTGCAGCGTACGCCGCGCTTCTGTCCACCTTGGTGCAGTCCTTGCCGGAGAACGCGCCGCCGCCGTGACGGGCCATACCGCCGTAGGTGTCGACAATGATCTTGCGTCCTGTAAGTCCTGCGTCTCCCTGCGGTCCTCCGATCACGAAACGGCCGGTGGGATTGATGAAGAACTTGGTGTTCTCGTCGATCATGTCAGCGGGAAGGATCGGGTCAAAAACGTATTTCTTGATATCTCTGTGGATCTCCTCCTGGGTCACGTCCGCCGCGTGCTGTGTAGAGAGAACGACCGCCTCGAGGCGGAAGGGCTGTCCGTTGTCATCGTATTCGACCGAGACCTGGGTCTTTCCGTCGGGTCTCAGATAAGGAAGTGTTCCGTCTTTTCTGACCTGTGTCAGTCTTTTGGCAAGCTTATGGGCAAGATCGATAGGATAAGGCATGTAGTCTTCGCACTCGTTGGACGCGTAACCGAACATCATACCCTGGTCGCCGGCGCCGATCGCTTCAATCTGTCTCTCGCTCATATTGCTCTCTCTTGCCTCGAGAGCCCTGTTGACGCCCATCGCGATATCGGGCGACTGCTGGTCGAGCGCCACCATGACCGCGCATGTGTTGGCGTCGAATCCCATCTCGGAATCGGTATAGCCGATCTCCCTGACGACGTCTCTGGCAATCTGCGGATAGTCAACCGCAGCCTTTGTTGTGATCTCGCCGCAGATCAGGATAAAGCCGGTGCACGCAGTTGTCTCGCAGGCAACGCGGCTCATGGGGTCCTGCTCCATGCAGGCGTCAAGTATTGCATCTGAAATAGTGTCACAGATCTTATCAGGATGTCCCTCGGTAACAGATTCAGAAGTAAAGATATGTCGTTTCACCTGATTCCTCCTTGTTTTGGATATGTAGGTATAAATGTAAATAAATAGCAAATAAAAAAACCCGCAGGCGACAGCATGCGGATTCGGTCAAAACACAAATCCCTTATTGTTCGATCGCCCCATCCGGGGTCTCTCGCTCAGGCGGGCACCTACCTGCTTCGCAGTCTGTATCTGCTGACAGGGGTTGCCGTGGCTTCACAGGTCCTATGTACCTCCACCACTCTGAATAAGAGAACATGGTATGTAATTGTTCGGGAGTCTTCTTCTCCCATTGGTGCTTATCATATCGCCAGCGGCAAGAGATGTCAATTAGCACATTTTACTCAATATTTCAGAATATTCGGTTTTTTTTGGACAGTTTATGATTTTTCAGCGTTTTACATTTGGATAAACACTCTGTATACTCATACGTGTAATGTTCAAAACAATATTTTGTCAAAAACAAGGAATTAATAATATGTATAACAATCCCGGCGACAGACTCTCCCGAACATCCATGAGTCTGGCTATCCTGGCAATTTTCTCTATACTGTCGTTCCCTGTGGTGGCTCCATATATACTCGGTTCCCTGTCACTTGTATTGGCGATCCTCTCCAGGGGAAGAAGCGAGATCTTCCCGCGAAGGAGCAGAACCGCAGCCATCGTGGCATCCGTAGCGCTGATCCTCAACACCGCATTGCTTATCTATTCGATCTACTATTTTAACAGGATCCTCCATGATCCCGCTCTGCAGGAGCGGTTCAGTGAGACGCTTTACCGCATGTACGGGATCACATTTGATGAATTCATGAGCCAGTTCAGGAGGTAAAGATGACTTTTTATAAAGAAAACAAAGCATTAAAGGCCGATGCCAGGGAGTCGCTGCTCGGTCACCTGACAACAGCTGTGATTTCCGTATTTCTGTACACACTGGCAACGTCACTGATCGTGGAACTGGTTGCCAACTTTCAGTCCGGCTCGGTCATTCTTTCACTCGTTCTTTCTGCCGTGATCTTTTATGTAGTCAGCATCTGTTCCCACATGCTCCGGATCGGGCTTGCCAGTATCTTTTTGCAGCTTCTGTATCAGAAAAAAGCGAGTATCGGCGATCTGTTCCGCGCTTTCCATGAGAATTCCGACACGGCCGTTACGATCAGCACGTTCATATCCCTTCTGGAGCTGGCCTGTATGCTCCCTGCGATCATTGCGCTGGCAGTGATACCCGTTAACGGGCTGACGCCCGGCCTGGGCCTGGTCATCCTGCTGCTTGCAGCGGGAGCGATCGGAATAGCAGCCGTCCGGATCCGTTACGCATTGGTCGCTTATCTGTTTCTGGACTACCCCGAATACAGCGCCGGTGAACTGATCCGCGGAAGCGCGAGGATGATCAAAGGTCATAAGATGCGCCTTTTGAAACTCTACCTGAGTTTTATCCCGCTTTATTTTCTCGGCGTTCTGTCTTTTGGCATCGCTGGTATGTGGGTGATCAGTTACAGCAAGGCTGCCGTTGCCGCTTTCTACAGAGATCTGATGTCCGGGCTCCGTGCTCCGTCGGATGAATCCTGAGAAATGCAGGCACCTGACCCATCGGATGAATCCTGAGAAATGCCGACATCTGTCCCGCCGGATCCCCCGGTCCGATACCCCTTTGGTATTGGGTCAAAATAGTCAGTTTCCCGATAATTGAACCAGCAGGAATCCTTGCTTAGAATCTTGAAAGCGAAAAAAGGCTCCGCAGATGCGGAGCCTTTTCATGTGCTTATTGATCGATCAGGCCGGAATATCCGGCATATATCCATTGGTGCCGATCAGCTGAAGAGCGGTGTGGAGAGATATCTGTCTCCGGAATCGGGCAGAAGGACTACGATCCTCTTTCCCGCGTTCTCCGGTCTGGACGCAACCTGCGCGGCTGCCCAGAGTGCTGCGCCGGAAGAAATGCCGGTCAGGACGCCCTCTGTGCGTGCCAGCGCCTTGCCTTCCTGGAAAGCTGCCTCGTTGGGGCACTTGATGATCTCGTCATAGATGCTTGTATCAAGCGTAGCCGGGATAAAGCCTGCGCCGATACCCTGGATCTTGTGGGGCCCGGGCTTCTCGCCGGAAAGAACTGCCGAGGTCTCCGGCTCAACAGCGATGACCTTGATCGCGGGATTCTTCTCCTTGAGGAATTTTCCTGTGCCGCTGAGAGTTCCGCCTGTACCTACTGCGGATACAAAGATATCCAGCTCTCCGTCTGTGTCTTTCCAGATCTCGGGACCTGTGTGCTCATAATGGGCCTTGGGATTTGCGGGGTTGTCGAACTGACCCAGGATCAGGGATCCGGGAATGGAATCTCTGAGTTCCTCTGCCTTCTTGATCGCGCCTTTCATACCCTTTGCGCCTTCGGTGAGGACCAGTTCCGCACCATATGCCTTTAAGAGATTTCTGCGCTCCAGACTCATCGTGTCGGGAAGTGTAAGGATCGTCTTATATCCTTTAGCTGTCGCTACTGCCGCGATACCGATACCGGTATTACCGCTTGTGGGCTCAATGATCGTAGCGCCTTCTTTGAGGATTCCCTTTTCCTCTGCATCCTCGATCATGGCCAGTGCGATCCTGTCCTTGGTACTGCCGGCAGGATTGAAAAGCTCGAGCTTGGCTACGATCTCCGCCCCTGTGATGCCTTTCTTCTTCTGATAGTTTTTCAGGGAAAGAAGAGGTGTTCCACCGATCAGTTCTGTTGCGCTCTGTTTAATATTACTCATAGCATCTCCTTTCAGCTCATTAGATTCATCTCGTTGTATTCATACTAATCAAATAGGATTATCGGGATTGAGTACAATATAGCACCCGCTTCTGTATTTGTCAACGAGTTTTACCTGTTTTCTAATGACTTTTCCCATGCGCTTTCCCGTGCTAATATTGTGGTTAGTGAATGACGGCTTACGCCGCAGAGAGGAGTATGCTCCATGGATTTACTGCAAATGCTCCGTGCCCTCCCGGATTCCGGCGCGGATGGCTTTCGCAATGAGCACAAGTATATATGTTCCTCCGCTGAGCTGGCTGAACTGCAGGTGCGGCTGACCGCTCTTCTGATGCCGGATCCCCACAGCGGGGCGGACGGGCGTTACAGGGTGCGCAGTCTGTATTTTGACACCTATGACGACCGGCTCGTGCGGGAGAATGAGGACGGCACTTCTCCGAGGGAGAAGTGGCGGATCAGGAGCTACAACCTGGACCGAAGTTACGTCTCTCTGGAATGCAAGATGCACGAGGGCGACCGCGTCCGCAAGCAGATCTGTCCGATCCCGGCAGTGCTTCTGGATGAGATCCTCCTTGACCGCTATCCGCAGATCGGCGGCCAGAATCCGCCTCTGCTCAACCGCTTTCTGGTGCTGCACTATACGCAGCTTCTGCATCCGGCCGTCATCGTTGATTATATGCGGACGCCCTTTCTCTTCCCGGAAGGCAATGTGCGGGTGACCTTTGACTGCGGGATCGCTTCAGGCGCTGAACCCGCCTGCTACTGGGATCCGGACACAGCGCTCAGGCCTGTCCTTCCGGCCGGCGCGGAGCTTCTGGAAGTGAAATTCGACAGTTTTCTGCCTGATCCCGTGTTCAACGCGATCCAGATGCGGGATATGCAGCGGACTTCCTTCTCCAAGTATTATCTGTCAAGGCGATATCATTTGTGATAGAATGGCTCATAGCAGACAGCAGGAAAACGGTGTTGACACCTTTCATGATCACAGGCAATGTGTATCTGCATGGAGGATACGATGACATTTTCAGATATATTTAAGAAATCATTTTTGGAAGGGTACTCTACGGTGGAAATGAGTACCAATACTATTCTGGCAGCTCTTCTGTGGACGACGATCCTGGCGCTCTATATTTATTTCTGTTACAGGATCATGACCCGCAAGAGCTTTTACTCCAAGAGCTTTAACATCGCGCTTGTCGCTATGGCGCTGCTTACAGCCGCGATCATCCTGACCATCCAGTCCAGCATTGTTGTCTCTCTCGGTATGGTCGGCGCTCTGTCTATTGTCCGTTTCAGGACTGCCATCAAGGATCCCATGGATCTGGTATTCCTGTTCTGGGCGATCAGTGTCGGCATCATCTGCGGCGCGGGTCTATCCGAGATCGCTCTGCTGGTTTCCCTCGCCGTGACGCTCCTTCTCTTTGTTCTGGACCGGGCTCCTGTAGTTGCAGCGCCCATGATCCTTGTGGTGAACGGAACCGTCACCGGGGACAGCCTTCCGGAAAAGGAGATCATGGATGTTGTATCCCGGTACAGCAGCTACTCCACAGTTAAGACAACGCGGCTGACCGGCGACCACCTGGATATGGTCATTGAACTTCGGGTCAAGGATGGACTGGGACTCACTCGTTCCGTGTCCGCGCTTCCCGGCATAAATTCCGTATCTCTCCTCTCCCATGATGGAGAAGTCACCAACTGATCCGCTTCATCCCTGTTCAATACACTGTACAGATCGTCAGCGCGCAGAGGCGCGCATAATGAAAAGGCTGTGCCGATCAATCCGGCACAGCCTTTTCGTATTGTTCTTTTGATATTCAGTTATGAATTCCTGCATTTCTCCGGTATGATCACGCTTCAGGATCCTTCGCTTCTACCTTGTCAGCCAGAAGGTTCTGCCTGCGGCCGCCATCGACAAGATCCGAGCGGATCTCGATCCTGGGACCGCCTTTTCCCTCCACATACGCGCGGGTGATGGTCACCGTTCCGATGTTCTCATCCTTGGGGATCTCATACATGATATCCAGCATGAATTCCTCGATGATGGACCGCAGCGCTCTCGCGCCGGTCTCTTTCTGCAGCGCCTTTTCCGCGATCGCGTGCAGGGCGTCATCCTCAAATTCAAGTTTCACTTCATCCAGCGCCAGCAGTTTCTGGTACTGCTTGAGGATCGCGTTCTTGGGCTCCTTGAGGATCTTGACCAGCATATCCTCATCCAGTCCCTGCAGCGGGCAGATGATGGGCAGCCGGCCGATGAACTCGGGGATCATGCCGAATTTGCGCAGATCTTCATTGGTAACGCGGTCAAGGATGTTCTTCTCCTTGTCATACTTGTCGCGGATCTCCGCAGAGAATCCGATCGATGTCTGTTTGGTCAGTCTCTCGCGGATGATCTTCTCCAGGTCCGGGAAAGCGCCGCCGCAGATAAACAGGATATTCCTGGTGTTAACTGTCGTGAGCGGGACCATCGCGTTCTTGGAGTTGGCGCCGACAGGCACTTCCACGTCCGCGCCTTCAAGGAGCTTGAGCATGCCCTGCTGTACAGATTCACCGCTGACATCTCTGGAATTGACATTCTTCTTCTTGGCGATCTTGTCGATCTCATCGACGAAGACAATTCCCTTCTCCGTCTTTTCCACATCGTTGTCCGCTTCCGCGAGAAGTTTGGAGATCACGCTCTCAATGTCGTCTCCGATATAGCCGGCTTCTGTCAGGGACGTCGCGTCTGTGATGGCGAGCGGCACGTCCAGAATGCGGGCCAGCGTCCGTACGATGTATGTTTTGCCGCATCCGGTGGGACCCAGAAGCAGGATATTGGATTTCTCGATCTCAATGTCATCCATTGTGCCGGTCTTCACACGTTTGTAGTGATTGTAGGCCGCCACGGAGATCACCTTCTTGGCGCGCTCCTGTCCGATGATATACTTATCCAGCTCTTCCTTGATCTTGTGAGGCGCCGGAATATTGTCGATGGAGAATACCGGTTTGGGACCGGTCTTTTTCTTCTTCTTGACCTTGGGCTGCTGCTGGCCGCCGAGGCTTCCGAATATGTCTCCAAGATTCAAAAAACTGACTGAAGGCTGTCTGCCTTTCTTCCCGCTGCTCTCCTCTTTGTCTTCTTCCGGCTCGTCCTGCTCCTCAGGCTTGTCTTCGCTGACAGGCTCTGCCTTTACAGGAGCTGTCTCCTGTGCCGGTGCTTCTACCTTGGGCTCATCGGCCGCGTCTGCGACCGGTTCTTTCGTGTCCACGGACCCTGCAGGGTCCGTGGAGAAAGGATTATTCTGCATAAAGGGATTGTTTTGCATAAAAAGCGGATTGTTGAAAAGGCTCTGAAAATCAAGCTTGCTCGCCTGGTCTACAGTCTTCTGCATGCATTCAGGGCAGAGCCTGAGCCCGCCGGGCAGGTAGACCATCTTGCCAGCCTCCTTATCCGATCGTCCGCACATGAAGCAGAACTCCCCCGATCCGCCTTCATGGTCATACGTATTGTTTGCCATATATTGTCCTCATTTCTATTACTTCACCGGGATCCTTTCGGTCAGTTTCCGGATCGGTCAGTTCCCGGATCGGTCAGTCTCATTCCGATCAGTTTCCGAAGGGGAATCCGAACTGCTGAAAGGGATTGAAGTACCCCTGTCCGTTCCCGCTCTGATCATTATACCCGTTTCCGTCTTCCTGTCCATAGTTTCCGCTCTGGCCGGGCATGTTGGGATTTTCCTGTCCCTGCTCGGACTGGGTATTCTGTTCGGGCTGGCCGTTCTGCTCAGGCTGGCTGTCCTGGCCCTGCTGGCCGCTCTGATCCTGCTGGTCCTCGGCAGGCAGGTTCTCGATCGAAGCGCGTGTGCCCAGTGTGACCTTGATCTGCGCTTCCTCGTAGGAGCCTTTGCCGTTCTGTCTCTGTACAGTCAGAGTCACTTCCGTGCCTGCCTTGTAATACTGCAGCATTTTCTGCAGCTCTTCCATGCTGGAAATAGTCTGGCCGTTGATCGCGGTGATAATATCGCCTTCCTGCAGATCAGAACCTGCAGCGCCGCCGTTTTCAATGATCTGCGCGACGTATACGCCCACAGGCATGTTGTACGCTTTGGACACATCGGAAGTGACGGTCGCTCCGCTGATTCCGATCGTACCCTGCTCTGCCTCGTCAACCTTGCTGAGTGTCTCACGGCTCATCAGGTCCTCAATGATCGGGATCGCTCTGGAGATCGGGATCGCGAATCCCATGCCTTCCACAGTATCGCCTCCGATCTTATTGGAATTAATACCGATCACGTTTCCGTTGATGTTGACAAGCGCGCCGCCGGAGTTGCCGGGGTTGATCGCCGCGTCTGTCTGAATAAATGTGCCGGTGATCGTTTCGTCGCTGATCTCTCTGTTATTGGCGCTGACGATTCCGGTCGTCACGGACTGGCCGTAGCCAAGAGCGTTGCCGATCGCGATGACGTCCTCGCCGATCTTGAGGTTGTCGGAATTGCCAAGGGTCGCAACATTGATCTGTCCCTGTGTCGTGGTCTTGATACTATCGAGAGGGACTGCGATCACTGCCAGGTCATTGCTGGGATCCGTTCCCTTGATCTCCGCGTCGCATGTCTCCTGATCGATGAAGAGGACCCTGAGATGGTCCGCGTCTTCCACCACGTGATTATTGGTAACGATCAAAAGCTCGCTGTCTGTCTTGCCGATGATAATACCGGAACCTGTGGATTCACCCTGTCTTGTAAAGGTCTGCCCGTAGAAAGTCTGTACTTCCTCTGTGAAGTCATTGTAGACCGATACGATGGAAGGCATGACCTTGTCGACAACTCTTGTCAGCTCTGTATCGGGCGTCTCTGTATCGGCGATGATCAGACCTGCCTCGTTCTTGATCCCTTCCGCTTTTTCAAAAGCATCTGCGGTTTCGGTCTGCGGCGCCGCGGGCTGTGCTGCCTGAGCGTCCTGAGCGGGCTGTGCTTCCTGAGCATCCTGCGCGGGCTGTGCTGCAGCGGGATCCTCTGCAGGTGCAGCTTCCTGAGGCTCTGTAGTCTCTGCCGGCTGCTGTTCTGTCTGAGGCTGTTCCGCCTGCGGCTCCTGTGCGGCAGGCGCCTCTGCCGGTTCTTCCTCTTTCTGTTCACCGGTGATAGAGGAATCCTGGTTTCCTGCGGCTTCCGCAATTGCTGTCTGTGCTGCGACGCTGTTTCTGCCTACATAGCGGTGCACGCCCCAGAAGCCTGCGCCGATGCATGCGCCAAAGATAATGGCGAGCACAACAGCGAGGAATCCTTTGCCTCTTCCGCCTGAACTGCCGCCCGATCCGCTGCCGACAGATGAGCCGTAGTTCTCGCCCTGATAATACTCATGGTTGGCTCCGCTGTACTGATAGCTTCCGTTTCCGGTCGCGGATCCCGCGTCTGCATGTGTGTATTCGCTTGAACTTGTGCCGGTACTGTATGTCTCGTAGGAATAAGAAGGCGTCTGTTCCTTCCCGGCCTCCCCTGAGGGCGTCTCTTCCGTTACAGTCTCGCTGATCACTTCCGCTGTGCTCTCAACAACACTCTGGTCCGCCGCATTCAGTGCATCGTCAGTAGTTGTTTTATGATCCGATGTCTCAGCTGATGTATTAAAGTTTAATCTTTCTTCATCCATTTCTAAAACCTGCCTTTCATGATCGGTATACTACCGTTTTTCTTATTCTGATACGGCAAGTATACGTGTCAATTGTGTAGAAAATGTGATGATTCAAAGGCTATTCCACGGAATTCGTGAAAAAACAGTGAAACAGAACCGGAAAAGAACTGCGTCTTTTCCGGTTCTGTCTGTTCACCACATATCCTCTTCGATGACCCAGATCTCCAGGTAATCGAAATCGATCTCTTCAATAAACGAATCCTTTGTAAATCTGCACCGCGCATGTCTCTGGAAATCGCGGATGGAGGAATCCAGCCAGATTGGCACAGCCAGGTCGAATCGGCGGCAGCCCTCTTCCAGTCCCTGCAGTACCTTATGAGTCCTGGTATCATGCTCCGCGTTCTCCACCACGGTGTCTTCTACAAGGCGGTTGTCTTTCCATTTTTTGACCCAGAGTCGAAACATAATTCTCCTTAACCTGTATTACAGCTCAATTCCGTTAAGCTTGCACAGTTCTCTCGCGGACTCCACAGAATCAATGCCTGTAGGGTTCTTGATCGGCGCGAACTCCTTCTCGCGGAGCACTTCATAAGGGAGGCAGGTATCGAGTTCCCTGACAAGGTCTACCGCGAGCTGCTCGAACTTGTATCCGTTGGGCTCCTCGGGTTTCACCTCATTGCCGTCCTTATCGATATAAGGGATCTTCTTCTCTACGACGTGAACAGGGAGTTCGTCGTTGACGATCCTCTCAAGGTCCTTCTCGCGGAAGAGATAGTTGAGGATGACGCCAAAGTTGTAGGCATTCTCCCCTTTCTCATTCTTCGCCTCAAGAAGCTCGGGCGTCATGTCATAATACTCAACGATCGAGGGCCTTCCGTCCTCGAGGCAGAGGGCGCCGACCTTCTCGTCCGGCGTGACCTTGCGCACGACCTTAGCGCCGGTAGAGCAGCCGCTTTCCAGAGTTGCTCCGACGAAGCAGGGATCCGAGATCCTCTGCAGAACATTGTCGACCGCGAAGATATTGAGCCACTCGACGCCCAGCTCCTTCGCGCGGTCAAGAACGCCCGAGTTCATCATGGACAGGAACCAGCCGCCGTTTCCGTTGGGAGACGTCGCGATCCTGTAATTGGTCTCCATGTACACCTTGCCGTTATAATCTACTGCGGGCGCCATATCCTGCTTGAAGAAAAAGACCACGCTCTTATCGTAGCCAAAATAGTCCATCTTCTCCATGAAGCTGACTGTCTTCTCGTGGTTCTTGTCGCTCGTCATGATAAAGAACGGCACATACACACCCGTTTCGCGGACTACATCCATCAGGTTCTCGATCAGGCGCTGCATGATATAGACAGGTTTGGTAATACCGATATCATACATGCACTTGGGGTCGTCGGAACCGAGACGGGTTCCCATACCTCCGGCCAGAAGCACCGCGCCGATCTTGCGTGCGCGCAGCGCGGCAAGGCCGACCTCTCTGAAGTGCTGCTCGTTCTTCTCGATCTCGCTGATCTCCATAGCGCCGAGAGGCTCGATCTTTCCTCTCTTCTGATTGCCGTGCGGATTCTTCGCATAGCGGATCACGGAGAAATCGGTCTCATCGATCTGTTTGAGGAGCATTTCTTTCTGTTCATCGGTAAGCGTGTCGTAATGATCGAGGACGTGAAGCTGTCCATACTTATTCAGTTTTTCTTTTGCCTGTTCCAGATTCATACTCATTGCCTCTATTCTTCTGATTACTGTTGTATATATGGCCGGGCGCGCTTTCCGCAAACGGTTTGCCGGCCACCTTTCGTTTTATTTATTCTAGCTGATTTTAGCGGGTATGTCTATTTGATTGGAAAGTCCGGCCGAATGTACTGCGCAAATAAGACGCAGGCATACACCGCCTTGATGTGCCGCCCAGACATACAGCTTAAATGCGGTCTGAATACACATTCTCAGATGTACCGTTCAAACCGGACGATCAGTCTGCCCTTCCGCGTCGTCCCGTCCGTCCCCAGATAGCGGAATTTTCCATATCCTCTCACGGAGATCCGCTCTCCCGGAGAGGGCGTGTAGGAACTGGACGTAATGATCCTGCCGTCAGCGAACACTTTCTCCTGCTCGATCAGGCGCTGGGCCTGTGAGCGGGACAAATGAAACACCAGGGCCGCCAGGCTGTCGGCGCGCTCGGACGCCGAACTGCCGCTTTCCAGTCGGGTGTTGACAACGGACGGACACTCTCCGGGCGCTGTAACGGCAGTCGTGACGGTCGTATGTCTGACCCTGGTCAGTTCCCGGCATACAAACGGAGCGATGTCCTGCAGCACAAATACAAAGGCTTCCTCATCCCTGCAGATTATGTCGCCGATCTGTTCGCGTGTGATCCCCAGATGCATCAGGCTTCCCAGATAGTCCCTGTGGGTCGGAGGCGCCGCGAATCCCGCTTTCACCGCAGCGATCCTGACGCAGGTAAAAGCGCCTTCTCCCTGCGCGATCCCGGCATCCAGCTCCTCCTCGCCCATGTAGGAGGGAACAAAGAGCAGCACTTTCCGGTCTGCCTCCTCATAGCCTCCACGAAACACGCAGTATGCGCCTGCACTGTTATGCGTGGGGATCCTCTCCTCCCGGATGACCTGCATTGCATAGGACTGCAGGTCAAGCGCCAGGAAGCCGGTATGATTCAGATAATCGCCCTGCTGTGTCCGGTTCCAGAGATCGCGGATCCTGCCCCGGAGTACTTCTCTCTCTTCCATCTCTTTGTCTTTCCCACGCAGCCGCCCCTGGGGGAATGCCGGCTGCCTTTTCATTATTTTGACGCAAAAACGCCGCAAACGACCCGGATTTGTATTATAATAGCTGATGTGGCAAGCGCCGCGTCTTATCTATTCTTCTATTTGTCCTCGGACAATCTAAGCTCTGATCGAAAGGAACAAGTCATCATGCGTGTAACGTGCAGATCCCGCATTCTCAAACTCCGCAACCAGAACAAGCTCACACAGAAAAATCTCGCTGTGCTTCTCAAAGTGTCTCCCCGGACTTATTCGGACTATGAGACCGGGCGCCTGCGGATCCCCGTGGAAGCGCTGATCACGCTCGCCAGGTATTATGACGTGGATCTGAACTATATATGCGGCATCAGCAATATCCGCAAGGAATATCCCAGCGCGTGATCAGTTCTCTCCGCTCATCGCTGTCGCGGCCTTGAGCATGAGTGCGCACTCGATCCTCTTCTTAAACAGCTCGCAGCCATACTGATAGACGCCCTGGATCCTGCCGGTCGTGTGGTAGGCATTGGCGGCGCATCCGCCGGAGCAATACAATTTGGCCCAGCAGTCCTGACATTCGGGATGGGAATAGACGTTGCAGTACTTGAATTCGTCCTGTTTGGCCTTGTTGGTCACGCCTTTCCAGATGTCGCCCAGCTTATAGTCCGGATCGCCCACAAACTGGTGGCAGGGATAGAGGTCTCCCCATGCTGTGACAGCCATGTACTCTGTGCCGGAGCCGCAGCCGGAAATCCGCTTATAGATGCAGGGGCCGTGCTCCAGGTCGATCATATAGTGATAGAAGGTGATCGGTTTCCCTTCGCGCTCTCTGCGCAGCATATCCTTTGCGAGGATCTCGTACTGTTCAAAGAGAACCGGAAGGTCTTCTTTGGTGAGCGCGCTGGGGCTGTCGGGAGACGTTACCACGGGTTCCATGGAGAGTTCCGTAAAGCCAAGGTCATCCGCCATGTGGAAGATGTCCTTCGTAAAGTCTGTGTTGAAATGCGTGAACGTGCCGCGCATGTAGTAGCCCTTGCCGCCCCGCGCGTCCACGAATTTGCGGAAGTTGGGCACAATGCGGTCATAACTTCCGTTTCCCTTGTAATCTACGCGGAAGCGGTCGTTGACTTCCTTTCTGCCGTCAAGGCTCAGGACCACATTGTGGCACTCGCGGTTGGCCCACTCGATGACTTCATCCGTGACACCCACTCCGTTTGTAGTCAGTGTGAAGCGGAAGTTCTTGTTCTTCTCCTTCTCAATGCTTCTTGCATACGCGACGAGCTGCTTGCAGACTTCGAAGTTCATGAGGGGCTCTCCGCCAAAAAAGTCCACTTCCAGATTCCTTCTGAAACCCGAGTTCTCCACCAGAAAGTCCAGCGCCCGCTTGCCGGTCTCAAAGCTCATGAGCCCCGATGAGCCTTGGAATTTTCCCTGAGAGGCAAAGCAGTACTCGCAGTTCAGGTTGCAGGTGTGCGCGACAAGAAGACAGAGCGCCTTGATCACGGTGTTCCTCTGTTTCATGTCATACTTGTGGTCCTGATACACGTCCTCGGTAAAGAGTTTTCCCGCGCTTTTCAGTTCCTCTATATCGGAGAAAATGTCCGCTATATCCTCATTTGTGATCCCCTGGTCTTTGTAGCTGTTAAGGAGGAGTTTCTCCGTCTCTTCCCGGCTCTTTCCCTCGTCCATATACCGGATCGCGTCATAGGCCGCTTCGTCCGTGAGGTGAATGCTGCCGCTGTATACGTCCAGCACGATATTGTATCCGTTGAGTTTATATTGATGAATCATCCGTTTATTCCTTGTCTGTTTCCTGATTATTCCTGATCAGCCGGTCCTGTTCCTGATCAACCGGTCTTATACCTGATCAGCAGGCATTGTTCCTGATCAGCCGGTCCGCGTCAAAACACACAACAATGGCCGGAGTGCTCACGCACCCCGGCCAATTGAGCGGTCTGTTTCCCGTAAGTTACATCTGCTGATTACTGCTCGTCCTTGTTCTCACAAGCCTGGTTAGCAATGCCGCAGCTGGTCTTGCATGCGCTCTGGCAGGAAGTCTGGCACTCGCCGCAGCCGCCATTCTGAGCACTCTTAGCCATATCACGGGTATTCAAAGTCTGAATGTGCTTCATATCCATTTCCTTCTTTCTGTCAATTATTGCATCAACGCTACAACTATAATACTAACGCTCTGCTTCTTTTGTCAAGGCATCACTCGGCCAGGCAGGTGATCCGCCTCGTGTCCTCAGAGACTGAGTGCCGGATCCGGTTTCCATCCTTTTCCATCTGTCTCATGATGTCCAGGTGCTCCTTTTTGATATACTCTCCCGGCGCCAGGATCGGAATCCCGGGCGGATACGCGTATAGATACTCAGCGCAGATCCTTCCCTCGCATACCTCTGCAGGTACGTCTTCCTGTTCCGAGTTCACTGCCTTCAGGATCGTACAGGCCGTGTGTACTGCGGGAACTGAAGGAGCAGCTCCGATCCGGCCGGGATCGGGCTCGCTGCCCGAGAGCTCTCTGTCCAGACTTCGCAGCGCGTCGGCAAGTCTCCCGATCTCTTCCTCCGTGTCCGCGCAGCTCGTCATTGCAAGGACATTGCAGCCGCTTGCCATCTCCGTCTCAATCCCGTACCGCTCGCGCAGAAGCTGTGCGGCCTGCGCGCCGGTGATGCCGGCGTCTCGGAAGTTGATCAGTATTTTGCCCCTGTCACGGACAACATCGCTCTTTCCCCGTCCCTGCCGCAGGTCCGGATTCCATACGCGTATAGAATGAAGTTCCGCCGCCCTCTTATAAAAGCGCTCCAGCGACTCATTCCACTGCGCAAACAATGCGGCGCCGTATTCGCGCAGCATCTCAACACAGCTGTCGATGGAGATCATCAGGGGATAAGACGGCGAGCTGGTCTCGAAGATCGCGAGCTGTCTCTCCATCTCCTTCTCCCGAACCAGATCTCCATTCATATGGAGAAGCGCAGTCTGGGTCAGTGAGGGAAGCGTCTTATGTACGCTCTGCACGACGAGGTCCGCGCCGCACTGCACTGCGCTTTCCGGGAACCCGCTCTCCTCAAACAGGCCGAAATGGGCGCCATGTGCCTCATCGACAACAAGCGGAATTTCTGCCCGATGACAAAGGTCTGCAATGGAACGGATGTCAGAGACGACTCCCTCATATGTGGGGGACGTCACGATCACGGCAGCGCTGTCAGGATATCTGCGAAGGCATGCCCGCACCTGCTCCGGCGTGATATCCAGACATACGTCAAAGCTCCGGTCCTCCTCCGGCAGGATCCAGTGTACCTTGTAGCCGCCCAGCTCAATCGCGTGGTAGACAGAACGGTGGCAGTTGCGTGCGGCAATGATCTCGCTTCCAAACGGCGCTGCGGCACGGATCGCAGCGAGAAGGCCGCATGTGCTGCCGCCTACCAGGAACCAGGTCCTGCGGCTTTTCCACAGTTCCGATGCTCTGTCCATGGCTTCTTTCAGAATACCGTCCGCGTCGTGCAGGTCATCCGCCCCCTCGATCTCTGTGATATCCCACTCATAGGGAAGTATGTCGGAGGGCCTCATCACTCTCTTGTGTCCCGGCATGTGCATGGGGAGCGTCTTATCCGAGAGTTCTTCAATTTGCGACTGGAGTATGGATCTCATCTTGTACTGTAATCTCCTGTGATCCGTCGGCGCGCTGCGGAGCCCGCCTGAGACGAATGTCCTGAAAATGAATGCGTGTAAAATGTCTGTATAAGAAAAACTATCTGTATAAGAAAAACTATCTGTATAAGAAAAACTGCCGCGTGATACGCGGCAGTTTACATGTTCCGTTGATTAACCGCAATCAGCCTTTCTTTCCGGCCTGCAGATTAAAGCTGGGATGTGCAGTGAGGGCATCTTGTTGCCTCAATGGAAATCTCGCTCTTGCAGTAAGGGCAGATCTTGGTTGTGGGAGCTGCTTCGGGCTCAGGCTTCTTGCCGATCGATGCAGCTTTGTTCATAGCCTTGATGATGCTGAAAAGGATGAATGCCATGATCAGGAAGCTGATGACTGCGTTGATGAAATTGCCGATTCCAAGTGCCGCATCGCCGACCAGCGGGATCTTCCATGCGCTGAAATCCATGCTCACAAAGCAGCCGAGCAGGGGATTGATGATATCCTCTACCAGAGAGCTGACGATCGCAGTGAAAGCGCCGCCGATGATGATACCAACAGCCATGTCCATGACGTTACCGCGGGAGATGAACTCCTTGAACTCTTTCATAAAACTCTTCATTTCCTGTACCTCTTTTCCTAATAATTTATGAAATTATAAATTTACCTTATTGTAGCAGATTCATCCGACACATCAAGACGCAAATTTATAATTTTTTTATTATTATTAAAGATTTATAACTGCTCAAGCGCTTTCAGACCTTCAAAAGTCGTCGTATATTCGCGCTCAAGCCATGGCATTTCCTTCTGCGCATTCTCAAGATCGCCGCTCCGAAGGAGCTCTGTGATCGAATTGACAGGTTCAAACAGTCCTGCCAGTCCGAGATTGAGGCAAACTCCTTTCAGCGTATGCGCGGCCTGAAAAGCTGATTCACAGCTTTCTTCCGCCATAGCTTTCCGGAGCGCATCCATACTGTCATCCTTTAAGAACAGCAGCGCAAAACGTGTGATCCTGTTGTCGGTGATGAACCTTCTCTTTACGTCTTCATAGTCGCCTTTAATCATTTCGTAGCATTCTTTGACGTTCATCCGTTTTCCTTCCTGCTTTAATACGCTGTTCTTCAGTGTTTATTGAACGTAGCTGTTGATGATCTCGTTGTTCTCTTCTACCACGGAGGAAGGTTCATAGTCCTCCTGGCCAAAAAGGGTTCTGTGCAGTGTCTTCACGTTCGTTGTCAGGTAGTAGGGAACCACACAGGATTCGCCGCCAATCGTTGCAAATGTCCGGTCCTCCTCGGACGGAAAACCGGTGCTCTCAGTCAGTTCCAGGTTTCTCGCCCGGAGGATCAGCATCAGAAGTTCCGTGTTGTCGAGGGAAGTCGCTGTTTTGCCCAGAACCGCGTTGGCGACAGAGATCAGCTGGAAAGGATTGGCTTCCTTCGCCTTCTGCAGAGTAAGCTGCAGTACTGTTCTCTGTCTTTCCGCTCTTCTGAAGTCATCGCCGACCGTATAACGGATCCTGCAGTATGCGGTAGCCTGGATGCCGCTCAGGTGCTGCATTCCGGCTTCCGTGACTTCATCATAGTCCGTACCGATCTCATAGTACATGTCATCCATGTAGCTGTTCATGTATTCACGCTCTTCCTCGGTGATCTCAAGATCAATGCCGCCAAGCGCGTCGATCGTATCCGCAAGTCCCTCGAATCCGACTGTCACAAAGTCCGTGATATTCAGATCCAGGTTGGAGTTAAGCATTGCGATTGCCTGCTGAGGGCCGCCATATGCATATGCAGCATTGCATTTGCGGAATTCTCCGCCGCCGATATCGAGCACTGTATCTCTGTAGACAGATACCAGCTTGATCTCTCCGGTCTTTTTATGAATGGAGCAGATCATGATCGAATCGCTTCGGTTATCACCGTCAAGCAGGTCCTGTTCCCTCGAATCCACACCAAACAGCGCGATATTCTGGTATTCAGCCATCGCCTGGTCGTCTCTGACCTGCGGACTGATACTGCTCTGCAGGGACTCCTCGAGATCGATCGAATTGACTGATGTAAGAAGCGACCGCATATAAGCCAGACCTCCGACTCCCGCGATCACGATAAGGATCAGCAGGGCGATCATAAATCCCAGGATCGGATGCGATTTCTTTCTCTTTTTCTTATCGTAAGTCCTGAGCCGGTTCTCCTCTGCTCTCCTGCGGGCTTCCTCTTCCTGCAGCTGTCTTCGCTTCTCATATTCTCTGCTCTGGCGGGCCTCCTCTTCCTGCTCGATCCTTGTCTTTCTCGAGCGGACGCCCTCCCTGGCATCTCTTAACCTGGCGTATTCCTCGTAGTCCTCCTCGTCCCCGAGTACTTCATTGCGCAGTATCTCGTCTTCTATTTGCTTTCTGTTCTTAGCCATAAATTCCTCTTATAATTATTCGATCAGTTCCAGTCCGTTCTCCTTACACCAGCGTCTGGAAAACTCCTTGATGATCCCGTCACGGAAATTAAACCATGACAGCAAAAGCTTTTCTTCTCTGACTGCTTCTTCAAATCCCTCAAAGCCGTTTTCCGCAAGTTCTGTGCGGATCCTCTCCTGAGCGTTCTCATCCCGGACAGCCGTCGTAAATCCATACATGACTTTGTAGCGTCCGTTTTCTCCCAGATCGGGAAGCTTTATAAAGTCCTCTTCATGTTTTTTGACGTCATCTTCTGTGGAGATGCCATGAACAGCTTTTCCATAGATCACGCCGCCCATAAACATCAGAACGGTCTCAAGCGGGATATAATAATAGTAAACCGCATTAAAAGGATAGGAGAAAGACTGCATCACATCGTCCAGTCTGATTTTCATAGTGTATCCTCTTTCTTCCAGTGATAATTAGTCGGTTCATGAAGTGCAGCTGAAGCGCCGGTATCCTCTTGATTTAATTACAGAATAGTGCTCCAACTGCTCTTTCCTGTCAAGGTCAATTTCGTATATATAATGGGTTTTTCTTGAGAATTATGTGAACCCGAATTATACTTAAATACTAAGGTTGATGAGAACGGACCCGCATAGGTCCGGTCCCGCTGCGCAGTGCAATACAGAACATTTACAGCCGCACAATAAGAGGTATCAAATGAGTAGAACCATATCCAATATTCTGATCATTGTATTTTCCGCCATCATCGCATTCAGCGGATTCAGGCTGTGGAAGATCTTCCACGAGTACCATGAGGGTGAGAAGCAGTACAGCGATACGGCTTCCCGTTATCAGCACACGAAGGATCCTGATAATACACTGGCGGACAATGATCCGCAGGTCTGCCCGATCACCGTCGATTTCGACAGTCTTAAGGCTCTCAATCCCGATGTTGTCGGCTGGATCTACAGTGCCGATACACAGATCAACTATCCCGTCCTTCTGGGTGAGGACAACAGTGAATATCTTCACCATATGGTCAACGGAGAGTACAACTCGGCGGGCAGTATCTTTATGGATTGCCGCAACAAGCCGGATCTGAGCGATTTCAACACCATCCTTTACGGACACCATATGAAGAACGGCTCCATGTTCGCCTCCCTGCATCAATACACAGAGCAGGAGTTTTATGACGAGCACAAGTACATGTGGTATCTGACGCCTGAGCACACTTACCGGCTGGATGTTATTTTCGGCTATGTAGGTGCCGCGGAGGCACCCATCTATACGCTTTTTGCTGATCGGGATGAACTGGACGCCTATCTTTCCTGGGCGGAGATCCAGTCAAACTTTACGCCCGACGAGGTTCCCAGGCATATCGACGGCATTGTTGCTCTTTCCACCTGCTCCTATGAGTATAACAATGCCCGCTATGTTGTCGTCACGGTTCCTGTGATGATCGACTGACAAACAGCAGGATCTTTACCTGTCCATTGTAAATCCGGTAGAGGAGACAGTTGCGATCAGAGTATCCAGTTCATCCCGGATCTCTGCTTCATAAAAGCTTGCCTTTCTGCCCTTCCTGACCGCGCGTGCTTCCGCTGTCAGATACCTGCCCCTTGCGGGAGTCAGGAAGTTGATCTGACTTGTAAGCGTAAAAGTGATCGGAGCGTTTCCCGCATCCGGGTTGGAAGCTACCGCAAACGCGAAATCAGCCATTGTGTAATACACTGCTCCCATAACGCGGCTGCCTGCGTTCATGTGTCCTTCATGAACAGCAAGACCGACTTTGGCATAGCCGTCCTGCGCATCGAGGATCTCTATTCCGGTGGTAGCTGTTGCGTAGCGGTCATGGCTGAAAAATTCTCTCAGTTCTTCCAGGCTTCTCATTTATCATTGTCTCCTGACTGATCATTTAGAATATTGTTTACGGGGATCTGGCGGCAGATCCCCGTTTTTTACTCACCTGCTATTATTTCTGCTTCCCTGCTGCTTCTTCCTGCTTCAGATGCCTTCTTTGATCTCATACAGAATGGCAGAGAAAGGAGGCAGTTCGATCTTGCCGCCTCCGATCCCGCGCGCCTTGATCTTCTTCCTGCGTGCGGGTTTCGGGATCGTTCCGCTATAACATTCCCAATCGGAATGGATCAGCTGCACAAGCGTCTCATCCTCTTTGGGTGTGTACACATAGATGTGGGGCTGATCGGAAAAATTAAAGAACGCCGCCACACTGCCCTGCTTTCCGTTTCTGCGGATACCGTATACGTTGTTCTGCATGTCGTTGATCGCGATCCATTTGAATCCCTCGGGATCGTAATCCTTCTCATACAGAGCAGGCGTATCCAGATACACCTTGTTGAGATCCATAATGTAGTGATGGAAGCTGTCGTGGAGAGGATACTGCAGCAGGAAATAATCGAGCTGCTTGGTCTCATCCCACTCGCGGATCATCGCGATCTCATTGCCCATAAAGTTGAGCATCTTCCCGGGGTGGACTGCCATATACATGTACAGAGCCCTGCACTGCGGGAATTTCATTTCATAGTTTCCGAAGATCTTGTCGATCACAGTCTTCTTGCCATGCACGACTTCATCGTGAGACAGCGGAAGAAGGTGACGCTCATTGTAAAAGTAGAACATGGAAAAGGTCAGTCTCTCTGCGACAGAAACTCTCTCACCGGACTGCTTCATGAAGTAATCCAGCGTGTCATTCATCCATCCCAGATCCCATTTATAGTCAAATCCGAGTCCGCCCTGATCCACTGGTTTCGTGCAGCCGGGATAGGATGTGGAATCCTCTGCGATCAGCATGGCTGTCGGATGAAGCTCGTGAAGGCCGAAATTCATCTTCTTGAGGAAGTTGAGATTGAAATCGTTAACACCCCGGTATTCATTTCCCATCCAGTAGATCAGTCGGCTGACCGCGTCGAAGCGAAGGCCGTCAAAATGATACTCAGTGAGCCAGTAATTCGCGGCTGACTGCATGAAGCAGGCCACTTCTCTTCTTGAATACAGGAAATTGCAGGTGCCCCATTCACTATCCGAGACGTCGGAAGCCGGATACTCATACAGATCTGAGCCGTCATAATGCTTGAGCGCGTAATAGTCGCTGGCGAAGTGCGCAGGCACAAAATCTATAATGGCGCCGATGCCGGCTTTATGGAGCTCGTTGATCAGCTTCTGCAGCTGAGCAGCTGTTCCGTAACGTGACGTGGGGGCAAAAAATCCCGTGTTCTGGTATCCCCAGCTTCCGTCAAAGGGATGCTCGGAAAGAGGCATGAACTCCACATGCGTATAATGGTTGTCCTTGACATACTGAATCAGTTCCTCAGCAATCTCGTCATACTGGTACCAGCCTTCTTCGATCTTTCTGTCAGGGTCGTCCTGCCTGTCCGCGTCCTTGCGCTTCCAGGAGCCCAGATGAAGTTCATAGATATTGAGAGGCTTGTCAAAGTTTCTGGTGCGGTTCTTCATCCACTTGCTGTCTGTGAATTCAAACTCGCTCAGATCCCTGATTATCGATGCGAAATCGGGCCTGAGCTCCATACCGAAACCATAGGGGTCGCAGTGCTCCACTCTGCCGTTCTTTCCGTAGATCACATACTTGTACATCTGTCCCGGTCTGGCGCCTGCTACACGGATCTCATAGAACTGCGCGCGGACCGCTTCCACCATCTGCTCTTCCTGCCAGTTATTGAACTCGCCGATGATCATAACCTTCTCCGCCTGCGGCGCGAAGGTCCTGAAGACGACGCCATCCTCCTCTACATGCGCACCCAGATACTTGTACGCGTCATAGACATCCCCCATGTAGAACTTCTGAAAGTCCATATACCCTCCTTTTTACTATTTATACTGTTAATACTCTGCTGTCTCTATTCCGAATCCTCTTCTGCGTCATCCACTGATGTTTCTTCATCCGCGGTCTCTTCCCCTGTACTGCCGCTTCCGCTCTGCAGGGAAAGAATATCAAGTATCTCCTGCGCGTTATCGACCGTCACATTGACAAAGTCGAATGCTGTATAATACGGCACGTCGATGCCTTTTATATAGGAGATCGCGTAATCAGCCGCGCATTTTGCCTGCTCCATGGAGTTATTGAATAAGGTGCCGGTAATATTGCCCCTCGCCACTTCCTGAAGAGTCTCTTCGCCGGCGCCAAGTCCAAGGATCAGCACGTCGTGGCCCACCAGCCTCTTCTCCTCGCTGACCGCTTTCCACGCTCCTGCCGCCTGGCTGTCATTCGCGCAGAGGATCAGTTCGAGGTCGCCGCCGTATTCTTCCATCTTGCTGATCACAAGCTCATATGCAGCTTCTTTCTCGATCTCTTCCGGTGACGCGTCTACTTCCCAGATCGCTTCGTGCGGCTCTTCGCTCGCAGCTTCCGGATCCTCTCCGTCCGGCGATCCGTCTTCCGCTTCCTCTTCCTCGGGCTCATCAACTACCTGCGTATCATCGGTCTCTTCGCCGCTCGGGTCATCCTCTTCGTTCTCATCCTTATCCAGGATATTCACGGTGTAATGACGTTCTTCAAGCGCCTTCAGCGTCTCCTGATTGATCCGCTCCGCGTCAGATCCGTCGGAGTCCCTGATGACGATCGTCCCGATCTCGCGGTCTTCATTGAGATCGATCAGGCTGAAGTCCATGTTGTCCAGGACATCCGCCCTCATCTGCGCGGCCTTGGTATCGTCGCCGCCCACATAAGCTGCCTTGATCCCTTTCTTTTCCCAGCGCGCCCGTTCTTTCTCTCCCGGGTCCATGCCAAAATACAGGATTGGGATCCCGGCTTTGGACGCACGGTCAGTAATGGAAGAGATCGGAATATCCCCCGCATTGTCAATGACGAGGACCGAACATTTCTCTTCCACCAGGTCTTTTACCGCATCCGGCAGTTCTTCCGCTGAGACGGCGCGCTCTATGATGTTGTCGTCACTGACGCCTGCCTGGACCAGGTATCCTTTCAGCCTTCCCGTGAAGCGCTCTGAAAATGTACCGATATCCCGGGCATATACAATGCCGATCTTTGCCTCTGACGGCAGGCCGGAAGCAATTTCCCCTGACTCTTCCTGTACCGCCTCATTCGTCTCATTCGTCGCGCCCGTTCCGGATCCATTCTGTCCTGTCTCTGCAGAACAGCCTGTGAGCAGGAGGAACCATGTTACGAACGCTAGGAGTAAACCTATGCTCTTCCTGTTCATAAATACACCTTTTTCTTAACACTACGACATTTTCACAACTTTTCTGTATTCATTATTATAAACGAAGGAATGCCCGATGTGTACTCTCATTAATCCTTAATGCGGCAGGATACACGTTTACTGAACAGCAAACGGATGACCTCAACCGATGATCAGATACCCCCTCAGCACGGAACCGGCCTCCAGAGGACCGCTGCCAGCCGGGATCACTGCAAAAAGGTCCGTACCGATCGCAGTGCTGAGAACACTGTTCCCCTGTCTCTCGCTGCTTGACAGGCACGCCTTTCCTTCCTTGAAGACGAGTCTTCCCCGCAGGACACGCGTCCCTTTCGAGCTCTTCGGAAACCCGGTGAGCAATGTACAATCCACTTCCTTAAGGCGCGGCTCGCACAGTCCGGATAATTTGCGGAGGACCGGAGCGCCGACAAGCCAGAACGCGGTCATGCAGGCGGCGGGATTGCCCGAAAAGGCAAGAACCGGAATCGGTGCTCCATTTTCAATCACGCCGTAAGCACCCGCCATGCCGGGCTTACAATCCAGTCCTTTGATCAGGATCTCAGCGCCGGCCATTTTCATGGCGTCGGGGGTCAGATCGAAATCTCCCGCCGATACGCCTCCGGAAAGCAGGACCGCGTCACAGGCAGAAGAGCCGTGAATCCCATCCGAGATCAGCTGCGCGATCTCTTCAGCGCTGTCCCTTCCCGTCCCAAGATATACCGGGTCGCATCCAAGCGACGCGCAGGCCGCCTCCAGCGTGTAACGGTTGCTATTGAATATTTTGCCCTTCTTAAGGGACTGTCCCTCATCGATCAGCTCGCTGCCTGTGGAGATGATCCCGACGACGGGCCTTTTGTATACCTGCGGGCGAAATACACCTTGCGCTGCCATGACGCCGGAAAGACCGGCGTCGATCCTTATGCCGGGCGCGGCAAGCAGCTCCCCTTTCCGCACATCCTCGCCTCTGCGGACAATATTCTGCCCTTCCGCGGCTTCATGAAAGATCTGTACCTCTGTATCCGAAAACTTCGTCACTTCATAAGGAACGATGGCATCCGCACCGGCCGGCACCGGCGCCCCGGTCATGATCCTTGCAGCCGTGCCTATGGTGATTTCCACGTGGGGCACGTCGCCTGCCGCGATCATGTCCACTACAGACAGTGTGACCGGGTGGAAGGCATCTGCTCCCCTCGTGTCCTGCGAGCGAAACGCATAGCCGTCGTAAGGCGACCGGTCAAATCCGGGTACATCCTCAGCAGCCCTGATCTCCTGTGCCAAAACCCTGCCCGCGCTTCCACTGAGCATAGCTGCCTCAGTACCGGTCACCCCGGTCCTTTCCAAAAGCAGTTCTCTCGCAGTGATAAAATCCGGTCTCTCTAACATATACGCCAGTCCTTTCATCCCCAAATACGCATGAAACAATACGGGGCCGCGCTGGGCGACCCCGTACTCACATTATACCTTATTATGCCGTATCAGTGAAGTTCATTGACTCTGTCATAGTGCTTGCCGCCCCAGTAGATGCGGGATGCGACTTCCGCCTTTTCAGGCAGCTCTATGCCTTCCATGACATATTTGAGGAATTCCTCATATCCGGTCCTGTCGACGATATAGCCGACGTGCTCCTTGCCTTCCAGTGCGTTCTTGTCGATATACTCCTCGACGTACGCGTAGCAGTTCTTGACGATCTTAAGGATGCTCTCCTCGTCAGCCCAGCGGATGAAGTCCTCTGCAAGACGGGGATTCTTCTTGCCTGTGCGGCCCATGATGACAACGCGGAAGTAGTGCTCTTTGCTTCTGGTCCACGCGCGGGTCGGGCAATAGGTTACGCAGACGCCGCAGCCGACGCAGAGATTGGGATCTCTGACAACCTTTCCGTTTACAAGGGAGAGGGCGCCGGTGGAGCGGATCTTGCAGTACTTGACGCACTGCTCGCAGCCTACGCAGCGATCGGGATCGTACTGGGGTTCCGTCATGCCGATAATACCAAAGTCGTCCATGCGGACTTTGCCGCAGTCGTTGGAACATCCGGTAAAAGCGACCTTCATATGCAGGTTGTTGGGGAAGATCAGCTTGTCCATCTTGCGCGCGAACTCAGTCGTGTCATAGCACCCGAAGGGGCAAAGCCGCTTGCCGGGGCAGGCGACAACGTTTCTGGTGCCGGAGGCCGGATAGCCGCCCTCATAGACTTCCTGGTTGACGCCGGACTCGTCGATGATCAGCTGCAGTTCCTTGTTGACCGCATCCATATCCTCCATCTTGATGCCGGGGATCTCGACGCCCTGGCGGTTCGTGATGAAGATCGTTCCGTTGCCGTATTTCTCAGCGATCTCGGTGATGCGGAGCATGCTCTTCGCGCCGATGACGCCGCCGGGAATACGAACGCGGGACGCTGTCTCGCCTCTGACCTTGGAATAACGGAAGGCGTTCTTTTTCAGTTTTTTCAGATTCACATCCATACCCATAGTATTAATCCTCCTTCCCGTTTCCTTAGTCGATCATATCTTTGCTGACTGTGTAGTTGAATACAGGACCGTCGAGGCAGATATACTTCTCACCGACTCTGCAGTGGCCGCATTTGCCGAGGCCGCAGCACATCTTGCGTTCCTGGGATACCCAGATGTTTTCTTCCTTAAAGCCCTTCTGCAGAAGACCCATGACAGAGAAACGCATCATAGGCGGAGGTCCGACTACGACTGCCTGCGCGGTCTCAAGATCGCGGATCGGAACATCCGGAATATACTTGGTGACCAGACCGATATTGCCGGTGTATCCTTCCGGAGCGCCGTCAACGGTAAGGATCAGATCCAGCTTCTCGTCCCATCTCTTCAGGTCGTCTCTGAACAGCATATCGTCAGGACTTCTGAAGCCGACGATCACGTGCTTGTCCTTGGGCGCTTTGGTCTCTGCGAGCGCGTCAATGACGCCGCGTACAGGAGAAACGCCTGTGCCGCCCGCGACAACGATCATTTCACAGTCCTCGTAAAGGCTGGTATCAAAACCGTTTCCGTAAGGGCCGCGGAGAAGAAGGCTCTGTCCTTTGTATTTCTCAAATACTTCTCCTGTGACACGGCCGACCTTGCGGATCGTCAGGTCTACATAGTTCGGGCCGATACCGGATACGGAAATCGGAGCCTCTCCGTACTTGGGCATGGATACCTCAAAGAACTGGCCGGGCTTGACGTCTCCGACATATTCCATACGGAATGTGTATTCCTTCTGTGTGTGCCTGATCACATCCAGGATCTTGGAAGGCCAAGGCACATAAGGATTGTTCTGCATATTAGTTGCTCCCATTCTGCACCTCCTCTACTGCCTTATTGACCTTGTTGATGCATGCGGAGAACGAAATGTACTCCGGACATACCATGTCGCAGCGGCCGCAGCCGACGCACATGTCATAGCCGAATCTCTTGCGGAAATCAAAGATCTTGTGAAGAACCTTGAAGCGCATTCTCTCGCCCTTGGTCCTTCTGTACTGTCCGCCGCCGGCCACGTTGGTGTAGCCGTCCACCATGCAGGAAGCGCCGACTCTTCTTCTCTCGCCGACCTTTCCGTTCTCTGTGTAATACACATCCTGCATTGTGTAGCAGGTGCAGGTGGGACATACGAAATTGCAGCGGCCGCAGCCGATGCAGCGCACACTGTACTCATCCCATACGGGGCTCTTATAGATACTGTTGGGAACCTCTGCGGGAATCGTGACACGCGTCGCGTTCTCTGTGACGTATTTGGGCTCTACCGCCTCTTCTTTGCCGCCGCACTCTGCAAAGATCTTCGCGACATCGTCGCATTTCACATCGCAGAACACCTCGTCGCCGATCACGTCGACGGAGAAGAGATAACCTTCCGTTGTCTTGTTGGTGCCCATATCCACGCAGAAGCAGTCCGCGCCGGATTTCTGACATCCGATGAGGACGAATTTGAGCCTGTCACGGATCTCTTTGTAGAAAGGATCAACGGCAATGCCGTTGTTCATATAGATCTGGTCCAGGCGGCGCACTGCGTGCATATCGCAGCTCTTGAGAAATACGATCACCTCTCTCGTATCTCTGTCCGCTGTCTTCACTTCATTCTCTGTAAAGAAGAAAAGTGTCTCTGACAAAGGCGTCAGGATCTCTTTAAACGCGTAATCAGACTTCTTGGAAAGCTCGATCTGTGACAGCTCCGTCACATAGTCATAGCGGACGACGTCCGTGTCCGTGAACCTTCCTTCGCCCACCTTGAGGACCGGCGCATAGATCAGTCTCTCCTCCGCGAGTCTTTGCAGGGCTTTGTCAAACCCTTCTTTTGTCAGAACATAACCCAATTTTTGCCTCCCTTCTGCTGCAATTCCAGCCATCTATCTGTTATGTACAGGCCGCCGTTCAGGCGGCCTGCATAATAAAGATCATTCTGCTGCCTCAGCCCCTCTTCTGTTTCCTGAGAAACATCCTCAGGAACATCAGCATGACATAACCGACCAGCATAGTGGTCACAAAGATCTGCAGTCCTGCAAGCTGCGTGACGGCAAATCCAAGGCTCTCATTGCCCTTCTCGATCAGATATCCGGCCATCTTCTGGGATGCCACGGTTCCGATCGCCATAGGGAAGGTAAGTCCCGCATATCCCGGATAGAAATCAAAGGAGAAGAAATCCGGAAGTTTGAACAGGATAAAGGCCAGAGATGCCAGCACACAGATATACATAAAGCTCAGGAGAATACCATTATTCTGTCCGTTGACATTGATCAAACTGACGACACAGAGACTGCAGGGCGCCAGCAGGACCGCCATCGTGTGATAGGCGGCGTTTTTGATCTCGACATTTAAGAGTCTCCAGATCATAAACGGAAGGAGCACAATGTAGATGATGCAGCCGTAGATCGTGATGAACTTAAGGATGGGGCCGGCATTCATCTTGCCGCCGGTGACGCATGCGACCATCCAGCCGTTGTAGGTTACGAACCAGCTGGGCATCATGTTGATAAAGTTTTTGGGTAACAATACTTTGCCAAATGTGTGCTTGATCGTAAAAATAATGATGTGGACACAATGGATCGCGACGCCAATGAACCAGATGATCTTTCCGAAAGGAAGACCCATCTCGTAATAGAAGCTGCCAAGGACCATCAGTACCATGCTGAATGCGCCGTACAAACTGGCAGGGATCGTCTGGTCGTACTCACTGAGGAAGGTCTTGGAAAACATAGCGATCTTCAGGATGTAGCAGATCATAAAGATCGTGCCCAGCGCCATGATCAGGTAGCGGAGCCATACAAAGCCTAAGCCGCCGTAAACATTGCCCAGAGTCAGGAAACTCAGGAAAGTGGCAACGCAAGGTACCGGAATTCTTTCTAAACGACTCATTTGTCACAATCTCCTTTTTTAATCGTAGTAGAACTCATAGGTATTGTCTCTGATATGGAAGAAATCAGAGTAGTCGATGTCAAACAGCGGCTTTTTCACCTTGCGGACATCGATCTTTCTGGCGATCATCTGCTGCAGTACGCCGCCGTAAGCCAGGTCTCCCTGCAGGAGCGCGCCGATGATCTTTCCGTCCTGATGGACGATCTTCTTGTAGACGTCGCCTTTTTCGTATGTCTCTACCTTGATGCTCTCGTCCGCGGGATCGGGGTTCACATTGCCGAGAGACATTGTGCTGATCTCGAGGAAACGCATTGTGGACTTGCTTGCAAAGAAGTCCGTCATCTTCTCGTTGTATCCTGCCATATTGGCGGCTGCGATCATGCCTTCCTTTACAGCGACGGGCCAGATGGGGCTCGTGCCGGAGACGTCGCCTGCGCCGTAGATATCGGGATCGCTGGTCCTGCCGGTCTCGTCATAGACAAGGCCGAAGCGGCTCAGTTCCAGTCCGCTGTCCTTTAAGAATTCAACGTTGGAACGAACGCCCGCGGTAACAACGAAGAAGTCGCAGGGGATCACAGTTCCGTCGCTGAGGACAACTTCCGTGATCTCGTGCTTGTCATTGATCGTCACTTCGTTGACGCCTACGCCGTAGTGCTGCTCAACGCCGTGCGCGTTAAACGCGTCGATATAGGTCTGGGCCGCTCTCTGGTCCAGCTGCCTGTTCAGAAGCCAGCCTGCGAAATCACACAGGACGACCTTGACGCCGAGTTCCAGGAAACCGCACGCGCAGTCGATGCCGACAAGCCCGGATCCGAGAACTACGATATTCTTGCATGTTTTGGCAACTTCCTTGAGAACTTCGATATCATCGATGTTGCGGAATCCGATCATATTGGGGGATCCCAGCATGTTCTTGATCGGCGGGAAGAATGTGTGGGAGCCGGTCGCGATCAGGAGCTTGTCATAGCTGACTCTCTCGTCGCCGTCCAGGATGACCTCTTTCTTCTCTCTGTCAAGACCGATCGCCTCTCTGCCCTTCATCCAATCGACCTTATACAGTGTCTCGAAGTCCTTCTCAACAAAGCGAAGGCGCTCAAGGCTTCTCTTGCCGGCCAGGTACTCGTGGAGAATGCAGCGGGAGTAGATATCCTTGTCCTTGGAGATCAGAACGATCTGACACTCCTTGTCCAGTCTGCGCAGCTCTCTGATGGCGTTGACGCCCGCTGCGGAAGAACCGATGACAACATACTTCATATCAGTTTTTCACCTCCTCGAGAGTGATAGCATGCATGGGACATTTCTCCACGCACATGGGGTTGGCGGTCTTTCCATCCTCACTTCTGTGTACGCACATGTTGCACTTCATGATCTCACGGAAGTGAATGCTGTCGGGCTTGAGGATGCCGAAAGGACATGACATGACGCACATATAGCAGCTTGCGCACTGCTCTTTGTCATAGGTGACATATCCGGTCTCCGGATTCTTCTTCATTGCGCCTGTCATGCAGGTGTATACGCATTCGGGATGCTCGCAGTGGCGGCAGAAAATAGGCGCCGGCTTGGTCTCACTGTCGATGACGACACGGTTGCGGGCGTCGCCGCTCTCCGTCTCATGGCTGACCACACAAGCCGTGACACATGTAAGGCATCCGATGCAGCGACTGCGGTCAATTTTGATTCTATACATAATTACCTCCTACATCAGATCTTCTCAAAGCGGCAGATTCCGCCCTTATAGTTGGGCTCTCTGGAATACTTGTCATAGTTGGAAGGGGTCAGCTTGTTGCACTCGATGTAATGGATCGGCGCGTAGAGCTGGTTGTAAGGAACATTATCCGTGATCTTGACGTAGAACTCCGCGTTCTGTCCGTTTACGGAATAGACGCGGATGCGGTCCATTTCGTTGATGCCGTTCTCCCTGGCCTGCTCTGTGTTCATGAACAGATATGCCTTGCTGAGGGATACGTCCTCGACGAACTTGACTTCCTTGGTGCGGCTCTGTGTATGCCACTGTCCGACCGTACCGCGGCCGGTATTAAATACAATCGGGAACTCCTCATTGGGAATAAACGGGTTGGGAAGGGGCTCTTCGAACATGAAGTTCGCTCTCTGGTTGGGAGTAAAGAACTTGCCGTCCGCGTACAGTCTTCTCTCTTCGTCCGCGAACTCCGCCTCTCTGCCTTCCGGATAAGGCCACTGTCTTCCGTGAGAGCCTTCCAGCTCATCCCACTTCACGCCGCTGAAGTCGCAGGGTTTGCCCTTGGAAATCTCGCGCAGCATGTCGAAACACATTCTGGGCGTCTCCCATTTCTCAATGGCCTTGCCCATGCCGAGCGCCTTGGCGACACCGAGAATGCACTCATAATCGGAGATCTCGTTTTCGCCGCGGGGCAGGACCTGACGCATTGCGGAAAGTCTTCTCTCCAGGTTGATATAAGTACCTTCCTTCTTGATGCCGGGGACGACAGGGAAGTAAACTGTCGCGTTCTCCGCGCTCTCGATCGTGTCATAGATATCCTGTACCACGAACAGTTCGAGCTTTTTGGTCGCTTCCGCGAAGGTCTCGTTGTTGGTCCAGCTGTGTCTGGGGTTGGTGCAGAGGATCCAGAGAGCCTTGATCTCGCCCGCGTTGATGCCTTCCACGATCTTGTTGTAAGGGATAGTGGGTTTCTTGGCTACGTGGTCAATATCAATGCCGGTCAGCTCGGCGATCCTTGCTCTCTCATTCTCATCTGTAAAGTCGCCTCCGGCAAACAGGCAGGTCGTATTACTGAAGAGTCTGGATCCCATAGCGTTGCACTGTCCGGTGATGGAGTTGCCGCCGGTGCCGGGCTTTCCGATATTGCCGGTCATCAGGGCCAGGTTGATGATGGACTGTGCCGTGCGGACTGCTTCGTAACCCTGGTTGACGCCCATGGTCCACCAGAAGGATACAGCCTTGCCGTTATGGATCAGGTTAACGAGCTCTGTGATCTGCTCTTTGGAAAGGCCGGTGGTCTCCGCGCCTCTCTCCAGCGTGAAGTCCTTGACGAAAGCAGCAAACTCGTCAAATTTATTGGTATGGGCTTCGATGAATTCGTGGTCGATCCAGTCCTTCTCGATCAGCATATTCGCGATCGTATACATAAGGACCAGGTCGGTCCTGGGCTTTAAGCCGTACCAGTAATCCGCGTTCATAGCTGTCTCGGACTTTCTGGGGTCGATGACGATGACCTTGTGTCCGGGAACCTTGTTCTGGCGGACGCGGCCCCAGATAATGGGATGTGCCACAACGGGGTTGGCGCCGATGAAAATAAGCGTGTCGGACAGTTCCAGATCTTTCAATGTATAGCCGGGCGCGTCGTAGCCAAAAGTCTGCTTGTGGCCTACTGCTGCCGTCGCCATGCAAAGACGTGTATTACCATCGACATTGGTCTGCAGATAGTTTCTCATTACGTGGCCGAAGATCGCGAATTCTTCCAGCGTCAGCTGTCCCGTACTGATGCCCGCGACGCTCTCCGTGCCGTATTTGGCCTGAATTTCTTTGATCTTATCTGCCACATGTCTGAATCCCTCGTCCCAGGAGACCTCTTTCATGGTCCCGTCTGCCTGCCGGATCTTGGGCAGCGCACCGGGCTTCACTGTAGTCTGCTGCTTGCTCAGCGAAAGTCCCTTGATGCAGCTGAATCCGTCGTTCACAGGATATCCCTTAGTGGGAATTGTCCTGACGATCCGGCCGTCTTCGACGCAGAAGTCCAGATTACAGTCAATCGCGCAGAAATTGCAGGTTGATTGTACCCTTTTCATTGTTTCCTCCATTCATTCTCAGAATCAGTTTTAGTAAGTTTGCACATACTAACGTATGTTATCACATAATTCTTTATGAATTATACCATATTCGTCTATAAATCAGTGTTGCGCCCGCAACGCTCAAGTCCTATAATGTTACTTGCTTAACGATATTCAGTTTTTTGACCGGATTGGAAAGAAGGAATACTATGGCCGATATGCTGATGCGTGCTTTTCAGGAGCACCCGATGTTTGAAAATATATCCATGACGAATTGCAGCGCCCTGATGGGATGTCTGGGCTGCATAGAGAGAAGTTATAAAAAAGATCAGATCATTACACCGCCCGAAGTCTCTGTCAGGATGCTTGGGCTTGTCATAAGCGGATGTGTCCATACCATCAAAGAAGACGTCTGGGGACGCACAACTTTTCTGTCTTACACCAACGAAGACGGGATCTTCGGCGAGGTGATGGAAGGCGAGACCTTTCAGGACCGCGGAGTGATCTTCAAAGCGGCGGAGCCCACAGTAGTCATATATCTTCCTATCGACAGGATCCTGCACCCCTGCAAGAACTCCTGTCCCTTCCATCACCAGCTCTCCCGCAATCTCTTCGTAATGATGAGCCGCAAGAACATCGCGCTCACAGAGAAGATCGAGATCACCTCCAAGCCCTCCCTGCGGGAAAAGATCCTGGCTTACCTGTCTCTGGAGGCGCAGAAAAAGGGTTCCATGACGATCAACATTCCGCTCAACCGCACAGAAATGGCCGATTATCTCTGCACCAACCGGAGCGCGCTCTCCCGGGAGCTTTCGAGCATGAAAAAAGATGGAATCCTCGATTATGATCAGAAGGTCTTCCATCTTTACAATGTGTCACAAGAGCATTGAACCGGTCAGAAATTCCGCAAGGGCGTCGGGATCACTGAGCGGAAACACAGGCGCTGACGTCTGCACCTGCACGTCCGATACAACGGCCGCGCATGTATCCGGATCCGCCGCCATCGGTTTGCCGCTGCTCTCCCGGTACAGGAGGATCTTGGGCCACTTTCCCTTTTTGCATCCCTCCGTGATGATCAGATCGGCGGTTCCGCTCATAGAGATCAGGAATATCAGTTTTTCGGCCTCTATATGTCCGTTCAGCAGGATCGCCGTGTGGGTGTCCGAGAAGATCCCGGACACGTCCGCGCCTGCCCTGGTGAAGCGGTCCGAGTCGGTCCCTTCATGGTCTATGTCAAAATCGTGCCCGTCGTGTTTAATGACGGCCACCCGGACGCCCCGCTTCTTCAGCGCGGGGATCAGGTTCTCCAGATAGGTCGTCTTTCCGGTATCCGACCATGCGATCAGTGAGTAAACTGCTGCCGCTGCCTGCACGGCTTTTCTGTACGACGCCTGGTTGTTCATGTTTGTCAGCTTCTTCTCACCTGCTGTGAGTTCTGAGGCCTTCACATACAGCACGGACAGATCTGCCAGCGCATCCCTCACTCTATAATTTCCGCTTTCAAGCTGCTTTTCCAATACGGGAAGGCAGCTTTTGGCATATATAGCGCATAGAGGGTGCTCTTTTCCATCAGGGGTGACGGGAACGACTGCATCCCAGGTTCTGCCGCTGCTATCCATGTCCGAACCGTTTTCCGGTATTTCCGGGCTTACCGCTCTTTGTGGCATTTCCGGCTTTTCCGCACTTTCCGGCCTTTCCGGCAGGCACGTACATTTCTTCATCAGCTCTCCGGCGATCTCAAGGTCCGAATAAGGCATATCCACCGCCGTCACAAACAGGAATTCCTCCCGGCAGTGCTTGAGGGAAGTGCAGATGCCTCCGAGAGGACCGCAGCCCGCCGGGTCGTCCGCCAGCGTGTCCACGTCCCGCCCCGTGATCTTCCTGATCCGGGCGCCCTGCTCATCATCGCGGACAGAAAAGAAAACTTCTTCGCTTCCGCCGGCAAATTGTTCCCACTTGTACCTGGCCAGCGGCATGCCTTTCCAGTTGAGGGACGCCTTGTCCTCGCCCATGCGCCTGCTGAGCCCGCCGCACAGGATCGCGGTGCCAAATCCGGTCATATGCTCATACCCCCTTAGTCCATAATAGTGCTTCCATTATACTATGAAAAGACCACAGGGTTACCCCTGTGGTCTTAATAAATCATTATGCTTTGATCACTCTTGCCTCGAAAGGACGAAGGACGCCTTTATCGCCGGCCTGTCCGTAGTTGGATACCAGGATCTCTCCCTCAGGCATGCTGTCCGCTGTCACCTCAGTCCCTTTCAGATTGCAGTAAACGGAAAGCTTCTCGTCTCCGAGCGTTCTCTCGTATGCGATCACATCGGGTGTGCCGGTCTCAAGGAAGCGGATATCGCCGTCGGCGATGATCTCCATATCCTTGCGCAGCTGTACCAGCTTCTTGTAGAAAGCAAGGATCGAATCCTCGTCCTTCTCTTCCGTCTCCACATTGATATAGGTGTGGTTAGCCGGGATCGAGAGCCAGGGAGTTCCTGTCGTGAAGCCTGCCTGTTCAGAGCTGTCCCACTGCATGGGTGTTCTGCCGTTATCTCTGGAGCGCTCGCCGATGATGTGCAGCGCCTCCTCCGGTGTCTTGCCCTCGCCGCAGAGAATGGAATAATAATTCGTGCTCTCTACGTCCTGATACTGATCGATGGACGTGTAACCGGCATTTGTCATGCCGATCTCTTCGCCCTGATAGATGTAGGGAGTTCCCCGCATCATATGGATGAGAACCGCCAGCATCTTGGCCGACTCTTTCCAGTAATTCCTGTCATCACCAAATCTGGAGACTGCGCGCGGCTGGTCGTGATTGCACCAAAACAGCGCGTTCCAGGCGCCGCCAGCCTGCATTCCCTCCTGCCACTTGCAGAAGAGGTCCCGCAGCGCTTTGAAATCGGGATCCATGAGCGCCCATTTCTCTCCGCCCTTGTAATCCACCTTGAGATGGTGGAAGGAGAAGACCATCTTGAGCTCTTTTTCGATCGGATTTGCATAGCGCAGGCAGTTGTCGAGGGATGTGGAAGACATCTCTCCAACTGTCATCATATCCGCGATCCCTGTATCGTTGACCAGCTCTTTGATATGCTGATGGATCCTGGGACCGTCTGTGTAAAATCTTCTTCCGTCACCGATGAAATCATCTTCCAGCACATCCGGTTTGGAGATCAGGTTGACGACGTCGAAACGGAAGCCGCGCACGCCTTTTTCCTTCCAGAAGCGGATGACGTTCTTGAGTTCCTCCCTGACTGCGGGATTCTCCCAGTTGAGATCCGCCTGGGAAACGTCAAACAGATGCAGGTAGTACTTTCCAAGCGACGGGACATACTCCCATGCGTTGCCGCCGAACTTGGAGACCCAGTTTGTAGGCGCGTGGCCATCCACGGGATCTCTGAAGATGTAGTAGTCCATGTACTTGGGATCTCCGGCCAGAGCCTTCTGGAACCACTCGTGGTCCGTCGAAGTGTGGTTAAAGACCATATCGAACATCAGGCCGATCCCGTGCTCATTGGCTTCTCTGATCAGCGCTTCCGCGTCATCCATAGTGCCGAACATGGGATTTACGGAGAAGTAATCCGCGATGTCATAGCCGTTGTCATTCATCGGCGATTTGAAGAAAGGTGTGATCCATACATAATCAATTCCCAATGACTGCAGATAATCCAGCTTGGAGCGGATTCCGTTCAGGTCGCCGATCCCGTCCCCGTTGGAATCGCAATAGGACTTGATATAGATCTGATATACCGTACTGTTTCTGAAGCTGCTCATAGTACCGCCTTTCTGATTGCGGGTCTTCCTTGCAAAGAAGACCCGCCTCTCTCATTAACAGTATAACTTATGGTCCGCCTTTTATCAGGTCTTATGCTCAGGCAATCGAACCGATCGTTGTCTTTCCTGCCTCTACGTCAATTCCGTTCTTGAACGCAAGATTTTCATATCCGTTGTCGTCTGTGATGACCATCATCGTTACGAGCGGGTGGCCTGCTGCCTTGATCTTCTCAGGATCGAACTCGATGAGGGGCTGACCCTTCTTTACTCTGTCATTTTCCTTGACCAGGCACTTGAAGCCGTCGCCATGCATGCCGACTGTGTCAAGACCGATGTGAAGGAGGATCTCTGCGCCGTTCATAAGGCGGAGGCCGATCGCATGATTGGAGTCAGGCATTGTGATGGATACCATTGCCTCTGCAGGTGCTACGAGCACAGTGTCCACGGGATCGATAGCGATTCCCTCGCCGAGTGCCTTGGAAGCAAATACCTGATCCGGTACTTCCTCGATGGCAACAGTCTTGCCGGTAAGGAATGCGGTGAAAGCTGCGGGCTCACGATTTGCCTCTGCTTCAGCTGCCATAGCTGCTTCTTCTGCAGCGTTTTCAGCTTCTTTGTCAATGCCTCTGCCCTTGCCGATGAAATAGGTCAGAGCGAAAGGAACTGCGATTGCAATCGCCATAGCGATCGCGTAGCGTCCCCAGTAAGTAGGGATGATGGAAAGGATTCCGGGAAGTCCGCCGACGCCGATGGAAGAAGCCATACAGCCGGTTGCTACGGAAAAGATCGCCGCCATGGCGGAACCTGTCATAGCGCAGACGAAGGGGAACATGTACTTGAGGTTGATACCAAAGATCGCGGGCTCTGTGACACCCAGGTAGCAGCTGATGCAGGAAGGGATGTTGACTTCCTGTTTCTCCGCATCCTTCTTCTGAAGAACGATCATGGCGAGAACTGCAGAACCCTGCGCGATGTTGGACAGTGCGATCATAGGCCAAAGCATTGTGCCGCCGAAGTCAGCGACCAGCTGCAGGTCGATCGCGTTGGTCATGTGGTGGAGACCTGTGATGACCAGCGGAGCGTAAACGAAACCGAACACTGCAGCGAACAGGATCTTAACAGGGCCTGTGATACCGGCGTAAACAACTGCGGAGATCGCGGAACCGATCTTCCAGCCGATGGGGCCGAGAATGAAGTGCGCTGCCATAACCGAAAGTGTCAGGGAGAAGAACGGTACAAAGATCATCGATACAACGGAAGGAATGATCTTTCTGAAGAACTTCTCAAGGTAGACCAGGCAGAAAGCCGCGAGCATAGCGGGAATGACCTGTGCCTGATAACCGATCATGTTGACCTGTGCAAAGCCGAAATTCCACTTCGGAATGTCCGCTGCTGCTGTGCCTGCAACTGCGTAAGCGTTCAGAAGCTGTCCGGAGACCAGTGTCATACCAAGGACCAGACCGAGCATTTCAGTCGTGCCCATCTTCTTGGCAACAGACCAGCAGATACCTACCGGGATACCTACGTGGAACACTGCCTCGCCGATCAGCCACAGGAAGTGGTCTACGCCTGCCCAGAACTGGCTCAGCTCAACGAGCGTGTGGCCGCCCTGGAACACATAGAGCGAATCGATACAGTTACGGAAGCCGAGGATCAAACCGCCGGTGATGATCGCCGGGAGAAGCGGTGTGAAGATCTCAGCCAGAACGGTTGCCAGCCTCTGCAGAGGGTTCTGGTTCTTCTTGGAAGCCTGTTTGACGGCGTCCTTGGAAACGCCGGAGACACCGGAAACTTCCGTGAAATCGTTGTAAAACTCGGAAACCGTATTTCCGATGATGACCTGGAACTGGCCCGACTGGGTGAAGGTTCCCTTAACGACCTTCATGCCCTCGATCTTGCCGATGTCGGCCTTCTTGGGGTCATTGAGCACGAAGCGCATGCGCGTCATGCAGTGTGCGACAGCGCCGATGTTCTCTTTGCCGCCGACGTACTGGAGCAATTCTTTTGCATCCTCTGTGTACTTGCCCATATTGTCCTCCTCTTTTGTTCTTTGCGTTCGTCCTATATGTCTGCTCTCATTTGATGTTTGTACGAACTTGTTTAAACTTGTTGATATAAATATATCAGTCTCTACATCATAAGTCAACAGGATTTTCGAAATTTTACAAACTTTTGACCGGGATGCAAACAAGAAGGATGCTCCTGCTCGTTTGTCCGTTGGACGACAAGTGCATCTTCGTGCAAGTACGGGATGCGCCCCCTGCTTATCGCATAAAAGAGCAGCTGCAGTCAGGTTCCCCGGCTGCAGCTGCTTTGACGTCATATATTCTTTTTACTTTCTTCTGCGTGCTACGGAGTAGAATGCGAACATATCCGGCCTGTGCCGCGACTGTGTGAACTCAAACATCTCTCCCGCCGCGTTGTAAGTCTCCGACGTGACGACCGCCATCGCGCCGCAGTCCACAAGGTGCAGATATTTCTCGTCGATCTCCGTGATCTTCTCCACGGTGAGTGTCCTTCTCGTGGTGACGATCGTGTCTCCCACGACATTCTCCAGATATTCGTAAACTGACTTCTCCGCGATCTCTTTAGTCAGCCCCGGCACGACTCTTGTCAGAAACCAGTTGTTGTCCAGGATCATGGGAAGATCGTCAAAATACCGCACACGCTGAATGTAATACACTTCCTCTCCCACCGCGAATCCGGTCTTGCGCGCCAGATAGTCGTCCACCTTGAAGGTGGTGAAATGGATCACCTTCGTGCGGTATTCACGGTTGTTTCTGGCAGCCGCCTCCTTCATGCTCTCGATCACATCGAAAGAGAACAGGTTGGCCTGCGACTTCCGGTAGATCACTACGACGCCTTTTCCGTGTATGCTCTGCACATAGCTTTCATCCGCGAGCTTCGCGATCGCGCGCCGGATCGTATTGCGGGATACACCATATCGGGCTGTCAGGTTGTTCTCCGAGGGAAGAATGGACTGAGGGGCGTAGATCCCCTCCTCGATCTTCTCCTTGAGGTCATTGTATATAGCTTCATATTTCTGTGCGGGCATTGGCTGGCTTTTTCCTTCCGTTCCTTGGTTTACTTCTTAGGTACGATGATCCCCAGGATCTTCTCTTCGTTATAGCGGGACAGGATCAACGCTCCTGCAAGACAGATCACTGCGGCGGAGACTGCCGCGATCCGGTAACCCAGACCGGTCTCAGGGCCGATACTGGCGAAGGCCGTAAAGACGAGCATCGCAATACTTTGGCCGAATTTAAACGCGAACGTTCTGGCCGCGAAGAACATGCCCTCCCGGTTTTCTCCCGTGACGACCGCGTCCGCTTCCGCAATATCCGCGACGATCGCCTGCGGCAGAATGCCGAGGATAGCCATGGGGAAGGCCGCCGCGCAGACAATGATGATACCGAACACCAGGCCGGATCCGCCCATGAGTCCGGAAACCGCTGTGATCACATAGACGATCGACAGGCCGACAAAGCCGATCAGGACCAGTTTCTTCTTGTTCATGCGGTGTGCCAGCGCATTGACCGGCATGTAACAAGCAAATGACAACAGTGTCATGGCCACATAGAGGATCGTCGTAAAGGTCTCCGGCAGCTTCATCAGGGATGTGATGAAGAAAGGAAGGCCCGTCTGGAAGATCGTCAGTCCCAGGAAATACAGGACGTCACTTCCAACGAAAATGCGGAAATCGCCGTTTCTGAAAGTCTTGATCAGGGATGTGAACGCGTCGTCATTGGAAGGGACGGTGTGCACATACTCTTTCTCATTGATCGTGAAAGTAGGCACCAGAAGTGCCGCAAGTCCGATCAGCGCAAGGATCAGGAACGTGATGCGGATAGCCATGATCCTTCCCAGCGACGGCTCCATCGCGCCCCAGATAAAAGGCGCCGCATATCCGATCGCCGATCCCAGAAGGAACGTGACGGAAATATAGGTCGAAATACTGATGCGCGTGTCCTGCGTAGTTCCCAGTTCGGAGATCAGTGCGTTAAAAGGCGTACAGTACGTCGTCATGAACAGGTAGAATAATAAAAGCGTTACCAGAAGCCAGATGCAGTTGACTGTCGAGATACTGTTAACAGGCGCCCAGAATACAAGGACCGTGACCGCCGCGAAAGGCACCGCGATCTTCTGCATAAACGGGATCCTTCTCCCTCTGGGGTTCGTGGACCGGTCAGACATATTCGCGATCATGGGATCTGTCACCGCGTCAAACACTCTTCCGAGTGCCGCGATGCCGCCGATCACGGTCGCTATTCCGAGGATCACTCGTCCCTGCGGGATGAACAGCGTCTGTCCCGATGCGATAGAATCCGCGTCAGGCTGGTAAAAATAGACCAGCCAGTTGGTGATCAGTGCCGACAGAAGCGACCATCCGAACTGTCCGATCGCAAAACACCACATTTTCCCCTTCGATAAAGTCTTCATACCTCTCTCCCTTGTGTATAGTCTGTCAGCAGTCTTTTTTCCGGTATCAAAGAACTTTACCGGTCAGCGCTTCATTTCTTTTTCTTTTTCCTGTGCAGATGGATCTCGGGAATCGCGACATTGTCATAGACGATGTCCTTCTTCTCCAGCTCCTCATTCTCCTCCGCATCCGCCTTCTTCTGTTTCTCTTCAAACGAATCGGAATGGATCTCAGGCACAGCAAGATTCTCTGAATTAATGTGAAACAGATTCTTTAAATTCATATCCGGCTCTCCTCTCTACATCAGACCAGATTGATGAAAAACGTGATGACAAGTGAATTGATGAAATCCGCGAAGAGACTTCCCACGATCGGTATCAGCAGGTAGGCCTTGATCGAAGGTACATATTTGTCGCAGATCGCCTGCATGTTGGCCATCGCGTTAGGCGTCGCCCCCATACCGAATCCGCATGTTCCCGCTGTGATCACGGCCGCGTCATAATCTGCGCCTGTGAAGCGGAAGATCACAAATCTCGCGAACAGGTACATAAACGCAAGCTGAACCAGAAGAAGGACGACCAGCGGAAGCGCCAGCGCGGCCAGCTGCCAGATCTTGAGCGTGATCATGGCTATGCCGAGGAACAGGGACAGGCAGATACCGCCGAGGTCATTGATCTCACCCATATAGACCTTGACAGCACCTGTTGCTTCACCGATGTTGCGGATGACAGCCGCTACGATCATCGCGCCGATATAGACAGGGAAAGTCATGCCCGTCTTGGTCAGAAGTGCCGAGACCAGTGTACCCAGACCGACTGTTACACACAGCTCGAAAACGGCGGGTGCGTACTGGTCAATATGTCTGACGTGCTGCTCTTCATCTTCCTCGAAGATCTCGTCTCCCTCATCGGCCGACTTTGCGGTCTCAAGAAGATTATACTTCCTGATCAGTGAATTTCCAAGGGGACCGCCGATCAAGCTGCCTGCGATCAAACCGAACGTTGCGGCCGCCGTAGCGATCGTCGTCGCGCCCTGAATTCCAAAGTCCTCAATGACCGGACCGAAAGCGCCGGCTGTACCGTGGCCGCCGACCATGGGAACAGAGCCCGTACACAATCCGATCAGAGGATTGACGCCGAGAATGCGGGAAACGCCTACAGCCAGAACGTTCTGCAGGATGATGAGAAGGATGACCTGGATCAGGAAAATGATCAGGTCCTTGCCGCCTTCCTTGAGGACGGCCAGATTCGCCTGGAATCCTACGGAAGTAAAGAAAAATACCATGCAGATCTCGCGGAATGTGTCGTCATAGACAAATTCCACAACGCCGCATACATAGAGAATACAGGAGAGGATCGCGACAACAAGTCCTCCGACGACGGGCGCGGGGATACAGAAAGTTTCCAGGAAGCGGATCCTCTTTCTGAGGAACCGGCCCAGCATCAGAACGCCGACTGCGATCGCAAGCGTAAGATATTTGTTGATTTCGATAGTGAGCATTGACTTCCCTCCTTACTTTTCTACTGCGCCGACCGAAACGCCGCACTCTTGATAGTACTTAGCCGCACCGGCATGGAAGGGAATCGTGACCGACTCGACCGCATTCTGCTCCTGCAGATCAAATTCCACCGGGACCGCGCTGTTGAGCGCTGCCTTTTCCTTGAACAGAGCGCTTGTGATCGTGTAAACAGTCTCCTCAGGCAGCTTGTTGGAGGCAAGAAGGACAGACATCACTGCCAGTGTTTTGATATCGGTGTCCTGTCCGTTATAAGTGCCCGCAGGGATCACGGCTTCCGTGTAGTATTTGTATGCTTTTGTCAAAAGATTGCTCTGCTGGTGGTCAATAGGAATGAGGCGGACCGGCGTCTCTTTGGCCAGATCTGAGATCACCTGGGCCGGCGCGCCTGCTGTACAGAACATGGCGTCGATCGAACCGGCGCTCAGCGCGTTCACAGCTTCCGTATAGGTCATATTCTCAACCGTCAGCGTATTGGATGTAAGGCCGTATGCCTGCAGGATCTGAACAGCGTTCTTCTGTGTTCCGGAGTCCTCTTCACCCACACTTATCGTCGAACCAACAAGATCACTCACCTTTGCAATGTGTGAATCCGCGCGGACCACGATCTGTATAGCTTCCGGATACAGCGCTGCCACTGCAGAGTAACCCTGCATAGCAGCCGTTTCCAATGTGCCGTTGTACATCTCGTCGATCACATCGGACTGTGCCAGCGCTAGTTCCAGGTAATCCCCCGAAAGGAGGCGGATATTGGCTGCCGAACCTGCTGTCGTTTTCACCTCTGTGCTGATCTTATATGGATCCGCGGAGAGCGTGGAGGACAGTGCACGTCCCAACGAATTGTAATTTCCGCCTTCGCCTGCTGTCCCGATCCGCAGCTTTTCCTTCTGCCCGCAGCCTGTAAAAGCCGCAAGGATCAAGACCAGAGCAATCGCCAATGCTGTTGTTTTTCTTGCTACTTTCAAAACTATCCCTCCTAACTGTTCATGATCTATATGATCCCCGATACTCTATTTTAACACTGTGACTTGTTAATGCGGGATTTTTTTGCGCCGGTACTGTGGTTTTTTCGCTTGCAAAATGCAAAAAAGACCGGTGCAGTGTTTCACTGCACCGGCCCTGCCGCTGAATCTCTTATTCATAACACATCTTTCAGATTTCGGATCACCCTTCTCGCCTTTTTGATGCCGGAACCGGTGATCTTCCGGGCCTTTTGGGCACCTTTTCCGGCGGCTTTGCGCACTTTTCGGACCTCGGGCCTTGCAAACTCCTTCGTCGCCACACTCTTATCCGCGAGGCAGACCAGGATCGCCTCTTTGGATTTGGGCGGATGCACCAGTGTCAGAGGCCACATGTGCCCCCTGATGATATTGAGCTCTTTATCTGTAAGATCAAAGTCCTCCTGCGCCTTTTTCATCGCTGTCAGGGGATGGGACGTTCCATGGCGGTAAGCGGAAAAGCCCTCCTCTTTGATGTTGTACTGATAATAGTCATGCAGCATGGCGCCGCGGGCAAGTTCTTTCTCGTCAATGTCCCAGCCCAGTATCTCCGCCAGTTCGAAGCTCCGCTTTGCCACCTGCACGCAGTGGGCAAGCGTGTTGCTCCCGTTGTGCTGTGGAAAATTGCTGAGCCTGTTGATCTTGGGATCAAGGATCAGTTTATTCAGTTCTCTATAGAACAGCTCTCTGTCATTTGTCATTACTGCCTCCCTTCTCCGCCTGCTGCCTCTCTTATCGGGATCTCTGTATAGAGATTACCACAAAAACAGTCAGCACGAACGGGTAGATCAGAAAGGGGATCAGCGACACACTGGTCAGCTTCGCGATATTGGCTGCCACCAGCAGCTGCGCGCCATAGGGAATGATCCCCTGCGCGATGCAGGAGCAGGTGTCGAGCAGCGAAGCTGTCTGCCGCGGATCGACTCCGTATTCCTTGGTTATATCTCTGGCGATCGGCGCTGCAATAACGATCGCGACCGTATTATTGGCCGTAGCAATATCCATAAAAGCGGTCAAAAAAGCGATGCCGTACATTCCGCCCCGCTTACTGTTGGCGTTCTTTCTGATAAAGGACAGAATGGCTTCGAAGCCCCCGTTTTCCTTCATCAGCGCCGCGATCGACGCCACCAGGATCGTGACGATCATGGTCTCAAACATGCCGCTGATCCCGCTGCCCATGGAGGCCAGCGCGGTTGCGTAGGACAGCGAACCCGTAAAAATACCGACCAGAATGAACAGCGCGATCCCTACGATCAGGACCATAAAGACATTGATCCCGAGTACGGACATTCCCAGTACGATAAAATACGGAAGCGCCTGCCAGATGTTGAAGGGGAAATTCCCGATCACAGCGCCGCCGCTGACAAACGCGTAAACGAGAAGTATGACCAGCGTGATAGCCGCCGCCGGTATTGCTACTTTAATATTTGTACGGAATTTGTCCTTCATTTCCACGCCCTGCGTCTTGGTCGCGGCGATCGTCGTATCCGAAATAAACGAGAGGTTGTCGCCGAACATGGCGCCGCCCACAACAACGCCGACACAGAAAGGAAGCGAGAGGCCTCCGTTTTGCGAGACCGCGCATGCGATCGGCGCGAGGACAGAGATCGTTCCCACGCTGGTTCCCATTGCCATGGAGATCAGACAGGCAATCAGGAAGAGTCCCGGCACAGCAAATTTGCCGGGGATGATGCTCAGGAGCAGGTTGGCTGTACTCGAAGCGCCGCCCGCTTCCGAAGCGATCCCGCTGAAGGCGCCGGCCATCAGGAAGATAAACAGCATGATCACAATGTTGTCATCGCCGATTCCCCTGGCGCAGATATGGATCTTCTCGTCAAAAGACAGCTTTCTGTTCTGTAAAAACGCCGCGATCAGGGCGATCGAAAACGCCAGCACTACGGACACTACGTAGAATCCCATCTGTCCTTCCGTCGGTTTAATATATTCGAAGAAAATGCCGTTTCCAAGATAAACGGTCAAAAACAGAAGAATAGGCAGCAGCGCTTTCGGATTTGCTGATGGTGTAACTGAAGATGACTGATTCATGAATCCACTCCTTTTCTTATTTATATCTTTTTTGCACAGTGTTCTAAATATATCATATTTTGGCCGTATTTAAAGCATTTTCTGCGGAACAGGCCGCCCATAACTCCACAGAAACCGAAGGAAGATCCAGGTCACAAAACCTGCCGGGACGGAAAAAGCCCCGGGACCCAGGGTCCGCCGGGATAAGGAAAGCCCCGGAGCTTCCGTGCCCCGGGGCTTATTGCGTGTCCTGTCTTTGTACCGCTGCTCTATCTTTCTCTGACAAGGCCGCTTCTGTAGGCCTTTAAGAGGTCCTTGAGATCTTTGATCCTCTCACGGATGATCACGCCCTGGTCCGTATGCGCGACCAGGATGCGCTCCTCTTCCTCTTCCACGATCTCTGTATCCGAGTGGATATCCAGATTCTCCTCCAGCGCTTTCTTGAGGCTCTCAAAGGGCTGATGCGTCTTGAGCTTCATGCCGTGGGAGCTGAAGATCAGTGTGTAACCCGCTATGCCGGTCGCTTTCTGGTACGCTTTGCAGAAGCCGCCGTCAATGACATAGAGTTTTCCGTCCGCGCGGATGGGGGACTCTCCTTTTTTGACATTGACCGGCGTGTGGCCGTTGATGATATGGCTCCGCTCGGAATAGAGTCCGAACTCATGCAGGATCATCTTGGCCGTGCGCTTCTCTCTGTTGTAGACATAATAGGGGTTGCGCGGCTCCTTCCAGGTGCCCTTGTCTTCCAGATAGGTTCTCTCAAAGGTCTTGATCACCCTGCCGAACAGCGGCGAATCATAGCCGCACCACAGGTACCACAAGAAGTCCACGCTGTTCCGGTCCGGCGCGCTCCACGCGCTTCTGACTTCCTGGTCCACTTTGTCCAGATACGCTCTTCCCTGCACGGGATCGCCCCAGAAATCGACACGGGCGAAGTTTCCGTCATCGTCGAGCGGCATACATCCGTGATAGAGCAGATTTTCATTGATGCACTTGTACATGGAACCGTGGGAATACAGAAAGTCCACGTGCTGGCGAAGACGCACGGAATGCGTGAACGCGTACTGCAGGTCTTTGACCACGATCTCTTCCTCGGCGCTGAGCCTGAAGGGGTCATTCCTGTCCACGGTAGGGAAGTCATGGGTCTTGAGCGGGTGGACTGTACCGTCCAGAGTAATGGTATAGTTGTCCCAATCCACCTGTCCCAGGAGCATGCGGTTGTCCATCTTATACTCCGGGTGTCTCTTGATCAGCTGCCCCTCCAGCTTAAAGATCAGCACGGAGATCGCCTTCTTGAGAGGATCCATCCCCTCTTCATGGGTATAGGTCTTTTCCGCAAACAGCACCAGGTTTCTCATACTGATGCCGTATCCGTTTTCCAGGACCTCGTAGTTGCCATATTTGACATTGTTGTTGATGCAAACAAAGATGCTGGCCGGGTTGCCCGCCGCTGCCCCCATCCACAGAATATCATGATTGCCCCACTGGATATCGAGCTCATTCTCGTAATTCATCAGCAGATCCATGATCAGGTCCGCATGCTCGCCCCGGTCGAAAATGTCGCCCAGAATGTGCAGTCGGTCCACAAACAGTCTCTTTGTCAAAGTACAGAGCGCCACGATGAAATCATCCGCGCTCTTCGTGTCCATGATGGACTCCAGGATCTTGGTGTGATAACGCGCGCGATTGTTGTCCTCATCCTTCTGAGCGTGCAGCAGCTCGTCGATGATAAAGGCGAATTCCTGCGGCATGGCCTTGCGGACTTTGGAGCGGGTATACTTGGAAGACGCGTAGCGGGTCAGTTCGATCAGCCTGTCCAGCATCTGCCTGTACAGAAGACGCGGGATCTCTCCGCCCTGCTTCATCCTCTCCAGTTCTTCCACCGGATAATAGATCAGCGTGCATAGTTCTGCCTGCTCGGCCGTCGTCAAAGTATCCCCGAATAGAAGTTCCACTTTCTCCCTGATGACGCCTGAACAGTTGTTGAGAATGTGCTTAAACGCCTCATATTCTCCGTGCAGGTCGCTCAAATAGTGCTCCGTTCCCTTGGGAAGATTCAGGATTGCCTGCAGATTGATGATCTCCGCGAAAGCGGCCCTGCGATTGGGAAACTCTCTGGCAAGCAGTTCCAGGATCTTTCTCTTTTCTAATGTTAAGTCCATACTTTATCCCCTTTTTCTATTTTCCTGAACTTAGCGCCTCTTAAATATGTCATAATGTAATCGTTACTAACAGTATACAGGATTTATGCGCACAGAAAGTGAAAAAGCGATGACAAATGAAGAATTTTACATTCCTTGTGACGGAATTTCAGTACACATAAAACTCGACCTGCCGGACAGCGATCCCCGCGCGGATCATTCTAAGATCCCCATGGTCCTCGCCATCCCGGGCCTGACCGGACATATGGAAGAGCCCCACATGGTAGCCATAGCGGAGGCCCTCCCCAAAGCCGGTTATGCCTGCTTGCGCGCCGAACTGTACGGCCACGGCAAAAGCGGCGGATCTTTTCATGACCACACACTGTTCCACTGGGCTCTTGAGTTGATGGGCCTGATCGACTATGCCCGGGGGCTCGATTATGTCTCCGAGCTCTATCTGTGCGGCCACTCCCAGGCAGGCGCGGCAGCTGTTCTTGGCGCGGGTCTCGAACCCGATAAGCTGGATGGGCTCATTCTGCTTGCTCCGGCCATGCTGATCCGCGATGTCAGCTATGCCGGCGGCTTCCCTGTCCGGTTCTTTGATCCCGAACACATTCCGGATGAGACACTTGTCTTTGACAGCGCTCCGATCTCCGGCAATTACTACAGGGTAAACCGGCTTCTTCCCTTTGATGACGCGATCCGCCTTTACGGGGACAAGCCTGTGCTGGTCGGTCACTCCCCCACTGATGAACTGGTCCCCTATGAATACGGCGTCCGAACCGCAGAGGCTTATCAGAATGCGGAGATGTTCACGACCGGTGATGACGATCACTGTTTTGCCGCGCATATCGACCAGGTGACGGGGAAAATGATCGCCTTCCTCAACTCGATTTCCAAAGATCCGGCGTCCTATCGGTATCTGCTCTTCGACCTGGACGGCACACTCACGGATCCCAAGGAGGGCATCACCAAAAGTGTGCAGTATGCGCTGCGCCGCTTCGGCATCGATGTTGCGGATCCGGACACTTTGACGCCCTACATCGGGCCGCCGCTCATCCCCTCTTTCATGGAGTTCCACGGGCTGAGCCGCGAGCAGGCGGAAGAAGCGCTGCTTGTCTACCGCGAGCGCTTTTCGACGGTCGGATTATTCGAGAACGAGGTGCTGGAGGGCGTCCCCGAGATGCTGCGCGCTCTTCATGAAAAGGGCCGTTTTCTTGCTGTCGCCTCCTCCAAGCCGGAGGAATATGTGCGCCGGATCCTGGAGCATTTCGATCTGCTGCAGTGTTTTGACGAGGTCGTCGGAGCGAGCATGGATGAGAAGCGCTCTGCCAAGAAGGACATCATAGAAGAAGCCCTGCGCCGGATGGGCAAGTCCGCCGGCGATCCGGAAGTCCTGATGATCGGCGACCGCAAGCATGACGTCGAAGGTGCGAAGCAGTGCGGCCTCGACAGCCTGGCCGTTTACACCGGTTTCGCGCCGCAAGGCGAGCTGGAGGAAGCTGGCGCGACCTTCATATTCCGCACGATCGGGGAGATGGAGGAGTTTCTGGTGTGATTTTCTCTGTGGTTTTGCCGGTTCTCCTTGGGTTTCTTGCTTGACTTGATGGCGGTTAGGCACAGCGCCTTGGTTTCCTTGATTTGTTCTCCAAGGTTTTCTCTTGCCCTAATGGCGGTTAGGCACAGCGCCTTGGTTTCCTTGATTTGTTCTCCAAGGTTTTCTCTTGCCCTAACGGCGTTTAGGCACAGCGCCTTGGTTTCCTTGATTTGTTCTCCAAGGTTTTCTCCTGCCCTAACGGCGTTTAGGCACAGCGGAGAGTTTTCTATGATTTGTTATCCAAGGTTTCTGCTTGCATGCGCCTGATTAGGTACAGTGGGGAGCTTTCTGTGATTTGTTCTCCAAGATTTTCGCTTGCCTGCGGGCGTTTAGGTACAGCGGGGAGTTTTCTGGGATTTGTTCTCCATGATTACAATTGAAAATTGGAGTACAAGCACAAGAAATCTGTCTTCCATACCTAAATGCTTCGCTGAGATTGAAGATTTTGGAGTACATTCGCGTAAAATCTGCTTGCTATACCTAATTACACGAAAATCCATGGGGTACAAATTCATGAAATCGGGCTTCTGTACCTAACAGCTAAGCAACCTGTATATGCCCTGCGATTATTCAGGCATTGTAATCATCCCTTAATGTAAACAGTTCCGAAGTACTTCCTCTCCCAAGTGGAGACCTTTGTAAGAATCTCTCACAGAGTAGAAATAGCTTTAAAAGAAAACAGGCTCTGCTTCAAGCTGGTACTCAAAACCAGCTTGAAGTAGAGCCTCTAAATGTGAACTACCCACTACATATGCTTATCACAAAAAATAGGGATATTCTGCTATTAATCAGATAAAAAACTACGTCACTTATTGATCTTCCCCAGAAGATCCATCAGCGCGTTCATTGTATCCTTTCCGGCCGCGCCGCCAGAGCTTCCGCCCGTCTTTCCGGAGAGAAGTGCGCTGATCAGGTCGGACGTCCCCGATGAACCTGATGAAGAACCTGACGAAGATCCGCTGCTTCCGGATCCCTTCGCGTTAGCGGAAAGGAGTGCGCCGATCAGCTCGATAGCGTTGCTGTCACCTTCCAGAAGGTTGATCGCAGCCTTCTTGGTCTTGGTATCCGCATTTCTGTAGAGCTGCACAAGTTTCTTCTCAGTCGCGGTGAGTGTAAGTGCGTTGACTGCTTTGGCGGCCGTCTTTTTTGCAGCAGTCGTCTTCTTAGCCGTAGTCTTGCCGGTGGAAGAAGTCTTGCCGGCAGTTGAAGTTTTGCCGGCAGCCGTAGTCTTTCCGGTTCCGGTCACTGCGTCGAGAAGAGACTTCTGTGTCACCCCGAGGACCTTAGCCATCTTTTTCAGAACAGCCTGCGTGGGTTCCTTCTCCCCGCGCTCGATCTTGCCAACATCGGATGCAGTGATTCCGTCCACCTGTTCCGCTACAGCCGCCTGTGTAAGTCCCTTGGCTGCGCGCGCCTCTTTGATCAGATCCCCAAGCTTTTTAGACATACTTACCTCCCTTTCTTAAGCACCTGGCGCCACTTGCTCAGTATATATCTGGACTGAACACCAAATTATGCCAAATCCGAATGACACGATATTCCATATAAGTATTATACTTTTTAGCGCATGGAAAGTAGAATACTTTTATCCAATTAATAGCAAAATATCCCCGCCTCCTGACAATAAATGCAGGCGGCAGGTAGTTCACCCAAATATCTTGAAGTCTTGAAAGGAACATCACTCTATGCAGTTAAAAGCTACCCATCGTTTACTGAGTTTACTGCTTCCCGCCGCGCTGCTCGTCACTTCCTGTTCAGGTGTGGCACCTTCCTCCGATACTGGTTCTGCGGAAACTTCTACAGCCATATCTGCAACTGAAGAAGCCGCCGTATCTATGTCTGCGGAAGCCGAAATAGAAACACCTGATTCAGGTGACGCCGACATATCTGCATCGGTCTCTGATCAAGCCGTGACAACCTCTGAATCGCAGGAAACAACTGCAGTTGGTTCAACCTCTGCAGGTACAGAAAATGCCGACGCGCTGCCGGCCCCCTATACCATGGAATCCTATGACACAGTCCCCGCAGAATTTCAGGAATGGCACGATGACATCGACTATGGCACAGTCGAGGCCGACGTGGAATACTACTCCAACACTGCGGGCGATTACAAGTACTGCAATGTTTTGCTCCCGGCAGGATATGTTGCGTCGCAGGAGTATCCGGTCCTCTATATGTTTCACGGTTTTGGCGGGCGATACGATTCCCACGTGCACGAAGGATCCATCCTGCAGACGCTGTATGGAAAGATGCTGCACGACGGGCTCGCAGTCCCCATGATCATCGTGGGGGCAGATATGTATACAGGACCTCTGGCGGAGAAGGACGGCATGTCGGACGAGGAGATGCGTCCCTATTACGACAAGGGCATCGACGATCTCGTGCAGGACCTTATGCCGTTCATCGAGTCCCGCTATTCCGTAAAGAAGGGCCGGCAATACACGGCAGTCACGGGAGTTTCCCAGGGCGGCACGGATGCGCTGGCCGCGGGCTTTAAGTGGCAGGCCAAAATAGGATATATCGGCAGCTTTGCTCCCTGTACCGGCGTCATTCCCACACCTTATTACAGAGGGGTGCATCGACTCCACTCTCTATTACGGCAAAGTCATGGACCAAAAGGGCATTCCCAACCAGACCGATCTGGTGGAAGGATATGACCATGACAATGATCTGTGGAGGCTTGGGCACTACAATTTCATGCAGAAGATTTTCCTGGACTAACACTGTATAAAAAGGGGTACTGATCCTGCTGCTCAAACAGCAGGATCAATACCCCTCTTTTCATTCCAATTTTCAGTACCCCTCTTTTCATTCCAATTTTCTGTCACTCACACCATCTCAAAGATCAATATCCTCTCCCGCTTGTCATAATTCTCATACAGGCCTGTGCAGTCGATCTCGTCAACAAACAAAAGGTCATCCGCTGTCATAAGCAGGGAAATCTCGCTCTCGAAGGGATAGTAGAAATACAGGTAGATCTGCCTGGGATTCTCATAATAGGATTCCCGGATCCTGTGCAGCACGATCTTTAAAATGTCATCTGTGAACGGATTGAAGAAATACAAACTGTCTTCATCCTGCAAGCGGTACTTCCGGGCGTCCTCACAAATAAAACGGACGCCCTTTTTGTATGCATCAGGGATCTTCGCCCGTTCAAGATTTTGGCACGCCTTTTCATAGAGATCTTTGTCAAACTCGATCCCGGTCGCGCGGCAGCCCGTCATGGCGCTCAGAAAGAAGGGCCTCCAGAACTCTGTAATCCGTTGGTTCGTAGTAGTTACAGTCCATTTCAAAAAAGTGATCGATCATTCCGGAAGTCTTAATATTCAGTTTCCTCTCCCACCACTGTTCTGACGCGCTCATAGGTATCTCCTTCATTGCAATTAATATGCGCATATATGATGTGATGTACCCGCGGTCGACTTCGCCGGCCGGGGCTTTACGCGTCATTTCGATAATTCGATAATACGCACATATATGATATAATAGTACCGATGTTTGTAACCTGCAAATGATTAAGGAGATCAACCAATGAATAGAAAAATCATCGCTTTCCTTCTGTGCGGCACTCTTTTGCTTTCTGCAGCGAGCTGCGGCGCTTCCGGCAAACAGGCTAACGCGGATCTTTCCAAACCGGTTGAAGAAACCGCTGAAGAAGTTGATGCAGCCGTTATGGATGAAGTCGGCGACGAATTACAAGAAGTTGAGGATTCCCTGTCCGATGCTTCCGCCGAAGTCGAGGAAACCCTTCCCGAAGCTGCAGAGGAGATTATCGAAGAGTCGGAATCTGAAGCATCTGCATCTGACGACGCCGAATCCGAAGCGAACGCATCTGACGACGATGCATCAGGCAGCGAAGACTATGACGCTTCGTATGCCTTCGCCAATGCGAAATTTGACGGAGACAAGATCATCGTTGTTCCGAATGGAGAAGTAAACGACAGCACCTTTATCTATGAAGATAAGACGCTCGGCGGCCTGTGCGACTACATTGACTCGACTGTTCTTGAAGAAGGAAGGACGATCAACAGAGACTTCCTCTACGATCTTATATCTGTGGAAGTCATCGATCCGCAGCTGTATCAGGACTATGACTCATTCAGCCGTGTCATGTACATGAGTCTGTCGATTGCAAACGAGTTCAGTACAATCGACGTCGATCTCAAGGATATGATCCTGGATACAACCGATCAGGCTAAGCAGGTCTTTGAAGTAAACGCTGAGGGAAAGGACACTACATGGATCCTTGACGGACATGAGTATAAGTTCTATCTCAACGACGGCAGCACTGAGTATACGTCTTCCATGTTTGATCCTGAGACGCTGGATGTGTGGAGTTTTGTGCTGGATCAGTATTTTGAAGTAGAAGAATGATCACTTTAAGGGCACTGAGCCGGAAGAATTAGTTTTGTTCCGGCTTGGTGCCCTTGTTTTACGGCTTTGTTCTTTGTTTTCTGGTCTTGACGCCCTTTTAGATTCCCCTTCTAAGCGATATAATCTACAAGAAAACCTCCCGATCAGCTAGGAGGGGTGGTTTTAGCCTTTGCGATAATTTTCAAGACTCGCATCAAGTTCAGCGCTCAAAAAATATGACAATGTACTTTATCAAGCGAAAAGAAAAACTATGGGATTATTGGGTTACTGTCAATTTTGTCTAATGATTTCGGCTGTAAATCATCTTCAATTAAATAGTATTTATCGGAAGTACGCAGAAGCAGCATAGTACTATTGTCTGTTCTTAAGACAACATACTCATCGTCAACCTGGCAATAGCCACTCTTCAGTATCTCATTTTGAGAATTATACAGTACAAACTCTTCTTTTGATTGATCATCAGCTAATTCTACTGCCAAATACTCTTTTTGAGTGGCGCTTTCAATGGATGCGCTGTCGTTAATTTGATAAGTCCCTTTGTAGGTTTTCTGTGTTATTTTTGATGAGTTCTTATAATAAATGCTAGTAAACGACACACTTAGCAAACCTACGATAATAATCAACAGTACAATCCATCTTTTCATACGACTTACTCCATTCACATTAATCATTCACTTCTTTATTCAAAGTCGGTTTAACTTTATCTACTGTTTACTCTTTTCTATTCACAGTTTTGTTTTTCTTCCAAGAATTCCATGGAAAAAAGCTATACGTATCGATATATTTTAACTTGTTTGGTTGACCCTGAAATAGTATGAGTCCCCAAATATTTATTGCTCGTTGGTTTCTCAGCTGCAATAGTAAACGCGGGCGCCAAACAGGAAAAAACAAATGCCACTATAAAGGCTACAATCAATTTACTATATATCTTTGACATTCTACCATTACTCCTTTGTTATATCAAATTAGTATTGAGTTGTTTTCTCTCTAAATCCTGTTGACGTCAACACAAGATTTTCTGGCCTGTTGCCCTTTTCGTGCCCTTGGATATTTCCTTAAGGGCGCTGAAAGGGCACTTTTATTTATTTCCTGGCCTGGTGCCCTTTTCGTGCCCTTGGACACCTCCTTAAGGGCAGCGAAATGGCACTTTTATTCCTTTCCTGGCTTTGTGCCCTTTTCGCGCCCTTGGACACTTCCTTAAGGGCACTGAAAGGGCACTTTTGGCTTTGTGCCCTTTTCGCGCCCTTGGACACTTCCTTAAGGGCACTGAAAGGGCACTTTTATTTATTTCCTGGCCTGATGCCCTTTTCGTGCCCTTGGATACCTCCTTAAGGGCAACGAAACGGCACTTTTATTTCTTTTCTGGCTTGGCGCCCTTTTCGTGCCCTTGGGCACCTCCTTAAGGGCACTGAAAGGGCACTTTTATTTCTTTTCTGGCCTGATGCCCTTTTCGCGCCCTTGGACATTTCCTTAAGGGCACTGAAACGGCACTTTTATTTCTTTTCTGGCTTGGCGCCCTTTTCGTGCCCTTGGACATTTCCTTAAGGGCACTGAAACGGCACTTTTATTTCTTTTCTGGCTTGGCGCCCTTTTCGTGCCCTTGGATACCTCCTTAAGGGCAACGAAACGGCACTTTTATTTCTTTTCTGGCTTGGCGCCCTTTTCGTGCCCTTGGATACCTCCTTAAGGGCAACGAAACGGCACTTTTATTTCTTTCCTAGCCTGATGCCCTTTTCGTGCCCTTGGACACTTCCTTAAGGGCACTGAAAGGGCACAAAAAAAGACCTACCGCATCACCGAGGGAGTATAAGGTGATACAGTAAGTCTTTTTTATATGGTCAATGCCGCTTGTACATCATACTGACTGCGATAGCAGCAATCAGCAATGCGGCACATCCACCGTAAATTGTCAGGGTCTTAGCGTCTACAGTCTGTGCTGTGACAGTCTGCTCTTCCGCCTGATCTTCTGCTTCCTGCGAAGTCTCCTGCTGTCCCTGTTCTCCCATCATGGGACCGCCGGTCTGCCCGTCATGCATCTCAGGCTGCGCCTGTCCTTCCGTCGTGCCGTCCTGACTCATATCAGGCGGTGTCTGACTTTCCGTCGTGCCGTCCTGACTCATATCAGGCGGTGTCTGACTTTCCGTCGTGCTGTCCTGACTCATGTC